>JBDHUV010000001.1:0-31719 GCA_039809365.1 Candidatus Levyibacteriota bacterium
ATCTGATTATATCAAATAGAATTGAGGGCGGGGAGTAATCCCCGCCCATGTTAACTCGGTTCGTGTGTAGTTCTTGTTGCCATATCCCAGAGAAAGGTGGAGAAGTATCCTGCCAATCCTGCGTAGGACAGCAGCTTGTACACAAATTCTCCCTCGGCGAATACAAGAGCGATTGCTGTTTGCACAATAATGACTGCTGCAAACCCGAACATGACCGTGTGATACCCTTGTGAAGGGATGGAGAAGGACCTGCTCGGTGTCCCGCCTGGGTAATATCCTTCCAAGAAAAATATTGTGCCCAGACTGACAACAAAGACCAGTATGTGCCACCAGCTCGTCTCGTACCATCTCCCTTGGTGTTCGTAGTTTTGCAGAATGATTCCTGCAAAACCAGCGAAAACTGGTAGAAAGATGTTGTCACCGAATTTGAACGAACGGAATGGAGTAACGTAGTCCTTCTTCTCAATGGCAAAACGAATTACCATTGTGAGGTTGAACGATACGAACGCTACGAAGAATGCGAGAGCATATCCCATGCTCCACAGCTGCTCCACCAGGCTAAACATGGTGTAGTCCTTCCTCTATGAACCGAGTTGTAAAAGAACAATATAATTATAGCAAAAAATAATCCTATAGTCAATAAAATTATGTAGTTTATCTTTTTAATAAGACGTATAGTGAGGTATAATAATAGGATGAAAATCGGAGCACATCAATCAATTAGTGGAGGATTTGCTGTTGCACTTGAAAGTATTGCCTCTAAAGGTGGAAATACACTGCAGATTTTTGCTTCTTCTCCAAGATTTTGGAGCCAGCCTGAAGTATCTGATGAGACTGCTGAAAAATTTAAGGAAGCAAAGAAAAGATTAAAAATTGAACCAATATATTTCCATGCTTGTTATTTAATCAATCTGGCAAATACTGAAAAAGGAGGGTATGCGTCTGTTTCAGCGCTGACGAAAGAATTAAAATTAGCATCTAGAATGCATATTAGAGGGAGTATTATCCATTTAGGTTCGCTTACAAATGGAACATATGAAAAGTTAATTACGAACATTCAAAAAGTAATAGAACAAACGCCAGAAGATACGGTGTTTATTGCAGAAAATGCAGGTACACGTAAAATTGGTACAACTCTTGAAGAATTAGGGAATATTGTGCGTGATGTAAATCATGAGAGATTAAAAATTTGTTTAGATACATGTCATCTCCATGCGGCAGGATATGATTTGAGTTCTCGGAAAAAATTTGATGAATTTTTCTTAGAATTTGATAAAATAATCGGTCTTGAAAAACTTGAAGTTATTCATGTCAATGATAGTCGCGATCCTTTTGGGTCAAATCGTGATAGACATGAAAATATTGGTGAAGGACAGATCTCTTCAGAAGTTTTTAAGTCACTCGTAAATAGCCCTATAACAAAAGACATCCCTCTTATTTTAGAAGTGCCTGGGTTTGATAAAAAAGGACCTGATAAAAAGAATTTAGATATTTTTAAATCATATATTCAGTAGTTTTACCTCATGGATCACGTTACTTCCTTTAAAAAAACAATATATACTTTTTACGAAAAAAATAGAAGAGATTTTCCTTGGAGAGATACACATGATCCATATACTATTCTTGTTTCAGAGCTTATGTTACAACAGACACAAACAGAAAGGGTTGTTCCCAAATATTTAGCATTTATACAAAAATATCCAGATTTTGAGTCATTATCTAAAGCATCTATTACAGAAGTTTTAAGTTTATGGAGTGGATTAGGATATAACAGACGAGCTCTCTATTTACATAAAACATCCAAGATAGTCGTAAGTGATTTTGGAGGGAAATTGCCAGATGATGAAAAGCTTCTTATACAGTTTCCTGGAATTGGTAAGTATACAGCTGGTGCGATTCTTTCTTTCGCATTTAATAAAAAAGCTGTTTTTATCGAAACAAATATACGAAGAGTTTTTATTCATTTTTTCTTTTCTGATTCAGATAAAATTACAGACAAGCAAATACTTCAATATGTTGAACGTACACTTCCTGAGGAAAACTATAGAGATTGGTACTATGCGCTCATGGATTATGGAGCAAGTCTTGCTAAGAATGGAGAGAATGCGAACACGAAAAGTAAACACTATGTAAAACAATCTCCATTTGAAGGATCTCGAAGACAGCTAAGAGGCAAGATATTACGAGTAGTACTAGCTAAAGGAGAGCTAGACTATACTCATACAGAGCTTCAAGGTTATAAAAAGTCCTCTATTAATGAAGTGTTTCATGATTTACAAAGTGAAGGACTTATTGACTAATTCAGGTTACAGCCTTATAATGGGAAAGATAACAGTGAGTGCACGTATGTTTATGAACTGTAGGATTATTTCTCATTTCTTTCTCTCATAACTCATTACTTGAGCATCTTCTCACTGGTCAAAAATTACTATGTCAGACACAACTCGTGAAGAGTATTTGAAAAAATTAGAAAATGTTTCTTCTCTAACTCGTGAAGAGGCTCGTACACTGCTTTTAGACGAAGTTCGCAAAGATTCAAAAGCAGATGTTGCTCGTATTATTAAAGAGTCTGAAGATGAAGCAAAAGCTGTTGCACACAAAAGAGCACAAGAGATTTTAGTTGATGCAATGCGACACGGTACATTAGATATAGTTCCTGAATACACAATCTCTGCAGTAAAAATCCAAGATGAAGATGTAAAAGGAAAGATCATTGGAAAAGAAGGGCGTAATATTCGCGCATTTGAAAATGCAACTGGAGTTGATGTAGATCTTGATGAACAAGGAATAATCCGTTTATCTTCTTTTGACTCGGTAAGAAGAGAAATTGCAAGAAGAGCATTAGAACTTTTGATTAAAGATACTCGTATTCAACCTGTACGTATTGAAGAAGTTGTTGAGCAAGTAAGAAAAGATGTAGAAAAAATTATGTTTGAAGAAGGAGAGAAGCTTGCTCATGCAGTAAATGCATACAATATTCACCCAGATCTAATTGCAATGCTTGGAAGATTTAAATTCCGCACCTCATTTGGACAGAATCTAATTGTCCACACTCTTGAAGAAACAAAAATTGGCATGCAGATTGCACACGAAATAGGTGCAAATGTTGAGATCGTAAAACTCGGATGTCTATTCCATGATATTGGGAAAGTAAATTATGACAAAGAGGGAAGTCATGTTACTCTTGGTGCTGAGATTTTACAAAAATACAAAATGCCGAAAGAGGTTATTAATGCAGTTCTTGAGCATCATGAAGATAGACCTTTCAGTTCAGTTGAGTCAGTTATTGTGTATATAGCAGATGCAATTTCAGGAGCAAGGCCAGGAGCACGACACGAAGATATAGAAGACTACTTCAAGAGGATGAGAGATATGGAAGAGATTGCAAAAAGTTACGATGGAGTAGTTGATGCATATGCATTTGAAGCAGGACGTGAACTTCGTGTTATTGTAAATCCTGGGAAAATGGATGATGTAGAAACTACAATTGTTGCAAAACAGATAAAAGAAGAAGTAGATAGAAAATTAATTGTTCCTGGTGTAGTTAAAGTAACCGCAATCCGAGAATTTAGAGTCTCAGAACCAAAAGAATAATATTCATTTCCTCCCTTTTTATCA
Organism: Candidatus Levyibacteriota bacterium; assembly: GCA_039809365.1. GTDB lineage: Bacteria > Patescibacteriota > Microgenomatia > Levybacterales > GWA1-39-11 > JBDHUV01. Next base: position 3,619 of record JBDHUV010000001.1, read on the forward strand.
AGCAGTGCCTCTTACTTGACAATCATGAATGATAAGTTGTATTGTTATATCAATCTATGTTGGAAAGTAAGGAGGTGAGTTCTGCCCATGGCATCAGTTACGAAGAAAGATCTTATTGAGCTAGTAGCAAAGAAAGCCAATCTCACAAATAAAGCTTCAAAAGAGGCTGTAAAAGTTTTTCTCAATGGTATCCGTGATTCACTAAAAAGAAATGAGAAAGTTGTCTTAACAGGATTTGGTACTTTTAGTGTGAGATCAAGAAAACAAAGAAAAGGAAGAAATCCAAAAACAGGTGAGACAATTACATTGGCGGCACGAAAAGCTCCTGGATTTACACCTGGAAAAAGTCTCAAGAAATATATTAGATAGGGTATAATTGGCCTATATGAAAAAGGCGATTATAGTGAGTGGACCTACAGCAAGTGGGAAAACAGCTCTCGTGTTTGATATTGTCAGGAATATTAATGCTGCAGTTATTAATGCAGACTCACGACAAGTCTACAAATCGATAGATATTATTGTGGGGAAAGACATTCCTGAAGACTCAGACTTTATATCCTGTCCAGAAGGAAAGTATGATATTGGCTATTTTACTATCCCCTATTCTCGACTCTATTTATCTGCAGTACTTACGTCTGTAACAGAAGAGTTTTCAGTAGCTGATTATCTATATCTCGTAGAGAAAGTACTTTCAGACCTCGACACTTCAATTATTCCTATTTTTGTGGGTGGTTCTAATTTTTATATCTCTGCCTTGTCCAATCCTCCCCAGACATTATCAGTACCTCAAAACGTATCACTTCGTATGAAACTTTCAAAATACTCAGTGACTCAGTTACAAGATTTGCTAAAAAAAGAAGATAAAAATAAGATATCCCGGATGAATGATTCTGATAGAAATAATCCTCGAAGACTTATCAGAGCGATTGAAGTAGCAAAGTGGAAAAATACATTAAACGGTAAAAAATCTGGAAATTTACAGCAAAGTGCTGTTTTGGCAGGTTATGAAATTTTCAATATTGGACTTGTTGCTCCACTAGATCAACTCAGAAGAAAAATTGATGCTCGGGTAGATGCTCGTATTACACAAGGAGCAATAGAAGAAGCAAAAGAAGTTTTTGCCCAGTATGAAAATGTTTCCAACACCATCAAAATGACAAATGGATTTAGAGAGTTGTTTGAGTATTTCCAGAATGAAGTATCATATAAAGAAGCAATTCAGAAATGGAAATATGCCGAATATCACAATGCAAAAAAGCAGCTTACGTGGATGAATGCAGATAGTAGTGTAAAGAAATACTCTATTGTTCAACCACATTTTGAAGAAATTATACTTCAGGACATACTCGATTTCCTCCAAAAGTAGATATGGAGAGGTAATAGCACAACCAATCAATTACTATAAGCTTTATTTTTAGCCACAAATAGTGTATAATGGTATATAGCTCTGGGAAGAAGAGCTGCTACTGCATGAGTAGGTATCATGTGGAGGAAAGTCCAGACAGTCTTAAAGCCGGGATCGGGGCGTAAGCTCCGACTAGCAATAGCTGGTGTTCTGACTCTTTACTCACATATGGAGTCGGGAACAGGAGTTGAATTTACAATTCCTGAGAGTCACAGAGACGAGTGAGTGTGAAACGATGACAATCCCACCCGCTGCAACCTCCGAATGGCCGAGAGATGCTTTATCTCGCTAGTATAGGCCGAAGCTTGAGGGCATAGATAAATAGCAGTGACAAACAGAATCTGGCTTACTCTCTTCCCAGTGCTAATAAAAAGTCTCGGTGAAAGCCGAGATTTTTTTTGGAGAAATAGCTATTAATACGCATTACAAAGCATTTTATATTCACAGTTTTGACAAAGGATATTCTTACTACATGCAAAATCACTTTGTTCAATCTCAGCAATTTTTTTCTGAATCTCTGCTTCAGTATATTTGAGATCATCAAGCGTAATATCTCGAGTAAGTTTTTCGCCTGTTTCTAAGTATAGGAGAGAAACAGTAATTTCTTCAGGTTTTTTTCCGAGATATTCATTTTTAACTTGTGTTGCAGCAAGAGCATAAAGTCCAAGCTGGAGTTGGTACGATCTCTTTGAAAGAGATTTTGGTTTCCCTGTTTTATAATCAATAATCTCAATTCCTCCATCAGGTCTTCTATCGATTCTGTCTATAAATCCAGATATTTTTACAGGCTTGGATTGAGGATCTTCGTTTTTATTAATAAAAAATGAGAATGGATGTTCAAGTGTAAGAGGAGAGTGAACAGGATCATAATACGTGTCATAATATTGTGCTAATAAATGCTCGCCGTGTTCAAACATTTCATTCTCATATGCTTTTGACATAAATCCTTCAGATCTCCAGTGTTTTCTTAGGAGTAGTAAAAAATCTTTTTTTGAGAAAAGTATTTTTTCCATAGCTGAACTGTGGAGCTCGTGTAAACTTTCATGCATTGCTGATCCAAAACTAAGAGGTCCTGAGTTAGGAGTAGGGATGTTAAGGAGATATCTTGCTTTAAAATGAAGAGGGCAAAGATCAAATGCTTGGAGTTGGGAAAATGAAATAGAAGTTATATTGAGTGGTAGTAAAGGCTCTGTATTATTTAAACTGTTATTTTCTACTGAGTAATCTCTCGTTGCTTCTAATAAAGTAAGTTGGGTAGGTGAGTACTTCTCAGTTTTTTGTAGATTTACTTCAGGTAGTGCTTCAGAAATAAAAGGAGAAAGTTTTTTTTCACGTTTTCCTTCTGCATAAAATTTAGACGCGGTAAAATAAAGCCTTTCTTTTGCTCTGGTCATCCCTACATAAAAAAGCCTTCTTTCTTCTTGAATATGAAAGTCTCCTGTTGGGAGTACTTCTTTTATTAAATTATCTGGTACTGGTAATGTTTCTCGTCTCGCTCTTGATGGAAATCTATCGTTTACAAGGTTTACCAAAAATACTACAGGGAACTCTAATCCTTTACTTGAATGAATAGTCAATATTTTTACAGCATTAAATTCTTTCCAGTCAATCTCTTGAATAAGCGGGCTATCACCCATTTCCATCATCAAATCGATCCACTCGACAGTGGAGTGCAAACTTATATTCTTATTCAGTGTTTCGTATGTTTTTAATTTGTCAAAAAATCTTGCAATATTTTGAGCAACCTGTTCTTCTTGTTGTGTTTTATACTCTACAAACTTTTCAAATAAGCCTGTGTCAGTTAGAAAATAGTAAAGAATTTGTCCTGGCATATCGACCTTTGATCTATCAAGATGATGAATAATCATTTCATGTATTTTTTTTATTTTTTCTTTTGTTTCATCTGTGAGGTTTGTTTCCTCAATTTTCTCAAGAGCTTCAAAAAGAGAGTAGTTATTTTTTTTTGCAAACTGTAAAAGAAAAGTTAGGTCCCTCATAGGTAATCTAAAAATATCCATCTGGAGAACTTTAAAAAGTGAAACAGAGTCTTCAAGATTTGCGAGTAACCGTAAATATGATATTAAGTTTTTTATTTCGTCTCTTTGAAATAACTGTGCAGGTCCTAAAAATTGATAGGGAATTTTTAAACGTTGAAGAGCTTGTGTAATTGGTTGGGCATGATTATTTGCCCGAACAAGTATTGCAATATCTGAGTATGTATACCTGTCTTTTTTTGTTAACTCTAGTATTTTACGTGCTATGGACTCTGCCTCTTCATCGCTTCTTGTGGTGTAGATAAACTCAATAGGGAAATCTTTAGACTTTTTATTACTAATTAATTTCTTGTCTATTTTTTCCATAACTTCAAGTCTGTTTGGATTGTTATGTTGGATCATCATATATGCACTATCTAAAATTGCTTGGACAGATCGATAATTTTGAGTTAAGGTAATAATCTGTGCCTTAGGAAAATTAGTTCTAAACTGTATTACATTTGAAAGTGCGGCTCCTCTCCATCGATAAATTGCTTGGTCATCATCTGCAACAACTGTAATGTTTTGTTTTTCTCCAGAAAGCATAACTGCAAGAGTGTTTTGAGCAAAGTTTGTGTCTTGGAATTCATCAATAAGAATATATTTAAACTGTGTTTGATATTTTTTTAAAATGTTTTTTCTTTTTCTAAAGAGAGCAAGTGTTTGGGCAATAACATCAGAGAAGTCAATCATCCCTGCTTTTAATTTTATATCTGAGTATTGAGAGTAGGCTGTTGCTAATTCTAAGTTTTTTTCAGCCTCTTCTTTTTCCTCATCTGTTAGTGAATTTTGTGTATCTGGAGAGACTTGAGATTGTGCCCATTCAAGATATTCAGATGGAGAAATATCTTCGTCTTGAAGTCTTGAGAAATGTTGGAGCATTGCTTCGACAAATTTATTCGGATTTCCTAACGGTCTAAAATATTTTAGATTGAGAGTGAATAAATGCTGTTTTAAGAAAAGTACACTATCTGATTCTGTCATAAGTGTATAGTTTGGATTTAGCCCAATATGTATCCCCTCTTCGCGAAGAAGAGTGTCACAGAAGGAATGGAAAGTGGATATCCATAGTTGTGAGTATCCATAAGGCATCATCATATCCACCCGTTCTTCCATCTCTGAAGCAGCTTTTTCAGTAAAAGTAAGTGCAAGGATGCTACTTGGATCAATATTTTTATCTACAATAAGGTGTCTTATTCTCTCAGTGATCACCGTTGTTTTTCCTGTCCCTGCTCCAGCTATAATAAGTAAGGGGCCTTCTCCTGATAGAACAGCTTTTTTTTGTGAAGCATTGAGCTGAGTATTATTCATATACGCATTGTATCAGATCTTAGCAGTAATAAAAAATAAGTGATAGCCTGATAATATTTTACATTTAGATTGATATATCAATCTAAATCTATTGACATATTTTAATATATATAGACATACTTTGTTATCAAAAGATATTTAATGACTGCTAAGGATATAGATGTTTGTTACTTGCATTTTTTACTCATTCATTCTAAACTGAGACTATACAACTGTACAGTTTATGAAAAAAAATATTTTGCGAGATCTTCTCCGTAACCGCCGAATAAATTATACAGCAGATTATGATGATACTGCACAGACTTTAAGAAATCTAGAGTTTGCATGGGCAAATATGCCTGATGATATTACTGATGAAGAGAGATATTTGTTTATTGAGTTAGTAGAGGACGTAGTGAAGTTATATAGTCGTCTTGATTCTTCTTCTTGTGCTATAGACAGTGATAAAAACTAATACTACTTTTTTAAAAATACCCCTGGTTTAAGTATTATTCTAATAATTCTTTCTCATCAGTATGTAATCTATTTGTTTCTGTGATTTTTTGTCCAAGTTTTCCAAAACCTGTTTGTACACTAATCATCATATTTGATGAGTTATGTAAATGTTTTGATAACGTCGAAAGATTCTCGTCAACTTTTTGATATTCAATCTGGATAGACTTAAGATTTTGTAATATCTCATATGCTTTTTGACTAATTTTTTGTCCTTCAAAACTCATCATTATTGCGCGTAGATATGCATAGAATGTCATAGGAGAAACAGGAAGAACTTTCTTTTGAGAAGCATATTCATATAATGTGAGATTATTTACTATCTCGTAATAGACTGCTTCTGAAGGAATATACATAAGTGCATAGTCAATTGTTCCCTCTCCAGGGACAATATATTTTTTTCCAATACTTTCAATATGTTTTTTAACATCTGAGACAAACTGTTTTTCTGCAGATATTTTTTGGGCACTCTCTTGTGCACTTTGCATTTTGCGATATCCTTCTAAAGGAAATTTAGAGTCTACAGGAATAATTCCTGCTTCTGTTTTAATAGCAGCATCTACTATGGTTCCATTTTTAAATGCATACTGCAGATGAAAAGAACTTTTAGGGAGCATCTGTCCAAGAAGTTCTTTTAAAATTTGTTCCCCTATATTTCCTCTTAATTTTGGTGATCGTAAAAAATCTTGTAATTCTTTCATTGATCGTCCTATTTCAGACATTTGTCCAATTTCTTTTTGTACACTTGAGATTACTCTTGTTGCATTATCTAGTCGTTCATTGAGTGCTTGTGAATTTTGCATGAGTGAAGTATTTACAGTTGAGGTACTCCGTTCCATACTTTCCTGCATTGATTGAAGCCAGCTAACGAGATTTTGGTCAAGAGTATTTTGGGATAATTTTTTGTAGAGAATAAAAATTACTACAGAAAATCCAATGACGATCGTGATGATAATAGGCAGGGTTGATTCCATGGTATGTATTGTATCACACTCAGGCTACTAGGTTATTTTGATGAGAAAAAAGGAAATGATTTTGCTTTTGCAACAACTGCCTGGATATACTCTGTTGTATCAAAATTTGTAACTTCATCAATATCTATCCATGAGAAATCTGTGTGTTCAGAGCTTAACTCTACAATTTGGTTTTGTGATACAAGATCTACAAGATAAAAAATTTCTATATACTGGATTTCCTTTGTAGAACTTTTAAACTGATTTATGACGATCGGGAATAATGGAGTGATAGTAAGACCTGTTTCTTCTAAGATCTCTCTTTTTAAACTTTCCTCAGGATGCTCTCCGTATTCTCCTTTCCCTCCAGGAAACTGCCATTTATTTGGGAAACTATCATTCGGCGCTCTTTTTACAAGGAGTACTTTGTTTTCATGATTTCTGATGATTCCAGAAGTAACAATTATTGTTGTACCTGACATATCTGAGTATGATATCACCTGATATTATTTTTTTCTAGTACTTGATATAAAGCAATACCAAGAGAGACCATTACGTTCAGACTCGTATTGATACCTAATTGAGGAAGACTTACAATCATATCACTTGCATCAAGAGCTTCTTTACTGACTCCATGTGATTCATGTCCGACAATCAAAGCAATAGGAAGTGAGTACTCAACAGTGTCATAAGGAATAGAGCGGGGATCAAGTTCTACAGAGACAATAGAGATATCTGGAACTTTAGATCTTAATTGCTCAACTGCAGTAAGCGCAGTTGGCTGATACTCCCAATCAATCCATTGCCATGTAGATACAGATGCTTTTTTAATTCGAGAGTTTGGAGGTGTTTCTGTACCAGCACATAAATATACTTTTTTTGCCCCAACAGCATCTGCGAGTCTAAATATTGCACCTACATTATATGTATCTAATACATCATCTAAAATAATATAAATGTCTTGTCTTTGTTTTTTTATTTTTTGGAGATCTTCTTGGGTAGGTATGTACTCTCTTAATTGTTGTGCCACCAGTTTTTTCATAGTGTATTAGTTAGTGTGTGTTTGTTCTTTTGTATTTTCTTGCACAGAAGTATTTTCAACTTTCTTAGCTCCTTGTGCTTCTAAATCTTCCTTTTTCCATACTGCAAAATCACAGTTTGGATAGTTTCCACAACCAAAGAAAGTACGTCCACGTTTTGTTTTTTTCATAATCACTTTTCCTTCATCTTTTGGACACAGATACTCAGTCTCTATTTGATAGGACCTTTTATATGTACAATCAGGAAATCTGTTGCATGCATAAAACTTCCCAAATTTACTTCTTCTTAATACAATATCTCCCTCTTTACATACTGGACATTTTTCTCCTGTTGTTTCTTCTTCTACTTCTATTTTTTCTACATCTTGTACTTTTTCAATATCTTGTGCAAATGGTTCATAAAACTCTTTGAGTAACTCTGTCCATTCATGAGAACCGTTTGCTACATCGTCTAATTTGTCCTCCATACGAGAAGTAAAAGGAATATCGTCAATATTTGGGAAATGGAGTACTAAAAATTGAGTTACTGCAACTCCTACAGAAGTGGGAACAAATCTATTTTCAATTTTCTCAATATATCCTCTATCTGTGATAGTAGAGATTATCGGTGCATACGTAGATGGTCTTCCAATTCCGTGTTTTTCAAGTGATGAAATAAGAGATGCTTCATTGTATCTTGGTGGAGGAGTAGAGTTATGATCGGTAATTTTAGTTCTCCCATAATTCAGTTTTTCTCCAACAGTGAGTGGCGGGAGCATATTTTCCTCTTCTTCAAAATACCAAAGTTTTAAGAACCCTGGAAATTTGAGTACTCTTCCATTTGTCTCAAATAAATATGTTTTTTCTTTTGTTGTTTCTACTTGAACTTTTGTTGATGCATATAACGCCTCTGCCATCTGTGTTGCTACTGCGCGTTTATAGATGAGTCCGTATAATTTTGCAAAGTCTCTCCCAAGAGTACTTGTAACTTCTGTTGTTTTATCTACTGCAGACGTTGGTCTGATTGCTTCGTGTGCTTCTTGAGCCATTTTGGATTTTGTTTTATACACTCTTGTCTCAGTAGATAAAAATTCTTTCCCAAATGTTTTTTCAATAAATGATCTACTTGATGTAATAAAACTCTGAGATAAATTAAAAGAGTCTGTTCTATGATAGGTAATAAATCCTTCTTCATAGAGACGTTGTGCAATACTCATCGTTCGTTTACTTGAGTATCCAAGTCTTCTATATGCTTCTTGTGTCAAAGTAGAAGTAGTAAATGGTGGATATGGAGATCTTTTTGTGTCCTTTTGAATAATATCTTTAACTGCATATGTTCCTGATTCAAGGTCTTTTTTAATCGTCTCAATATCATTTTTTGTCAGTATGTTAAACGAATATTTATACTCTCCATCATACAGAGTAATCTTTTCAGATTTCTCAATTTTTTCTCCGTCAATTGAGATTAATTCAAACTCAATAGGGGTAGTATCATTTTTTTGAGTAAGATCAACGTATATCCTATGATATTCTTTTGATTTAAATTTTTTAATTTCATCTTCTCTTTCTACAATAAGTCTGAGTGCAATTGACTGTACTCTTCCTGCAGATAGTTTCCTTTTGACTTTTTTCCATAACACCGGAGAAAGTTTGTACCCTACAATTCTGTCAAGAATTCTTCGTGCAGTTTGTGCAGCTACAAGATTATTATCTATTGATCGAGGGTGATTCAGCGCATCTTGGATTGCTTCTTTTGTTATTTCATGGAATACAATTCTTTTGAAATTTCTTTTGTTTTTATTTGTATCGAGAATTTCTTTGAGATGAAACGCGATAGCTTCACCTTCTCTATCAGGGTCTGTTGCAAGTAAAACCATGTCTGCATTTTTAACAGTACGTTTTAATGACTCTACAGTTTTTCTTTTTTCTTTGGGGATAACATATTTTGGAGAAAAATTATTTTCAATCTCAACTCCTAAGTTCCCTTTTGGAAGATCACGGATATGACCAAGGGATGCTTCAATATCATATTTCCCTTTTAAAAATCTGTTTAATGTTTTTGCTTTTGTTGGTGATTCAACTAATATTACTGTCTTCATAATGAGAGTTTAGTATAACAAGTAATCGAGTGTTACACAAAGAGGCATTCTATACTATAGGTAAAGTCTTGTCAATTATACGAGGTATAAATTAGGCTTGGCCTGAATGCTTTTTAAAGGTTTTGCGTGCATGTTATATGCTGCATATGCACCGATCATACTTGCATTATCTGTAGTAAATTGTTTCTCAGGATACATGACTTGTATATTAAAATCTGAAGCTTTTTTTTGGAAATAATCTCTCAGGGCTTGGTTTGCACTGACTCCCCCTCCAAGTACTATATAACTACAGTTATATTTTTCTGCGGCATGAACTGTTTTATAGACAAGAACATCTACAATTGCATCTTGTACTGCATAACATATTTCTGAGATAAGTTCTGGAGTTAATGTAGATTGAGAGCGAATAAATCGTGCTGCTTCTGTTTTCAAACCAGAAAATGAGAAATCAAATGTTTCAAGAGATTTTAACGGTCTTGAAAACTTAATATCTTTCTTTTTTGCAAGTTGTGAAAGTTTTTCAATTTGTGGTCCAGCTGGATAGGAAAGATTGAGTAATCTCCCAATTTTATCTAATGCTTCTCCTGCTGCGTCGTCTCTTGTTCCTCCAATCCATGTATAATCCCCATGATTCTTAAATAGCAATAGATCGGTATGTCCTCCTGATACTATTAAACCGATAAAAGGAAACTGTATTTGTTGGGTCTCTTTTTCATCTGATGTTGTTATCCAATTTGCATAAATATGTGCGAGAAGATGGTTTACTGGGATAAGTGGCTTATCATATACAAGTGCAAGTGCTTTTGCAGACTCTACTCCTATAAGTAATGATCCTATGAGTCCAGGTCCTTGAGTAACAGCTATGGCATCGATAGATTTGGAAAGAATGTCCATTCCTTTTTTGTAATTCTCAGGAGTATGAGAAAAGGTTTTTCCTTCAGATTCAAGAAGTGCTTTAGAAATGATGGGGAAGATATACTCGAGTTGGGCTCGGGCTGCTTGTTCTGGTATTATCCCTCCAGTTAATGCGTGTAAATCACTTGAGGATGCAAGTGCAGAACCAAGAATTGTCGGATACGTAGTATCATTTTTTTGGACAACAGCAGCACTGGTTTCGTCACAACTCGTTTCAATACTGAGAATCTTCATGGAGCAAAAGGTTAATTAATATTTTCAAATGTAATTGTTGAACCTTCGTTAATTTTGAGTTCATCTGCAGTGCCTGCATTTACTTCCAGTACATAATTTGCAGGAGCTTTTGGAGTATACACAGGAGGATTGATTTCATCCTCTTTTGCTGGTTGTACATTTTTCTTTATATCTACTACTTTATTCCCATCAAGAAAAATGATGTCTAAAGGAAAATTGACTTTTCTCATCCAGAATCCGTACGTATCTTTTTTATCAAACACAAAGAGCATACCTGAATTTTTTTTAAGTGATCTCCTATCTGAAAGTCCTTGCATACGAGTTTTTTCATCTTTTGCAAGTAAAAGATGAATTTCTTGACCATTTACCTGAGCACGTGCTTGTGAGATAAAAGGAAGAGTAAAGTTAAACGCAGTAATTCTCCAAATAATTAGCGCAATAACTATAACAACAAGTACTCCGTAGACAATAAAAATCTTTTTCATATATGGTTGGTATTGTACCGCATTATAGGTTAAATATTCAACTCTTTTATGATCTGGGATGATGCGTGTGCATCAATTCTTTCTGTAACTTCTACGACTGATGCATTTATCTTTTCTGCTTGAGGTCGTATATATTGAATGACAGGATCATCTTTTGTTACTGCAAAAAAAGTTGGCTTGAGTGCATACACAAGATCTTCATACTCTTTATTGGTACTGAAAAATGGAAGTGGGATAACATAATCAATTATAGTCAGATGAGAGAGAATATATACTCTGTCTTTTTGAGTATGTATCGGTCTTTTTTCTCCTTTCATAGACTTAATTTTTTCATCACTCTCAACGAATACAACAAGAGCACCTCCTATTTTTTTTGCGTGTGAAAGAAATGAAATGTGTCCTGGATGCAGAACATCAAAACATCCTCCTGCAAGAATGATTGGATCTGGGATTTTTTTTATTTCGTGAATTGCTGATTCTATTGTTAAGATCTGTGCCATTATCTCAATCTATGTTTTTTATCCTTCTTTTGTTCCTTTGAGGTATACAGCTCCCCATGGTCTATATCTGGTAGTATATTCATCTGAGATGTAAACTTTACCATCTTTCATAACTGTTCGGCTAAAACTAACGACTGCTCCTGCAGCTGCATACTCTACTTGTTTGATTGTATCTTTAGGAAGAGATGGATCATCTTGATATACAGGAGCAGGAGGTGGTGTTTGGGAACTAACTACAGGGTTTGTGATAGATACTTGTCGTCCATCTTTTGTTCCATATATGGTGAAAGTGAGAGTCATTGTTGATGGATCAACATAGGACTGAATTAAAATATGATGTTTTGTGTCATTTTTAAATTTAAAATCAACAGTAGGAACATAAATTGTTGCATCAAATCCAGGTGCTGATTGTTGTTCGTAATATCCTACTCGATATGCGTGTCCATATCTCTCTACAATAGGAAGTCCAGCATTGAGAACAGAGCGGAAGAGAGTGGTAGATACTTGGCAAACTCCACCTCCATCACCCAGTACTGTTTTCCCTCCAGAGATAACATATGCTTCTTTATATCCTGTATATCTGGATATGTCCCCGATAGATTTATTAAAAGAAAAAACTTCATTTGGAGCAACAAGAATTCCATTAATTTTTGAAGCAGCAAGTGCAATGTTATGAACTCTATTAGGAATAGATCCAACAAAATGTGACTCACCTGTACTTATTACTTCAACAATGCCAAGATTGTTTGCTTTTTCTGTAGAGACTTCAGGTTTTAAAACAGTAACAGGAATTGAAAGCACAATATTTTTTTCTGTTGTTCCAGCAACAATTTTGTGTACATACGTGTCTAACGTTTTATTAAGTTTTTCATAATCAATTTTTTGGCCATCTTTTGATTGTTGAAATGCAGTAACTCTATTGTTCTCTACCGTAAATAGAGCATCAACAGGTTCTACCGTAATTTTTTTGTCGATATCGGTAAGCTTCTCTTTTATTTTTTCTGGGTCTGATGTGTATGATGGTTTGAGATTTAATCCGTTTAAATATGAGTCTACAATAATTGCCATATCGCTTAAGATATTAGAGTTTTTCCCAATCGACATTGCTTGGTCTGTAATAAGTTCAGTATCGTATCCAATATTCAAGTCTTGGGCAGAAACTGTTGCGATGTTATTTTCATGAGAAAGGGTAAAAAATACTTGATTAATTTTTTCATTTTTTTCGTCAAAAATCTTTTTTACTTGTTCTTGGGACATTTCCCCCACATAGGTACTTCCTACAAAAACTCCTGGAATTACTTTATCCTCGTATGTTTTTTGGAAATAGATAATGATAATACTTGCAAGTGTAAGTGCAGCAATACAGAATCCTGTAAGAAACCAAAAAGAGGGGACAAGTATTGAAAGTGGTTTTTTGGGGAAAGACAACTTTGGAAATTTCATAGCTTTTTACTTATATTATTATTATACTATTTGTATATACAAAGAAAGTACTAGTTATTATGCAACCAGAGACAACTAATTTAAACCCAGGTGTTACAGAGCAAGTTACTCCACCACCTCAAGCGGTACCTCCAATACAACCTCCTCCAGCACAACCACCAGTAGATTCTGGAGCCGTCTATGGAGGAGGCATGGGTTCCAAGAAAAAAATAATTGGAATAATTGCAGGAATTATTGGTGTCCTATTACTAACAATTATTTTGTTTTTTGCATTTTTTAGAAAATCTGGAGAAGGGAATGCAGAAATTACATACTGGGGAATATGGGAAAATGAAGCTGTTTTTCAAGAAATTATTCAGGATTTTGAGAAAGAATATCCAAATATAAAAGTGAAATATGAAAATAGAGCAGATATTAAAGATGTTCCTGGTGGATATATTGCTTTTCTAAAAACAAGAATAAACGAAGGTACAGGTCCTGATATTTTCCGTTTTCATAATAGCTGGACATCTCTTCTTTCTTCTCATCTTGCACCCCTCCCTTCTTCAATACAAAAAGAAGTAGATATAGAGAAAAATTATTATCCAGTGATTAACTCGGACATGGAAGTGAATGGAGCATACTATGGAGTGCCTATCGGATATGATTCCTTAGTGATGTATGTCAATGACGATATCTTATCTGCTGGTGGATACTCAGTTCCACACGATTGGCTATCTTTTATGGATGTTGCTCGAGCTCTTACCGTGATTGATGAACAAACTGGTGAGATTAAAACGTCAGGTGCTTCACTAGGTACTTATGATAATGTAGATCATGCTGCAGATATACTCTCCTTACTGTCTGTACAAAGTAGTATTGATATGACTTCTCTTGCAGGAGTAAATGCGAGTACAGACGAACAAGCTGAGCAAAAGACTACTCTTGCAAAGAACAAAATGGTAGGAGTTCTTGATTTCTATACGTGTTTTGCAGTTGAGTCAGATATCTGTACCCCAATCTGGAACAATAGTATGCCAAACTCAAAACTTGCGTTTGTGCAAGGGAAGGTTGCATTCTACTTTGGATATTCTTGGGATATACTGGAGATTAATCACGCAAATCCAAACTTTAAGTTCTCAGTACATCCTGTCCCACAGTATGATTCATCTGCACAGGGAAAAGCAACACTGGCGGGATACTGGGCAGAGGGAGTCTCTATAAAATCAAAAGCACAAGCACAGTCTTTTCAATTCTTAGAATTTTTAAGCAGAAAAGAAAATATGGAGAAGTTGTTTAAAGCACAGTCTGCTCAACGTCCAATTGCGGTTGCATATCCAAGAAAAGATATGGGAGATCTTCTTAAAAATAACCCGTATTTAGCAGCGGTGGTGAATCAAGCTCCTACAGCTAAATCATCTCTTTTTTATTCAGACACATATGGTGGAGGAGAAATAGCAAGAATGGATGTGTATTTAGGAAACGCAGTTCGTGCAGTACAGGCAGGGGAATCTAGTTCTAAAACAGCAGTAGATAAGCTGGCAGAAGGACTGTATTCAATATTTGTACCAACTCCAGATGAAAGTAAATAAAATTGATACTGCAATCCTTAAGACGCTTACATACTCAGACGTGTTTGCAAGTCCTCTGAATTTATCTGATCTTCACAGATATCTCTATAAATATGTTGTAGACAAAAAAACTTTACAACTTGTATTACAGAATACTTCTTGGGTTAAAAAAATAGGAACATATTATGTTCTTGCTGGGAGAGAATCTCTTGTTAAAACCTATCGGGTAAATGTAAAAGAAAGTAAAAGGAAAACGGTGATTGCAAAGCGAATAGTCTCAATTTTACGATTAATTCCTACAATCCGTATGATTGGGATAAGCGGAAGTGTTGCAGCAGAGAATGCAACAAAAGGAGCAGATATTGATCTTTTTATTATTACTCGTCACCACTCCCTTTGGATTACCAGATTCTTGGCAACTATGGTCGTGACAATCTTAAGAAAAAAGCGTGCGGTAAAGTCAGAACTTGCTCCAGATACAATCTGTATGAATATGTGGATGAGTGAAGATAATCTTTTACTTCCTAAAAAAAATATATTTGTGGCGCGTGAGGTTCTCCAACTGAAAGTAGTGTATGATTCTTGTCATACCTATGCATCATTTTTACACGCGAATAACTGGATATATACATATTTTCCGAATACTTCCCAAATATTTAATTTTAAGAAAAAGAGCTTTCCCTCTTTTTCTTTTTTTTCTTTTATAAATTTTTTTGCATATAGCATACAGAGAATATATATGAAAAATAAAATAACTTCTGAGATTGTAGACACAAATTTTGCTGCGTTTCATCCTCGTGATATTTCAAAAGTAGTGCTCCAGATGTATAGAAATAGAGTAAAAGTGTATGGGAAATCATTGAATGTTGGATCCTCTCTATCTGTAAAAAAAAGAAATATTACTCCAGGATCTTGACACTCTTCAATCGTTTATGTATAGTACTGTAAGCAAAAGAGCACTCCCACTCTCCGGGAGTTAGTATTCAGAAAATATGGACAGAAAATATATATACGTTACTACTGATGGTCTTGAAGATCTAAAGAAAGAACTTGCTGAACTTAAAAAAGTTAAACGCCCTGAGGTGCTTGAAAGAGTAAGCCAAGCAAGAGCAATGGGTGATTTATCTGAAAATTCAGAGTATACTGCAGCACGTGAGGAGCTTTCATTGATCGATGGAAGAGTTGAAGAGCTTGAAGATATGCTCAAAAGAGCAAAAATTATTCAAGAAGATGAAGGCGGGCATGTAGTACAACTCGGATCTCGGGTAAATGTACTCGTAGGTGGTAAAAAAGAGTTGTTTACACTCGTAGGAGAGTGGGAAGCTGATCCTGCCGCAAGAAAAATATCCCATGAGTCTCCTTTAGGAAAAGCACTGATTGGAAAATCTGTTGGTGAAAAAGTTGAAGTTAGCGCGCCAGCTGGAAAAATACTGTATCATATCCAAGGTATAGAGTAAAACGTATACCTTCCAGTGTGTCATAATTATTGATTGACAATTGCTTTGTATATACTCATAATGCTACTATGACACCAAAAACAATGCTCGCAGTCCTCAAAGAGAAACCAGAACCTGGTGTCCTAATAAAACAAGTTCCTGTTCCCACTCCAAAAAAAGATGAAGTCCTTGTGAAAGTAAAATATGCCTCAATCTGTGGTACAGATATTAATATTTATGACTGGAACACGTGGGCACAAGGACATATAACACCTCCTGCAATTATTGGGCATGAATTAGTAGGAGAAGTTGTTGAAATAAATGGCAAACCTGAAAATGATCTAAAAGTTGGAGATTTAGTAAGTTCTGAAACTCATATTTTCTGCCAAAACTGTTTCCAATGTAAAATAGGGAATAAGCATATTTGTGAGAATATGGAGTTATTTGGGATTGGAAGAGACGGGTCATTTGCAGAATATACAACTATCCCACTTAAAACTACATGGAAAAATGATCCAAAAATTCCAGTTGAGTCGATGAGTGTACAAGAACCCTTAGGGAATGCAGTAAATGTAGTGACAAAAGCAGATGTGAAAGGAAAGAAAATACTCGTAATGGGGCTTGGTCCTACGGGGCTTTGTGCAGGAATGGTAGCAAAAGCATATGGTGCAAAAGAGGTAGTTGGAATTAATAGAAGAGAGTATAGAAGAAAGCTTGCACTCAAAATTGGATTTGATCGTGTACTCGAGGAATTACCTGAAAATGAGTACAATACATTTGATGCAGTTCTTGAGATGTCTGGAAATAGGATTGGTATTCAAGTCGCACTTGATGCGACTCGGATAGCGGGAAAAATAATTGCTTTTGGTATTCCTAAAGATACAATAGATATTGATTGGGGCAAATATATGATTAATAAAGAGCTTTCAATTGATTCTGTATTTGGGCGTATGATTTGGGATACGTGGAACGATACAACTAAGTTATTAGTATCAGGGAAAGTTGATCTTCGTAAAATTATTACTCATAGATTTAAACTATCTGAGTTTGAAAAAGCAATGGAAGTTATGAAAAGTGGAGAATGCGGTAAAGTACTTTTAGAACCATAATATGAACATTCCCCAGTTTTATTCAAATCTTGAAAAAGAAGTAGCAAAAGGTAAAAAGCCAATGGTTATTCAGTCAGGACAAGGAGCATATCTTACCATTGATGGGAAAGATAAATTAAATTTTTGTTCTAGTCACTATCTTGGCCTGGCAGAACATTCCCGATTAAAAGAAGCAATCATCGATGCTACTCAAAATTATGGTGTTGGTACTGGATATAGAACTCTTGCAGGCACACACACATTACATATCGATCTTGAAAATGCAATTGCAAAATTTAAAGGTACAGAAAAAGCAGTAGTGTTCTCAAGTGCGTATATGGCCAATGCAGCAGCAATACAAACATTCCTTGGAAAAGAAGATATTGTTATTTCCGATGAGCTTAATCATGCCTCAATTATTGATGCAGTTCGAGTAGCAGGGATTAAAAATAAATTTATTTACAAACATAGTGATATGGCAAGTCTTGAAGAACAGTTGAAGCTTGCTAGCGATCTTGGAAAAACAGCTAAAAGTGATGGGACAGATCCTATTATATTAATAGTAACTGATGGAGTATTCTCTATGGATGGTGATTTAGCGCCATTACCAGATATTGTTAAACTTGCAAAAAAATATCAAGCACTTACTATGGTTGATGATGCACATGGAGAGGGTGTATTGGGAAGAGGAGGACGGGGAATCGTAGATCATTTTGGTCTATTGGGTGAAATTGATATCGAAGTAGGAAGCCTTTCAAAAGCTTTTTCAGTAATGGGAGGTTTTATTGCTGGAAAAGAGCCACTCATTGATTATATTAACTTAAAAGCACGTCAAAGACTTTTTTCAATTGCATTAACAATTCCCGATACAGCAGCAGCACTTGCAGCAGTAACGTTGTTACTTGAATCAGACTCTGTTGTTGCAAAACTGTGGGACAATGTAAAATACTTACAAGAAGAATTTAAAAAACGGGGGTTTGATACGGGTAATTCTCAAACACCCATTATCCCAGTTATGTTAGGTGATGAAGAGGTCGCAAAAGAATTCAGTCGAAAACTTTTCGATTTGGATGTTTTTGCCACCCCTATTGTTTTCCCCATGGTAGCAAAAGGAAAAGCACGTATTCGCGTCATAGCTTCTGCTTCTCATTCACCTGAAGATCTTAATAAAGGTCTCAATGCATTTGAAAGAGTTGGAAAAGAATTGGGAGTAATTTAATTGACAATTATTTATATCCTTGTTAATATACCAACATATGAAAAATATTGTTAATAAATCCTCAAAGAAGTCTAGCTCCTAACGGGGTTGTCTCTTTGTTGTCTAACAAAATAAAGATACCCCGAAAGGGGTTTTTTTGTATCTAAATAAGATATAATAGAGAAAATATGTATTGGTCAGACGAAGTAGCGCAAAAATTAAAAGAACGAAATTTACCGCTTGAGTGGGTTGACGATATGAAAACCCCAAGTGGTCGTATTCATGTGGGATCACTTATGGGAGTGGTTGTCCATGGATTAGTACATAGATCCTTAGAGGAGGTTGGAGTAAATACAAAATATACTTATGTATTTGAAAACCATGATCCGATGGATGACATCCCTTCGTATCTTCCTCAGGAAGAGTACAAACAGTATTTAGGCATGCCATTATATAAAATCCCCTCTCCTGTTGAAGGATATGAAAATTTTGCTGCATACTATGCGCAAGAATTTATGGATACATTTAATGCGTTAGGATTTCATCCAGAGATTTTGTGGACAAAAGACCTGTACATGTCTGGGAAAATGAATGATGGAATTAAAAAAGTTCTTGACCAAGCAGATGTAATCAGAGACATCTATAAAGAGTTATATAAAAAAGAAGTAGCACAAGATTGGTATCCGTTCCAAGTATATTGTGAGCAGTGCGGAAAAGTATCTACGACAAGAGTATATAACTGGGATGGAGAGAATGTACACTATCGTTGCCCGATTGATGCAACTGACTGGACTCCTGGATGTGGATATGAAGGCAAAGTCTCACCATATAGTGATGAAAGTAGGTTTACTGGGAAAATGCCTTGGAAAGTAGAGTGGGCAGTGAAATGGCAAGCTATTGGTGTAACAGTCGAAGGCGCTGGGAAGGATCATATGAGTAAAGGTGGATCTCACGATCTTGCCACAATGGTTGCAGAAAAAGTACTTAAATATCCTGTTCCCTATCCTGTTGGATATGAATTTTTACTTATTGGAGGCAAAAAAATGTCATCTTCAAAAGGGAGAGGGTACGCCGCAGCTGATATGCTTCAAATACTACCACCAGAACTCCTTAGGTTTTTATTAGTAAAAATGAATATAAAACAGCAGACTAATTTCGATCCTACAGAAGCAGATACAATACCCAAACTTTTTGATGAGTATCAGGAGTATTCTCAACACTATTTTGATGATGCAAAAGATGACTATGCCCGAGTTTTTGAACTATCCCAAATAGGAGAGATTCAACAGCCTCCAAGTACTCGTTTTACGACTCTTGCACAATGGGTACAGATGCCAAATATGCAGGAAACAATTGAAAAAGAAGGGTTATTGAACTGGGCACCTTATGCCAAATTTTGGTTAGAGAATTTTGCACCAGAAAAAGATAGATTTACTGTACAAGAAACATTGCCAGAATCAGTGAATGGACTCACTGAGTTACAAAAAGACTATTTAAAAAAACTTGCATCATTGTTAGATGAGATAAATACTGCAGATCAACTCCAGATTGCATTGTATGATCTTGCAAAAGGGATAAATTTAGGAGGTAAAGAAGCTTTCCAAGCAATTTACACTTCAATTTTAGGAAAATCTTCTGGACCAAAAGCAGCGTGGCTCATTTTTTCACTAGACCGTGAATTTGTAAAACAAAGATTTGCGGAAGTCTCATGAAGCCGCTTGTATTTGTAACAAGTAATAAAGATAAAGCAAAAGAAGTTGAAGAAATACTGGGTATTCCTTTAGAAATTAAAAATCTTGAGCTCCCTGAAATACAAGATATTGATGTTGAAAAGGTTGTAGAGTATAAAGCGCAACAAGCATTTAATAGAGTAAAAAGTCCAGTGTTAGTAGATGATGCAGGATTATATGTCCATGCATGGGAAGGTTTTCCAGGTGCATTTATAAAATATATTTTCAATTCGGCAGGATTAGATAAAATGAATAAATGGTTAGAATCAGAGTCTGATAAAAGTATTACAGTAATAGCAGCACTTGGATATCATGATGGAAATAAAGTACATACATTTACAGGGAAAGTAAAAGCAACGTTTGTTGATCCGAAAGGAGACCAAGGATGGGGTTTTGATCCCTATATTCTACCTGAAGGTGAGACAGAAACATGGGCACAACAAGGGGGAGAAAAGAAAAATGCTAGTTCACATAGATATAATGCATTAGTAAATTTTAAAAACTATTTAAATAAATTAGAAAAGTAGTATAATCCAATTACAAATTTTAAGTATGTTAGATATTAAATATATTCAAGAAAATCCAGAAAAAGTCCAAGAGGCAGCTCTTGCAAAAGGGATTACGGTTTCAATCGGAGAATTACTTGATGCTGAGAAAGAGTATAGAGAGGTATTTACTCAAGTACAGTCATTAAGGGCAGAAAGAAATGCAGCTGCGAAATCACGGGATATAGAAAAAGGCAAAGAAATAAAAGGGAAACTTGAAGAATTAGAGCCTCGGCTTGCTGAACTGGAAGAAAAAGTTCAAACACTCCTTTGGAATATTCCAAATCCTTCAAAAGATGACGTAAAAGTTGGGAAAGATGATTCAGAGAATGAGATTATTCGTAAATTTGGAGAACCAACTACTTTTTCATTTAAACCTCGTGATCATGTAGAACTTGGACAGATGTTGGACATTATAGATATTGAACGGGCAACCAAGATATCTGGGAGTAGATTTTATTATTTAAAAAATGAAGGAGTTTTGTTAGAACAAGCACTTCTCAGATACGCGCTCGACACATTACTTCCTCAAGGTTTTATACCTATTCTTCCTCCTGTTCTTATTACAGAAGATACAATGAAACGACTTGGCTATATGGAAAATGGAGGAGATGAAGATATGTTTAGAATTGAAAAAGATAAACTTATTTTAGTTGCTACTGCAGAACAATCAATTGCTCCAATTCATAAAGATGAAACACTTGATGAAGATGAACTTCCAAAAAGATATGTCGGATACTCACCTTCATTTAGAAGAGAAGCAGGAAGTTATGGAAAAGACACAAGAGGAATCTTAAGAGTTCATCAGTTTAATAAAGTAGAGATGGTGTCATTTGTGAAAAAAGGAGAAGATGATAAAGAACATGAGTTTCTACTAGGAATTGAAGAGAAGTTTTTTCAAGAATTAGGTATTCCTTACCAAGTATCAAAAATGTGTACGGGTGATCTTGGGTTTCCTGCTGCAAGAAAGTATGATATAGAAGCGTGGATTCCTACCCAAGAAAAATACAGAGAAGTTACTTCAGTCTCTACTGTTACAGATTTTCAAAGTAGAAGATTAAATACAAAGTACAAAACAAAAGATGGAACTGAGTATGTACAGATTTTGAATGGTACAGCATTTTCAATAGGTCGCCCTATTATTGCGATTTTAGAGAACTTCCAACAAGAAGATGGGACTGTAATTATTCCAGAAGTATTAAGACAGTATACAGGGTTTGATAAAATCTCTCCTAAAAAATAACTTTTTTGTTTTCAATAGTTGAATTGGTCTGCTAGTTTTAAAGCCATTCGTAGTTGTGACAGGAGGCTATTTCTGATAAAATTGGGAGATTGCGAAGCTAAATATTATGCTTAATTTTGTCTCCAAATATTTCGATTCTAATGACAGGGAATTAAAAAAACTACAGCCTATTGTAGATGAGATCAACTCTCTTGAAAAAGGGATGAAAAAACTTAAAGACTCAGACTTCCCTAAAAAAACAAAAGAGTTACAAAAACAAATTGCTGAAGGTACAAGTGTGTACATGGTATTGCCTGAGGCATTTGCATTGGTTCGTGAAGCAGCAGTTCGTACAATTGGACTGAGACATTATGATGTTCAGATGCTTGCTGCTATTGTTCTTGCACAGGGGAAAGTTGCAGAGCAAAAAACTGGAGAAGGGAAAACATTGTCTGCTGTTCCGGCATTATATCTCCACGCATTAACAGGAAAATCAGTTCACTTGGTGACGGTGAATGATTATCTTGCTCGGCGTGATGCAGGATGGATGGGTGCTGTATTCCATTTCCTTGGTATGAGTGTTGCCTCTATTATTAATGATACTTCATATGTATATGACAGTGAATATCTTGATGAATCAGCAACTGATTATCGGCTGTCTCATCTGAGACAAATATCCAGAAAAGAGGCATATCAAAAGAATGTTATATACGGTATTAACTCAGAGTTTGGATTTGATTATCTGCGAGATAACATGAAGTTTGATATTAGTGAAGTTGTACAAGGTGAACATTACTTCTCAGTTGTCGACGAGGTAGACTCTGTTTTGATCGATGAAGCTCGTACTCCACATATTATCTCAATGCCTGATAGTACACCATCAAACAAATACTATGAATATGCTCAGGTAGTAGAAAAATTACAAGCAGATACTGATTATAAAATTGATGAAAAATTCAGAACAGCCCATCTTACTGATCATGGTATCTCAAAAATTGAATCATTATTTGGTATTAGAGATATTTATGAGAAAGATTTTGAGACTGTTTATCATATAGAAGCAGCTTTAAAAGCAAAAACTCTTTATCATCGTAATAAAGAATATATTGTTCGTGAAGGACAGGTTATCTTAGTTGATGAGTTTACAGGGCGTTTACTTCCAGGAAGAAGACTATCTGAGGGTTTGCATCAGGCGCTTGAAGCAAAAGAAAATGTCCAAGTCCAGCAAGAATCAAAAACACTTGCAACAGTATCTCTTCAAAACTATTTCCGAATGTATGAAATATTAGCAGGTATGACAGGTACTGCTATTACAGAAGCAGAAGAGTTTTTCAAGATTTATAAACTAGAGGTAGTTACTATCCCTACGAATAATCCAGTTCAGCGTGTAGATCTTCCTGATCAAATCTATAAAACAGTTCGAGCAAAATATGCAGCAGTAGTAGTTGAGATTGAGAAAGCACATAAAAAAGGTCAACCAGTATTAATCGGTACAACTTCTATTGAGAAAAATGAGATTATTGCAGAGTTATTAAAACGTAAGAAAATTCCACATCAAGTATTGAATGCAAAAAATCATTTACAAGAGGCAATGATTATTAGTGAAGCAGGAAGGAAAGGTGCAGTAACTGTTGCTACAAATATGGCAGGTCGTGGAGTAGATATTATTTTAGGAGGGCAAGCACCTTCTAGTTTTGAGAAAGATTATCAAGGGGATAAAGGAAAGAAAAAGTTTGAAAAAGAATATGGTGAATGGAAAAAATCTCATGATGCAGTAGTAAATGCAGGTGGACTTTTTGTCATTGGTACTGAAAAACATGAAAGTAGAAGAATTGATAATCAGTTGAGAGGGAGGTCTGGAAGACAAGGAGACCCTGGTGCCTCTATTTTTATATTATCACTTGAGGATGATCTTATGAGAATTTTTGGAGGAGATCAGATCGCAAGTATGATGACTCGCTTTAATTTCCCAGAAGATCAACCATTGACTCATGGGCTCGTCACTCGCGTACTTGAACAAGCTCAAGTGAAAGTTGAAGGATTTAATTTTGAATCGAGAAAAAGAACACTTGATTATGATGATGTTCTTAATAAACAGCGGGAAATTATTTACTCAAGAAGAAGAAAAATTCTAGAAGGAAAAGAAAATCCCACAGATCACATGATGGAGAGAGTGTATGCAGTTATTGAGCGTTCAGTACTGTTTAATTTAGATGTAAATCAAGAACAAGGTGGATATAAAAAGATTATTGAAGATTTCACAACGGTAATTAATTTTGATGAGCATTCACAGACTCATTTACTTTCAACAATAGAGGGAAAGCCTACTGAAGAAGTAATAAAGTTTCTTTATGGGGTTGTAGAAGATATTGAGAAAAAACGTGAGAAAGAATATGGAAGAGAAAATATTGACCAAATTATGAAAGCGGTCTCTCTGCAGACAATGGACAATTTATGGATGGAACATTTAACTGCAATAGAAGA
Organism: Candidatus Levyibacteriota bacterium; assembly: GCA_039809365.1. Taxonomy (GTDB): domain Bacteria; phylum Patescibacteriota; class Microgenomatia; order Levybacterales; family GWA1-39-11; genus JBDHUV01. Next base: position 27,761 of record JBDHUV010000001.1, read on the forward strand.
TTTGAGAACTGGGATCAGTCTGAGAGGATTTGCTCAGCGCGATCCAATTGTAGAGTATAAAAAAGAAGCATTTACGTTATTTGAAACATTAGTAACTTCAATTGATGATGAGATAGTGCATAGAGCATTCCGTATTGATATCCAAATACAACACAATCACCAACCTCATACTCATGCAAATGAAGGAGTCACTAACCAATTAGAGTCTGAGATAGGTGCAAAAGGTGTAGAAAAAAATAAAGAGAAAGCAAAGAAAGTTGAGAAAAAACATGCAAGTCTTAAAAAAGCTGAGAAAATTGGGCGGAATGATCCATGCCCTTGTGGCTCCGGATTGAAATATAAGAAATGTGGACTTATTAACTCTCCTCAGCATAGAGCTTAATAGCTATTTAATAAGATAGAAAGCTTCTTTAAAAAAATACCCATACATTAAGAAAGTTGTAATTTTAAAAGTATATCTTGTACTATTAAATAATACGTAGCTTTTCACAGAATATTAGACTGTTCTGTAGTGTTTCTACTTGATTCTCTATAGTGTTTATGTATATGCTGAATAGAGTATATAGTTAGAATGAGTAAAAGGAATATTATTGCAATTGCGGTCCTATTTGTAGTCCTGTTAGGAGCTATCTTTGTCACGTTATTTTTAATGAGCTCGAATCAGGATACTCGTTCTGATGCTAGTACATCGCTTGATACCACGTTCCCTGTCATTACTGATGTACCTGCCCCTTTACAAACTCAAAGTGGACAAGAGTCAACTGATCCAGGTACAGTAGAAAACGTCTCAGTCAATTACCCATATATTAATGGTGATGAAGCAGATTTTACTTCAGCAAGCTGTACATGGGACTCAAATATTAATGCATTCCAATATAACTTAAAAGTAACTGAAGTAGATACAAATTCTGTTATTAAAGAGCAGGTTGTAAATAGTGGAGTGCTTAGTGATGTGTTTGATGTAGTACCAAACAATACATATCGCTGTGAAGTTGCAGCAATTAACTCAGCTGGTGTTGCTGGTGTTGCAGGTGTTGATGAACAGGTGTGTGAAGTACAGGCTGAAGTCTCTCCTTCTCCTTCCCCAGTTGTTACGGTACAGCCTACTGCCACTCCAACAGCTACGTTAGCTCCGCAAGCTCCTGTTGTAACAAAACCACCTTTACCACCAACAGGTAGTGTGGGAACAATTGCCACTGTTGGGTTAGGAGGACTTATCTTACTCTTAATTGGTGGAGCCTTACTCTTCCTATAACTACAAGATTACTAAGAGTAACATTTTAATTATCATCATGAGTGCATTGAATTCAAAAAATGCTTGCAATGATGTTATAAATACTATTACAATGAAATGATTATGGATCCTAATGTACCCAACACTCCACAGTATCCTCCTTCTCAACCATCAGTTCCTGGAGTTCCAGGAAGTGGGCAACCCTTTCAGAATGAATCCTTTGTATCAAAGATACTGAGGAAAAAGATTCTGATTGTGGTTGGAGTTCTCTTAGTTGTGATAATTGGCCTTTCTGTATTTTTATTTACTCAAAGGGAAAAAGATTTGTATCCACATTATGAGTTTAGTATCAACAATGAAGAGATCAGTAAAGATGAATTTACATCACTATACACTCATTTTCGAGCAGATAAAGATATGGAATCTGATCAGATTAAAGGATATATAGAAGATTTATATATTGAACATTATTTATTGTCTCAGCAATATAAAGGTACGTTGTCCTCCCCATCTGCAAATTTAGGGAATGCAGTACTGGATAAACTTATTGGCGAAACTACTCAGATGAAGCAGAGTGTATTACCAAGTATTGAAACTGAATCTCGTTCTGGTAAGGTATTTATTTTAAGTGTGACAGGTCCTTCATCTGGAGAACAGAGTGCTACGCGCACCGCTGTTGTAACGAACACGTTGAATAGTTATAGAACTCAGTTAAGTAATGGACAGTTACAGATAATTGAAAATAGATTTTCTTCAGAGTCGGCATCATTGAAAGATAGATATGGTATTACATCAAGAGTAGTTACGTTTGAAAATATGAGTAAAAATAGACCAGTGATTGGTGGAGATTCATTTATTACAAATGCATTTGGGACAAAAGTAGGACAGGTCAGTAATGTATTTGAAATTGATAAAAATGATGATCTGGCTTTATATGGTATAGTGTACGTAACAAGTGCGGGTGAAGGGGAGTATGTAGATTATAGAGATTGGTTTGCCAAACAAAAAAGTAAATTAGATATAAAAGCTAATTTCTCAGATTATAAATAATAAATATGTATAAAAAAATATTTTTATCTATTCTATTAGTAGTTGGCATTGTGTTTAGTGTTATGCTCGCCAAAAACTCTGTGGGAGAAGTCTTTGGTTTTTATAAAGATGGCGAGTACACAAATATTTATGGGTCAGGTCCTGTGTCTTGTAAAAATCCTGATGAATGTAATAGTTTATATTATCCTTTTGAGCCTAAATATTGTAGTCCTGATAGTGGTACGTGTACAGGGGATAAAGATAAAGGTGTATGGGCTTTAAAACTCACTTGTGAAGGGAAAGATACAGAGTGTGGTGGAAATGGAAGTATTCCAATGGTAGAACCACCAGAATGGTCTCAAGGTACTCTTACCCTAGATTCAGGCAATATTAAATGTAATCAAACAGTACAGATCGACGTATTTGATAAAAAATGTGATGAGAGCGGCACATGGGATATGAATTGTAAAACACTTGGATATATGTCATGGTATTCAGGAGCCTGTCCTGCAGATACACCACCTCCTGCTCCTGCATGTAATACAGACTGTTCGGCAGATCCTACTATCTGTCAGCAAGCTACAGATGGATGTACTGCTTGTCTAGATAATGGTTCAGGTGGTAAAACATGTCAGCCTCCAGCAGGACCTGCATGTAATACAGATTGTTCAGCAGATCCTACTATCTGTCAGCAAGCTACAGATGGATGTACAGCATGTGTAGATAATAGTTCAGGTGGTAAATCATGCCAAGTACCTCCTGGTACTACAACTACACCTCCACCGCCAAATCCTCCAACAGAGCCACCTCAGCAACCTACTGCAACACCAGTACCTGATTTTAACGAAGCTATGTGTCAATGTGATAGTATGACAGTGTCTCAGATTCTTGCAGGACAACCAGCAATATTTACTGCTACTTCTAAAGTTACTGGTTCAGATGTAACAAAAGCTGAAGCAAAACAGATTGAGTTCTTACTGACTGCAGGCAATGATGCTTCTTCTCGCAAAGTCATCGCAGGACCAGAGAGAGTGAACACAACTGCCTCAGGGAGCTCTACAGAGATGAAATATTCTGCTCAATGGACGACGAATATTCCAGCAAATGTTGAGAAGAATGTAGAGTATGTTGCGCGTGCAACAATTAAATGTTCTCGAAAAACAACAGCTCAAGCATATCCATATACTGCGATGGTACTTGGTGAATCGAGTGAGCGTGGTGGGCTTTTTTCTATGATTTCAAACTTCTTTAAAAATATATTTGGTGGAGATAAAACAGATAAGGCCCCAGTTTCTACACAGGGGCAACACGTAGCATCTCAAGATGATACACTTGTATCTGTTGCAGATAAAGGAAATATCCAGATTGGAACATTTACTACGGGTACTGTGACATATAACAAATGTCCTGAAGTAAGATTTAAATTCAAATAGAATTAGAGTGCTATGCTCCGTAAAGAAAAAACTCATTATCATAAGTTAAAGGATTCACTTGCACACCGACACGAAGATATTAGAAAAAAAGTGTGGGATAAACATTCTGTACAGTTAACAGATATTGCGAATAATGCCAAACAAGTTGCGATGGGATCAGTAGGAGGATTGATGTTGCTTACTTCTCCTGCTAACAATATTGCGGTACTTCCAGATCACCAAGTTATTGATGAGGTACAAGCAATTGATCTTGATAAAAATGT
>JBDHUV010000002.1:0-26945 GCA_039809365.1 Candidatus Levyibacteriota bacterium
TTATTTGTTTTTTCTCACAAAACATCAGAATTTCTTCTATTGCTTCTTCACCCCGTTCAATACGGAGGATATACACAGTATTGTTTTCGTAAATAACTCTCATATATATATAAAGTATAGCACTTATCCTAAATGGGCGTGATCATTTATAGTAATAATTCTCCAAATACCATCTTTACCTCTTTCACACTGAGTAATTCCTGTATAGTTTGTTTTGAACGCCTCATCAAATCTGTAAAATTGTTCACCTGTTAACATGTCTCTGAGAACGATAAGAGCCATTACCATTTTGATTACTCCTGCATGTGTGACGATCATAATATTCTCTTCTTTAAATATAGAGAGATAATCAAAGAATTGTATTACTCTATTTTTAAACTCTGTGATGTTTTCCTCATCTTCATAGTGCCAGTCTTTTAACTTTGCATTTTTTCTTAATGTTTGTTTTATCCTTATAACTTCTGGGTCATCAACTTTTTGACCGATTAATAGTGAGGGTATTTTCCATTCTGTAAGCAGATCTGTATAGAATATCTTTTTCTGTAATACATTACCTATAATTTCAGATGTCTGCTGTGCGCGCGCAAAGTTACTTGAAATAATAATATCGATAGGAATAGTACGAAAACGATTGGTGACATTTCTTGCCTGTTGGACACCTGTAGCAGACAGTTCTATTGAGGGATCAAGATGATATCCTTTCGCTTTACTTTCCCCATGTCTGACAAGGTATAGTTTCATGACCAAATTATATCATGTACTTTCAGATAGGACTCTTTCTAGACAATGATATAATAAGAGACTATGAAAAAAATTATAGGACTTTGTATCGTTCTTTTAGTCGGAGTAGTAGTTTTTCTGAAAAGAGAAGATTTACCTAAAACTCCTGTATTATCAGATAAAGATGTACAAACAAACTCACAAAAAATTACACCTAAAAGTATTGAGGCGTCTGAGTCAATATTTGTCCCATACTGGACTATAAACTCGTCAAGCTCTCTTAATTCATATAACTCTGCCTATTATTTTGGCATAGAAGCAACTGAGGAAGGTATTAATAGAGATGAAGCAGGATTTAACAGAATTGAGGCATTTTTAGATAAAACAGAAAATGTCCCTAAAAGATTTCTTGTCGTACGGATGGTAGATAAAGAAGTAAATAGCGATGTACTGAAGAATGTACAAGTACAGAAAAAAATTGCTGAAGAAGCAAGTACTATTGCAAATGAGTACGGATTTGATGGGATTGTTTTGGATTTTGAGATATCGAGTATCTCGTTTGGAGCTATTACAGAGAGAGTAACTTCTTTTTATACGAGCACTGCTCAGATAGTAAAACAAAATAACTTACAGTTCTATGTAACATTGTATGGAGATACCTATTATAGAGTGCGTGCCTACGATGTCCCTGCAATAGGGAAGCTTGCTGATCGAGTGATGATTATGTCATATGATTTTCATAAATCTCGTGGTAATCCTGGTCCAAACTTCCCAATGAGTGGAAAAGAAGAGTATGGATATGATTTCCAACAGATGGTATCAGATTTTTCCAATGACGTACCTGTTGAGAAAATCGAGATTATTTTTGGGATGTTTGGGTATGATTGGGAAGTAGATACTGATGGGAAAGCAAAAGAGTATGGTGAGTCTTCTTCACTGGGTGATATAAAAGCTTCATATATTGATGATTGTTCTCAGTTGCGTTGTGAATGGAAAAGAGACACTCAATCTCAGGAAGTAAAAATAGAGTATGATGCAAAAGATGGAACAAAGCATGTTATTTGGACAGAAGACAATGAATCTGCAAAAAGGAAAAAAGAGTATATTCAAAGATTAGGGATATCAAAAGTTTCATACTGGGCATACTCATATTTTGCAAATAAATAATCCAAACTTGTCTTATTCTCCATTCCATTATAGTTTGCGTAATTCTTACACTGTCTTAACCCCTGTCTTATAACGTCTGAGTATACTCTATTCTTAGAAAGATAAATTCTTAGCATGGTCAGGAAAAGCAGGGCAGGGACCATATTACTTCGTAGGCAAGATGGTGCTTCTCAAAAAAAGAGAGGCACCATTTTTGAGGCAAAACCTAAGAGTACAGAACAAAAACGTACGAATGGGTCTTCTCGTGATAAGCCAAAACCTGTCCTTGCTGATGAAATCCCAGAAAATAAAGTTGGTACGAGTACTCCCGCGATTGAGCTTACTCAACCCTCTAGAACACTTGAAGAAATATCGCAGACATCTGCAAGAGTTATTTACCAAATTAAAACAATATTCCCATTTGTACTTTTCCCAGATGAGATCATCGTTGATGAAGAAAAAGTAAGCATTATAATAGGAAATTTTTATCAAAGTGGATATTTACGAAGTGTAATGATCAAAGATATATCGAATGTAAGTGTTAACACGAGTATGTTTTTCTCGTCTTTTACTATTGTAGATAGAAACTATGTAGAGGATGAGCTTGTGATAAGGTTTTTGCGAAGAAATGAAGCATTTAAAATGAGGAGAATACTGATGGGCTTAATAATCTCTGATGAGAACAAAGTAGATTTAAGTGCATACTCTATTAAAGATTTACGGAAATATTTAGAAAAAATAGGAGCATCAAGAACTGATGACTCATATAATCTGTAAGTATTTAAGACTTAAGAAGTGAGTTGAGGAAAGCTGAAACAACTGAGATAACAAGACTTAAGGCAAGAGCCCATAAAAATCCATCAACTACAAGCCCTTTAATAAGGAAATCTGCAAGGAGAATTATAAGCGCATTTACCACGAAAGCAAAAAGTCCAAATGTGAGTACTGTTATAGGAAGAGTAAGGATAGAAAGAAGAGGTTTAATAACAAGATTGAGTGCTCCCAAAACAATAGCAACAATTATTGCCGTAATAGGACTATCTAGTTGTACTCCAGGCAATATATATGCAGCTACTATAATAGATGCTGAAGAAATTGCGAGGGAAAGAATAAGATTCATATATTTCTAGGATATCAAATCTTGATATTTTTAATCAACCACATAGATTATTGAGGCTAAAAAGAGAGAATTGTAAGAAATTAAATGAAATCTGGAATACTACTTGACGAAAATAAATTTATTGTGTAATATATCAACACACCTAAAGAAAAGGTGTTTTATTTTGGCTTTGCCAAAAAAAAGGAAAATAATATGGCTGAAACATTTCAAAGAACAAAACCACATGTAAACATCGGGACCATTGGTCACGTTGATCATGGTAAAACAACAACAACCGCTGCAATTGCTACTGTGCTTTCTAAAAAAGGACAGTCTAAAGCAATGAAATATGAAGACATCGATAACGCTCCTGAAGAAAAAGCTCGTGGAGTTACGATTAACATTTCTCACATTGAATACGAAACTGAAAAACGTCACTATGCACACATCGACGCTCCAGGTCACGCAGATTATATCAAGAACATGATTACTGGTGCTGCACAAATGGACGGAGCAATTCTTGTAGTATCTGCAGCTGACGGACCTATGCCTCAAACTCGAGAACACATCCTTCTTGCTCGTCAAGTTGGTGTTCCTTCAATCGTAGTTTACTTAAATAAATGCGACATGGTTGACGATCCAGAACTTCTTGATCTTGTTGAAATGGAAGTACGTGAATTACTTACAAAACAACAATATCCAGGTGATGAGACTCCAATTATTCGTGGATCATCTCTTAAAGCACTTGAAGGTGACGCAGCATATGAAGATAAAATCGTTGAACTTATGAACGCAGTTGATGAGTTCATCCCAACTCCAGAAAGACCAGTTGATCAACCATTCCTTATGCCTGTTGAGGATGTTTTCTCAATCAAAGGTCGTGGAACAGTTGTAACAGGAAGAATTGAAAGAGGAATTGTGAAAGTAAATGATACTGTAGATATCGTAGGTATTAAACCAAATCAAAGTACAGTTGTTACAGGTGTTGAGATGTTTAGAAAACTTCTTGACGAAGGACAAGCTGGAGATAATGTTGGTCTTCTTCTCCGAGGAGTTGAAAAAGAAGATGTTGAGCGAGGACAAGTACTTGCAAAACCAGGATCTATTACTCCTCATACAGAGTTTGAAGCAGAAGTATATATCTTAACCAAAGAAGAAGGCGGACGTCATACTCCATTCTTCTCAGGATATCGTCCACAATTCTATGTGAGGACAACAGACGTAACAGGTGAGATCAAACTCCAAGAAGGTGTAGAGATGGTTATGCCTGGAGATAACGCTAAAATGAATGTTAAATTGATCGTTCCAGTTGCTATGGAAGATGGAATGCGATTCGCTATCCGTGAAGGTGGACGAACAGTAGGTGCAGGAGTAGTTACAAAGATTACTAAATAAGTAATATCTATTTCTGTCGCACATTTAAATCGCTTGAAAGGCAAAATATATGGCTAAAGGCAGAATTAGAGTAAAATTAAAAAGTTACGACTCTCGGATCATTGATTCGACATGTCAACAGATCTTAGATACTGCAATTAGAACAGGAGCTAAAGTTCTTGGTCCAATCCCCTTGCCAACGAAGCGATCTCTCACAGTAGTTAACAAATCTCCTTTTATTGATAAAGATGCTCGTGAGCATTTTGAGCTTAAAACCCATAAAAGACTTATCGATATTGTTTCACCGACTGAAAAAACAATTGAATCTCTTATTCATTTGGACCTCCCAGCAGGTGTAGATGTTGAGATTAAGATGTAATCTCCATCATTTCTTAAATCTTCTATTTTATCTCATAGTTTTAATTCCATTTATTTTATTGTATAATCTCCTGATATGAGTATTGAACACTATCCAAGTTTTTTACCAGTCAGGGCTATTCAAGCAGAGTATGCTCGTTATCCCCAATTGGATACTGAAATGGTAACGACCGAATCTAGGCGATTTGCTATGCGGATGGGTGATTTGATAAATGCCATAAATATATATGGTGAAACTGAAATTAGCCCAGAGTTTCGTATACAAAAAGAAAATCCAGATTCATTACTCAGGTTATGGTTTACTTCAGACATGATTAATGGTGAATGTTCAGTTACTATTGAGAAAAATTCCGACGTACATGATGATACATATAGAATTTTTTTCATGAGAGAGGATCTTTCAAAAAAAGATTATTATGAGATTACAGATTATACTTTTTCAGCAGATACTGGTGAGTATAGAAAAAAAGTAACAATATATGATCCTCATGGGTTCTTAGAAGATGACAGTACTATGGCTTCTGGAGATTTTGAGATAGTAGGGAGTGCGCTTTTAATTGCAGAGCAAAAAGTGAGAGAATATATAGATAAATAACTCAGTTTTGTGTGTTTGTATGTTTCTTACATCACTCTTGCAATCTGGCTTCAAATCTAATATAATTACTCGTATTGTCATGAGTTTAAATCAGGCTGAATTGACTAAGCAGTATTCGAAAAGTATTTCCTGACACTGGACTCTCCTTAGGAGAAACAGTAGAACGGCTTTTCGAAAGCCGTTTTTTTATGCCAAAAAACCAAGACTATATGATACGAGTTTCTTATTCATATGAATATATCAACCTTATTTGGAACAAAAGTAGATCAAAAGCAAACCTTTCTTGAGGACGGTACTCGTGTGCCAGTCTCCCTTATTTCAATTCATGATAATGTAATTACACAGGTAAAGACTGTTGAAAAAGATGGATATATCTCAATTCAACTTGGAGCAGGCTTTACAACAAAAGCAAAAAGTCCAGTAAAAGGTTTAGCAAAAAAAGCGGGGTTAGAAAAGACACCCCGTTTTTTACGGGAAGTCCACGTAGACGATGTGGCTGAAGTGTCTGCAGGAACAGTAGTGAAACCAGAAGAAGTGTTTGAAGTAGGAGATATTGTGAATGTTGCAGGAACTTCAAAAGGAAAAGGATATGCAGGTGTAGTAAAAAGATATAGATTTGCAGGAGGACCAAAAACACATGGACAATCAGATAGACATCGTGCTCCTGGATCTATCGGTCAGTCAGCAACTCCTGGAAGAGTATACAAAGGAAAAAGAATGGCTGGAAGAATGGGAAATGAGAGAGTAACAGTACGTAATTTAGTTGTTCTCGATATTGTAGACGGTGTGTTAGTAGTGAAAGGTCTTATTCCAGGTCCTAAAGGTACTCTTATTGAAGTTAAAAAAGTTGGACATGATAAAAAATTTGTACCTCTATTTAAAATAGTTGATGAAGTTGAAGAAACGGTAAATGATGACCAAGTAGCTCCAGTAGAAGAAGTAGCGGAAACAACAACAGAAACAGAAGACGTAGTTGAAGTGAAAGCTCCAATAGAAGAAACTGTAGTTGAGGAAAATATTGCTGAAGATAATAAACAGGCAGAAGAGATTGCAGATGAAGCAACAGGTGTTGAAAAAGAAAAGGAGGAAGAATCAAGTAAAAAATAAGAGAGTTTTTCATCTTGCTTGATTAATATATATGGCTGAAGAAGTAAAAAAGAAAACAACAAAAAAAGTAGCTACAGAGAAAAAAGCAGCTATTAAAGAAGTAAAAAAAGAAGTACTTGAAAATAAAACAACAGGTAAACTCTCTATTGGAGTAGTAGACATGGCTGGAAAAGCAGCTGGTTCTGTTACTCTTCCTTTAGAGATTTTTGGCGCGAAAGTAAATCCAATTCTTATGGCTCAAGCAGTAAGAGTTTATCTTGCAAATCAGCGCCAAGGAACAGCTCGTACAAAAACACGAGGAGAAGTGAATGCTTCAAAACGAAAAATTTATCGCCAAAAAGGTACAGGTCGTGCTCGCCACGGTGCACTTTCTGCCCCTCTTTTTATTGGAGGAGGTACAACATTTGGACCAAAACCACGTGATTTCTCTTTGAAAATGCCTACAAAAATGAGAAAAGCAGCACTATTTAGTGCATTAACTCAGAAATTTGTAAACAAAGAAATTATGGTTGTAGACACTGATGGAGTAAAAGGAAAAACAAAAGAGATGGTACAGATGTTAAAAACTCTTCAGATGTTAGATAAAAAAGGAAAAGCAAATAAAGTGCTTTTTATCACAGACGGAGCAGATGTAGTGAAAAAATCTGCACGCAATCTTGAAGGAGTAAATATGACAAATGTTTCTACCTTATCTACCTATACAGTGTTAAATCATAAAAATGTGTTATTTGTAAAATCTGCGCTTGAGAAAATGAACGATATATATGGAGAAAAGAAAACAAAATAATATATGAAAAAAATACAGTCAGTTATACAAAAACCAATTATTAGTGAAAAATCTTTTGCAGAAGCAGGAAGAGGAAGATACTCTTTTGTAGTTGCGCGATATGCAAATAAAACACAGATCAAACAAGCAGTAGAAAAAATGTTTGGAGTAACTGTTGTTGGAGTTGCTACAAATATTGTAAAAGGATCACAGATGAGATACACGAAAAAAGGGAGAAATGTACAAGATCTTACGTATAAAAAAGCAAGAGTACAACTTGCAAAAGATCAGAAAATTGATGTATTTGAAGAAGTAAAGGAATAATATGGCAAAACTAAAAGTAATATTACCAAAAAAAGGTGGACGAGATGTAACAGGACAGGTAGCTGTTCGTCATCAAGGTGGAAGACACAAGAGATTCTATAGAAAAATAGATTTTAAACGAAATAATCATGGAGTATTAGGGAAAGTTGCTGCAATTGAGTATGATCCTAATCGCTCAGTAGATATTGCGTTAATACAGTTTGTTGATGGAGATAAAAGATATATTTTACTTCCTGTAGGACTTAAAGTTGGAGATCCAGTAATGTCTGGAGAAAAAGTAGAGATTAAAGCTGGATACTCACTTCCAATGGGAAATATGCCTGTAGGAAGTGTCATTCATAATATTGAACTAACTAGAGGAAAAGGTGGCCAGATCGTTCGATCAGCAGGAAATCAGGCTATTATTCAATCTCGCGAAGGTGGATATGTACAAGTAAAACTACCAAGTGGAGAGGTTCGTAGAATAAATGGGATCAATTATGCTACAATTGGCCAGCTTGGCAATGTAGATGTAAAAGATAGAGTATTTGGTAAAGCAGGTGCAAGAAGAAGATTAGGTATTCGTCCAACAGTGCGTGGTGTTGCTATGAATCCAAGATCTCATCCACACGGTGGAGGAGAAGGAAGAAGTGGTATTGGTATGCCATCACCAAAAACTTATGCAGGAAAACTTGCAGTTGGTAAAACAAGAAGGCAGAAAAAATACTCAGATAAATATATTGTAAAAAGAAGGGGGAGTAAATAACGTTTATATATAAACGTTAGAGAATAGAAAAGAATATGGCAAGATCAAGTAAAAAAGGACCTTATGTAGATGAGCGTATTATGAAAAAAGTAAGCGCTCAAAAAGAGTCAGGTAATCGTGACGGTATAAAAACATGGTCTCGTGCATGTCAGATTCCACCGGAGTTTGTGGGTCATACATTTTTAGTGCACAATGGAAAACATTTTATTACTGTTCGTGTTACAGAAGGTATGGTTGGTCACAGACTCGGAGAGTTTGCTCCAACAAGACACTTTAAAGGACACGGAAGAATTGTAGCAAGAGAGATCAGTAAGACATAATGGAGATTACTATGGAATATAAAGCTGAAGCAAAAAATATAAAAATATCACCGCGCAAGGTTCGCCTTGTTGCTGATAGTGTGCGAAATTTGCAGTTAGATCAAGCACTTGCAAGTTTGAGTGTACTCAACAAGCGTGCATCTGATCCAATTCGTAAAGTGCTTGAAAGTGCAGTAGCAAACGCAGTCAATAACTTCCAAGCAAGTAGAGGAGATCTGAGTATTAAAGAAATAATGGTTGGTGAAGGCATTATGTATAAAAGATATCATTATGCAGCTCGTGGACGTGTAAGACCATACTTGAAAAGAACAAGTCATATTAGAGTAATACTTGAAGATCAAATTGACAGAGTGAGTAAAATGACACAGGCAGCTGAAAAAGCAGTTGTAGAGATGACAGAACCTGTGAAGAAAAAAGAAACAAAAAAAATAGTAAAAACAGAAAAGAAAGGGGAGAAAAAAACTAAATAAATATGGGACAGAAAGTTAATCCAATTGCATTAAGAATGGGAATTCATCATGATTTCAAAAGTGTTGGATACTATTCAAAGAAAAATTATGCAGCAACAGTATTGCAGGATATTAAAATCCGAGAGATGTTGTTTGAAAAACTACGCTCAGCAAGTATTGGTGACGCACAGATTTTAAGAACATTAAATGGAATCAAAATTACTATTCATGTAGTCCGTCCAGGTATTGTAATCGGACGAGGTGGACAAGGATTAGAAGAGCTTAAAAAACAGATAATTGCTCTTATGCAGAAAACAAGTAAAGAAAATGTAAATACAAAAATAGATCTAAAAGTGGAACCGATCAAGGATCCTAACTTGAATGCATATCTTGTAGCAACAAATGTAGCTGATCAGCTCGTGAGAAGAATGCCTCACAGAAGAGTGATGAAACAGCTCTCTGAAAGAGTAATGAATGCAAGGGCAAAGGGGGTACGTATTATCCTTTCAGGTCGTATTGGAGGAGCAGAGATTGGAAGAACAGAACGTGTGCAGCTTGGAAAAGTGTCATTGTCTACTATTAGAGAAAATATAGATTATGCACAAGTTCCTGCTCTCACAAAAAGTGGATATGTAGGAGTAAAAGTTTGGATAAATAAAGAATAAGAAAGGAAAACAATATATGTTAATGCCAAAAAAATTAAAATATAGAAAAATATTTAAACAAAGAAAAGATAAAGGTATCGAACAAAAAGGTATAGCTGTAAACTTTGGTACATTTGGGTTAAGAGCTGAATCATCAGGTCAAATCTCAAGTAGACAAATTGAATCTGCTCGTCGTGCTATGACTCACTTTATTAAACGTGGTGGTCGTGTTTGGATTAGAATTTTTCCAGCAACACCTACTACTAAGAAACCGCCGGAGACTCGTATGGGTGGCGGAAAAGGGGATATCCACGAATATGTAACAAAAGTAGGCCCAGGAAGGATGCTTTTTGAGATGAGTGGTGTGTCAGAAGATGTTGCAAAAGAGGCATTTAGACTTGCTTCTCATAAACTACCAGTAAAAAGTAGTTTTGTGACAAAGGAGGGACAATAAAGTATTATGAAAACAAAAGATGTAAAAGAACTGCCAAATAAGACAGTTGCTGACTTAAAAAAAATGTTAAATGATTTGCATATGGATGATGCGAAGTTACGTCTTGATCTAAAATTAGGAAGAGATAAGAATACAGGAAGACTAAAAGAAATTAAAAAAGATATTGCACGAGTTATGACTGTATTACGTATAAAGAAAGGGGAAAATAAATAATTATGGCTAAAAAAGTATTATTTGGAACAGTAGTATCAGATAAAATGACAAACACTGCTGTTGTTGAAGTAAAACGTCATACAGTGCACCCACTGTATAAGAAACGGTTGAAAGTAACAAAAAAATATAGTGTTGATACCCGTGAGGTACCAGTTACTATTGGTGACTATGTAAAAATTGAAGAGATAGTTCCAATGAGTAAAACAAAACACTTTAAAGTTGTTAAAAAAGTTGCTGAAGACGTGATGTTGAAATTACAAGAAGAAGCAGTTGAGGAAAAAGCTGAAGAAACAGAAAAAAAAGCTTCTGCAACCAAAACAAAACAAACAAAAAAAATAGTAAAGAAAGGGGATAAATAAGCACAAGAGTAAAATCTCTAAGCTGTCTATAAACTATGATACAGTTACGATCAAAATTAGTAGTAGCAGATAACAGTGGAGTGAAAGAACTGATGGTTATTCAGGTCTATGGCGGATCTCGACGTAGATATGGATACTTAGGTGACACACTGGGCTGTATTGCAAAAAAAGTACTCCCAAATGGAGAGTATAAAAAAGGTGATCTTGTAAAAGTTGTCCTTGTTCGTACTAAAAAAGAAGTGAGAAGAGCTGATGGTTCATACATCAGATTCTCTGAAAACGCAGGAGTAGTTATTAATAGTAGAGAAAATAAAGACCCAGTAGGGACTCGTGTTTTCGGGCCAATTGCTCGAGAAATACGTGACAAAGGATTTACAAAAATAATAAGTTTAGCTAAAAACGTTGTATAACTATGAAATTAAAAAAAGGTGATTTAGTACAAGTAATGATGGGGAAAGATAAGGGTAAAACCGGGAAAATTGAACGTGTTTTACCTGCAAAGGATGCTGTGGTTGTAGAAGGATTAAATCTTTACAAAAAGCATGTAAAAGGATTTGGCCAAGGTCAAACATCTGAAATAAAAGTATTTGCACGTCCATTCCCAGCATCTAAAGTTGCACTGGTAGATCCGAAAACAAAGAAACCAACAAGAGTAGGATTTGCAACTGAAAAAAATGAGAAAGTAAGAAAAGCAAAGAAATCAGGACAAACACTATAATTATGAAAGTACAAGCGTCAGTTAAAAAAAGATGTATGAAATGTAAAATTGTTCGCCGTAAAGGACGAATATTCGTGATATGTGAAAACCCTAAACATAAACAAAGACAAGGGTAAGAAAGGATATTAAAAATATGACAACATATAAAAAAGAGTTTAACGAAGAAATAGTTCCGAAGCTTCAAAAAAAGCTGAAGATAGATAATGTAATGGCTGTACCTCGATTACAGAAGATTGTAGTGAACACAAGCTCACGGGAGTTTTTGGTAGATAAGAAAAATATTGAGAAATATGCAGAAGACTTAACTACTATTACCGGCCAGAAACCAAAAGTAGTAAAAGCAAAAGTATCTGTTGCTACATTTAAACTTCGTGAAGGTGACCAAATTGGGCTTGTTGTTACACTAAGAGGTGACAGAATGTATGATTTTTTTGAAAAACTTGTTAAAATAGTCCTTCCTCGAGTGAAAGACTTCTCTGGAATTAGTAGAGAGGCATTTGATGGTCATGGAAATATGACTATGGGTTTTTCAGATCAGATGGTATTTCCAGAGATTGACTCAGGGAAAGTAGATAAGATTAGAAGTTTACAACTTGCGTTGGTAACAACAGCAGAAACAGATGAGGAAGGCATGACTCTTTTAGAGGAAATGGGGATGCCTTTTAAAAAAATTGTAAAGGAGGAAAAAGCTAGTTAAGAGAGTATAATTCTCTAAAGTGACCAAAACATATATGGCAAAAAAAGCAGACGTAATTAAATTTACGAAAAAACAAAAATTTAGTACACGAAATAAAAACAGATGTGGAATCTGTGGTCGATCTCGTGCATATATACGAGTATATGGTATGTGTAGAATCTGTTTTAGAGAGAAAGCTTTACAAGGACAGTTACCAGGAGTAAAAAAAGCATCTTGGTAGAAAAGGAATAAAAAAATATGAACTATACAATGGGTGATTTTATGATAAGAATTAAAAATGCGTACATGGCGCATCGTACTACAGTGGAAGCGCCATATTCTAAAGCATCATTAGCACTTGCAAAAATCTTGTCAGACAATAATTACATTAAAAAAGTAGAAGAAAAAGAGGTAGATGGGAGAAAGCAACTTGTTATTACTTTGTTATATACAAAGAGAGTTCCAGGAATGCAAACAGTTAAAATTTTCTCTACACCGTCGTTACATATGTATGTAAAAAGACACGAATTACCAAAGAAAGTAAAAGAACTTGGGATGCACATCATCTCAACAAGTAAAGGAATCATGTCTGATGAACAGGCAATGAAAGAAGGAGTAGGAGGTAAATTACTGTTCCAAGTACAGTAATAAAAGAATATGTCAAATATAGGGAAAGTACCAGTAACAATTATAGATGGAGTACAGATTACTGTTGAAGGAAGTAAAGCAACAGTAACAGGACCAAAAGGAACACTTGAAGAAAGAATCCCTCATGGTATAACTGTAGAACAAGCTGAAGGGCAGCTTATTGTTAAAAAGCTTCGTGATAGTCATGATCTTGAAAAATTTTATGGATTAACCCGTGCATTGCTTGCAAATATGGTTACAGGAGTTTCAACTGGATTTACAAAACAGATGGAACTACACGGAGTTGGATATAGAGCAAAAGTAGAAGGAGCAGACTTAGTTTTAAACGTTGGATTTGCACATCCTGTACGTATTACTCCTCCCACAGGAATTACTTTTGCTGTTACAGATAATGTTATTACCGTAAGTGGTATTAATAAACAAGCAGTTGGAGATATTGCAAGCAAAATTAGAAAAGTACGTCCGCCTGATCCATACAAATCAAAAGGTATCCGATATGCGGGAGAAATATTAAAGAAGAAAGCAGGTAAATCAGCAAAAGCTGCAAAATAATAGCTGAAAGGAATTAAATATGAGTGAAATAACAATAAAAAAAGAAAGAAGAATGCAAAGAGTACAACGTATTCGTAAAAGATTACGTGATAATGTAAATGCATTGAGATTGTCTGTGTTTGCTTCAAATCAGGCAATGTATGCACAGCTAATCAATGATACAAAAGGAGAAACAGTGCTCAGTGTTTCTACAAAAGATCTAAAAGATGGCAATGGAACAAAAACTGAGCAATCAGCAAAATTAGGAACCTTGTTTGCACAAAAAGCAAAAGAGAAAAAAATTACTGATTCTTTAGTTTTTGATAAAGGAAGATATAAATATCATGGAAGAGTAAAAGCGTTTGCGCAAGCAGCTAGAGAAGGAGGTCTTAAATTCTAGTACAATACTAGAGTAAGAAAAATATATGGATAGAAATAGAGATAATCAATTTGAAGAAAAAATAGTACAAATTAACAGAATTTCTAAAAAAACAAAAGGTGGAAATAAAGTAAGATTTGCGGCTTTAGTCGTTGTTGGCGACAGACAAGGGAAAGTTGGAGTTGGATTAGGAAAATCAGCTGATGTTTCAAACGCTATTATTAAAGCAGTAGCATTTGCAAAAAGCAGAATGATTGATGTACCTATTGTAAACGAAACAATTCCCCACAAAATTCAGATTAAAGAAGGAGCAGCAATCGTATTGCTAAAACCAGCTCCACAAGGAACTGGAATTATTGCAGGAGGAGCAGTCCGAAGTGTAGTTGAAGCTGCAGGGATTAGAAATATTTCATCAAAAATTCTTGGTACATCAAATAAAGCGAACAATGTATATGCTACATTTGAAGCATTGAAGAATCTAAAGATTCAGACAGGAGGAGCAAAATAATGGAATTACATAATTTACCACAGATCAAAGACGAAAAAAGTAAACGACTCGGAAGAGGTCATGGATCTGGTCGTGGAAAAACAGCTGGAAGAGGTACAAAAGGTCAAAAAGCTCGCACTGATATTTCTCTTTCATTTGAAGGTGGAGCATTACCATTGATCAAACGTATGCCATTCTTGAGAGGAAAAGGACGTAATAGAGTATTTGCTGTTAAACCAACTGAAGTAACATTGACTCAATTAAACGTACTTCCAGCAAAAAGTATCGTAACTGTTGAGCTCCTTGTAAAAGAGCAAATAGTTAAAAAAGGAACAGAAGCAGTTAAAGTTATTGCAACAGGAACTCTTTCTACAGCATTAACTGTCAAAGTTCAAGCTACAAAAGGGGCTCAAGCTTTGATTGAAAAAGCAGGCGGAACAGTAGAGCAATAATCAGATATTACCTGAAAAGAGCGTATCTGATACTATGCAGATAGGTAGTGAATAAAAGATATGGCTTCATTTTTTACTGTATTTAAAAATAGTATCAAGGATAAAGAGATCCGCCGGAAAATTGGAATAGCAGCACTTCTCTTTCTCGTTTTCCGTTTTTTCGCACACATCCCAGTATTTGGAGTAAACGTAACACAGCTGAAAGCACTTTTTGAACAAAATCATTTCTTAGGACTTCTTGACGTATTTTCAGGTGGAACAATCTCTAATTTCTCAGTACTCGCTCTTGGACTTGGACCATATATTTACGCATCAATTGTGTTACAGTTACTGACTGTTGTGTATCCTAAACTTGAGGCACTTTCCAAAGAGGGTGAGTATGGAAGACAAAAAATTAACCAATATACTCGATACCTCACTGTTCCTCTCTCAATAGTACAAGGATTTGGAATGTATGCTCTTCTTCGTTCCCAGAATCTTATCTCAACCCTTGGCTGGTTTGATCTTCTCTCTTTTATGATTACACTTATTGCAGGAACAATGTTTGTGATGTGGATCGGTGAGCTTCTCTCAGAACAAGGTATAGGAAATGGTATCTCTCTTTTAATTTTTGCAGGAATTGTAAATAGAATTCCTGTAGTTGCTGGACAAACATTTACGACATTAGGACAAGCAGATATTATGAATCTTGCATTATTTGCGGGGCTTGCTGTTGCAATGACTGCAGCAGTTGTCTATATCAATGAAGCAGTACGGAAAGTTCCAATTTTCTATGCTCGGAGGGTTCGGGGTTCTCAGTCTGTTGCATCTCAATCAACCCATCTTCCGTTAAAATTAAATCAAGCTGGTGTTATCCCTATTATTTTTGCTGTCTCATTTGTATTACTTCCCTCAATGCTTGGTAATTATTTCCTTGCTGCTCACAACACAACATTAAATGAAATAGGGAGGATATTTGCCACCTATTTCCATCCTCAAAACTATGTATATAATATTATTTATTTTGTCCTTGTTGTAGGATTCACCTATTTATATACTGCAATTATTTTCAATCCTCAAAAAATTTCTGAAGATCTTCAAAAACAAGGTGGATTTATCCCTGGTATTAGACCTGGAAAACCAACATCTGCATTTTTGAATACAATTGTCTCCCGTATAACACTTGCTGGAGCAGTATTTCTTGGCTTAGTTGCTGTATTGCCAAATATATTTGGCCTCTTTACGAACAATCAATCACTTATTGTTGGTGGAACAAGTATTATGATTGTTGTTGCAGTTGTTATTGAAACGATTAAGATTTTAGAAGTACAACATACAACGCGTAATTACGATCAATATAAGTAAAGGATTTATTTTGAAAATAGTATTAATTGGCATACAAGGATCAGGGAAATCAACACAAGGGAATTTGCTATCAAAAAAACTCAAAGTTCCCTACTTATCTACAGGTCACATACTTCGAGATCTCTCAAAGGAAAAAACAAGATTAGGAAGATATATAAAAGAAACAATTAATGCAGGAGTTTTAGTTCCGGATAGTAGAATAATTCCGATTGTAAATGATTACCTTGAAAGAAAAGAGTATGCAAATGGATATATATTAGATGGATTCCCTCGTACCCTTGCTCAAGCAAAAGTATTTAATGGGTCTGTAGAAGCAGTAATATATTTAAATGTCTCAGACAAAGAAGCGTTATGGAGACTTTCATATAGAGAAGAAGATGGTCAAGAAGATCGTGAGGACGCAACGCTTCTTGCAATAAGAAAAAGAATTGAACTTTTCCATAAACACACAAAGCCAGTTCTTGCACATTATAAAAGGAAAAAAATGTTGATAGAAATCAATGGTGAGCAAAGTATTGAAAAAATCCATGCAGAGATTATGCGCAAACTTAAGAAAATGCAATGAAAAAAGGATTTGTAATTGCTATTGACGGGCCAGTAGCTTCGGGTAAAGGAACAATTGCAAAGAAACTTGCCCAAAAAATCCAGGCTCTGAATATTAACTCAGGAGGAGTATATAGAGCATATGCATATAAATTAGTTGAGCAAGGGATTACTGACCTTTCTGATAAAAATTTAGATGAGTATGTAAAATCAGGAGAGGTGGAGATTGTACTTTCAAAAGATTTTGGCTCCTTTGATATTACCTTAAACGGTAAGTCTGTTATTCAAAAAATACAGTTGCCAAAAATATCAATGGCTGCATCTAATTTTGGGAAAAATCGTGAGTTTGTCAGTTTTATTAGTACTGAACTCAGAAGGATCGTCAAAGGATACGAACACACAGGGAAGGATATCATTATGGAAGGGAGACAGATAGGCACTGATGTATTCCCTGACGCAGATGTAAAAATATTCTTAACTGCGGATCTCGAAACTCGAGCTTCCAGACGTTTTGAGCAGTACCAACAAAATGGAATTGAGAAAACATACGAAGAAGTAAAGCAAGAAACACAGCAAAGAGATGAACAGGATCTTAATCGTGAGTTTGGAGCATTACCAAAAAATCCACAAGAACGTGGATATGAGATAATAGATAATACAGGTTTGAATGAAGATCAGACACTTGAACAGATTGTTCAGATACTTGAAGACAAAAAAATATGGCAGATGAAATAAAACAAAAGATTGAAGCAATGACAAAAGCAGGTGAAATACTTGGGAAAGCACTTGATGAAGTGCTTACTCATGCAAAACCTGGCGTTACTGAGCTTGAATTGAACAATATTGTAGATGCATATATTACCAAAAATGGTGGATATCCTGGATTTAAAAAAGTTCCTGGGTATAAACACGCAATATGTGCGTGTACAAACGATGTTGTTGTGCATGGAATTCCTAAGAAAAGAGAACTGAAAAAAGGAGATATTATCTGTATCGATACAGGCGTTTTTTATGGTGGATATCATACAGATATGGGAGAAACGATAAAAATTGGGGGAGACATTGTAGATACAGTTTCAGACACTGATCCTGTAGGTAAATTCTTGTCTGTAGGAAAACAAGCAATGTGGAAAGCTATTGAACAGGCAAAACCGGGGAATCGTATAGGGAATATCTCAGAGGTTATCCAACAAACCGTTGAAGGTTCTGGCTACTCAGTAGTTCATAATCTTGTTGGCCATGGAGTAGGCAAAACACTCCATGAAAAACCTGAAATTCCTGGACTGTTACTTGAGCCTATTGAAAAAACTCCAATTATAAAAACAGGGATGACTCTTGCGATTGAAGTAATTTATAATATGGGAGAGGCAGATGTTGAGTATGAAGGTGAAGATGGGTGGACGATAGTTACATCTGATGGATCATTATCAGCAGTATTTGAACGTACTATATTAGTTTCTGAAGACGGCCCTATTATATTGACTGCATTACAGTCGGATGAGGTAACAAGAAAAGTGGCGTTATAGTATTGATTAGCTGTGGTAAATCTGTTAGAATAACTCATCCCAGTAATTGTAGGGTTGTTTGTTGTGGAATTATGTTCCCACAATCTAGATGACTGGGAATGTATGGCACACCAAGGATCGATTGAATTAGACGGAATAGTTAAAGAAGTATTGCCCAATACATTGTTTAGAGTTGAAGTTGCGGGTGGACATGAAGTTCTTTGCCATTTATCAGGTAAAATGAGAATACATTTTATTAAAATTTTGCCTGGTGATAAAGTAAAAGTCGAGGTTACGCCATACGATAAAACAAAAGGACGAATAACGTACCGATTAAGATAAAAAATATGAGATTAGTTGGAATTAACTTACCAGATAATAAAAGAATAGATATTGCACTTACCTACATTTATGGAGTAGGACGTAGTAATGTGTATCCAATTTTAAAAGAAGCAAATATTGAACCTGAAAAAAGAAGTCACACGTTAAACGAAGATGAGTTAGGTAGGTTACAAAAAGCACTGGAGAAATACAAAATTGAAGGAGATTTAAGAGCAGAGATATACGAGAATACAAAAAGATTAAGAGAAATCTCTTCATATCGTGGGATTCGTCACACTCGTGGACTTCCAGTTCATGGGCAAAGAACACGATCAAATGCACGTACAAAACGTGGAAAGAGAGTAACAATTGGAGCAATTCGTAAAGAAGTAGCTGAGAGAATGGGAGTTAAATAATAATTAATATGGCAAAAGCAAAAGTAACAAAAAAAGCAACAAAAAAGCAAAAGCAGACAGTTACAACTGGTGTTGGGAGAGTGTATGTAAGCACTACATTTAATAACACTATTGTGACAGTAACAAATGAAAAAGGCGATGCAGTTGCTTGGAGTAGTGCAGGAGCAGCTGGATTTAAAGGAGCACGAAAATCAACTCCGTTTGCTTCAACCTCAGTAGCAGAAGAGGCATTGAAAAAAGCGAAAACACTTGGAGTTAACTCAGTTGAAGTATATATTAAAGGTCCGGGAGTAGGAAGAGATGCAGCCCTTCGCGCAATCCGTAACTCTGGCATGTCAATTGCTATGATTGCAGATATTACCCCAATTCCACACAATGGACCAAGACCAAAAAAGAGGAGAAGAAATTAATAGAATAGTATGGCAAGATATACAGGACCAAAACACAAATTATCTAGACGCGAAGGCGTTAATTTAACTGGAAAATTATCTCAGTCTCTTGAAAGACGTATCTCAACTCCTCCAGGTTCACAAGGGAGAAGAGGAAGAAGAAAAATAACAGGATACGGTATCCAACTTCGAGAAAAACAGAAATTAAAGAGAATTTATGGATTACTTGAAAAACAGTTTTCAAGGTATGTAGCACAAGCTTCTCGTGAACAGGGAAATACAGAAGAACTTCTTGTCCAGTTTCTTGAGTCTCGCCTCGATAATGTTGTCTATCGTATGGGATTTGCCCATTCTAGAGCACAAGCTCGTCAATATGTTTCTCATGGACACGTATTAGTCAATGATCAGAGAATTACTATCCCTTCATATAAAGTACAAGAAGGAGATATTGTTACGTTAAGACCGAAGCTTGCTTCAGTTGAAGTAGTAAAAGAAAAGCTCTCTGAAGATGAAAATGTAGTAGATTTTGTAAAAAGAACCAAAGATAAAGGTACATTATTACGCATGCCAACACGTGATGAAGTAGCAAATCCAGTGGATTACGCATTGGTTATTGAATTTTACTCAAGATAATAGTACAATAGGGTTCTGTTTGCCTCAAAGGCGAAAGTCTACTTGTGGCTTGGACAGGATTTGTATATAATAGATAATTATGATTGAACCTAACTTTAACGTTATAGAAGAACATACAGACGGAGAATACACCCGTCTTGTTGTGGAACCTCTTGAACCAGGCTTTGGTCACACCCTTGGTGTGGCATTACGCCGGGTTATGCTCAACAATATTGAAGGAGCAGCTGTTACTTCAGTAAAGATTGATGGAGTGAAACATATGTTCTCAACTCTTCCAGGACTCAAAGAAGATATTATTGAGTTTATTCTTAATGTAAAAACACTCCGAGTAAAACTTGCTGAAGGACAAACTGAAGCACGAATGACACTTTCTAAATCAGGACCAGGTAAAGTATACGGAAAAGACATTGAAGTATCTGAGGGTGTTGAAGTTGTAAACAAAGATCATTATCTTGGAAGCCTTAGTGACAAATCATCTAAACTTGAGGTAGAGTTTACTGTTGAACGAGGGCTTGGATACTCTCTTTCAGAAGAAAGAAAAATTTCTACTATAGGTGTTATTCCAATTGACGCAATTTTCTCTCCAATTCAGAAAATTAATTATAAAGTTGAACAAACTCGTGTTGGAAGACAAACCAACTATGATAAATTAATTTTTGAAGTATGGACTGATGAAACAGTAAATGCTCGTGAAGCATTCAATGATGCAAGTCAAACACTAGTTTCTTATTTCTCAATGATTAGTAATCCAAAAGATAAAAGTGAAGCAGCTTCACAAGAAAGTGAAGAAGAAACATCATCTCAACTTTCAGATGAAATTATGAAAATGACTGTTGATGAGCTAGATCTTCCAACAAGAATTTATAATAGTCTGAGAAATGCAGGAATAGAGACAGTTGGAGATATGTTAAACACTCCTCGAAAAGAGTTAATGACATATCGCAACCTTGGTGCAAAATCTCTGTCTATTATTGACGAAAGTTTGGCAGAAAGAGGAATTACTTACAAATAAGGATTCCAACAATTAGAAATTAGTTGCGATTTTGCGTCGAGTATGACGCATTTTTTGTTAAAAGGGGAATTAAATAATTATGAGAAAAAAAATATTTGGTCGAAGATTTAAAAGAGATATTAATCAGCGAAAAGCATTATTTCGTAGTCTTATGCGTGAACTCGTATTACAAGAACGAATAAAAACTACAGAAGCAAAAGCAAAGTCTATTAAATCTGAGATTGAAAAACACGTAACAAGAGCTAAAAATCAAGGTGAAGAAGCAAGAGTTCATTTGCAAAAAACATTTCACCAAGATGTAGTAGATAAGCTTATTAAAGATATTGCTCCACGGTTTGCGCAAAGACCAGGTGGGTATACTCGTATTATTAGACTTGGGAATAGAGTAAAAGATGATGCATCAATGGTATATATTGAGTTTGTAGAAAAATCATCTATTATTGAAGAACCAGTTTCTAAAAAAAGAAATAAGAAATCTGACAAAAAAGTAGATAAAAAAGATGATAAAGTAGAGTCTAAAGTAAATGTAAAAGAAAAAGCTGAAAAAAAAGGGCAAGCCCCAAAAGCTAAAAAGCAAACAAAAGAAGTAAAAAAGAAAGATAAATAATTATGATATTAAAAGCAACACAACCAACAAAAGAAAGCCAAATTGTCAGATCTTGGCACGAAATTGATCTGAAAGATCAGACATTAGGAAGAGTAGCAACAAGAATTGCTGAACTTTTAATGGGGAAAAACAAATCATATTTCGTAAGAAATCTTGATTGTGGTGATTATGTAGTTGTTACAAATGCAAAAGATTTTGCAGTCACAGGAAATAAAGAGACGCAGAAAAGATATACTCATTACTCAGGATATCCAGGAGGTCTTCGTACTGAAACATTAGAAAGTCTTCGTAACAGAAAACCAGAAGATGTAATCAGAAGTGCTGTTGCAGGGATGTTGCCTAAAAATAGGCTCCGTGATAAAATGCTGAAAAGATTATATGTATTCACAGGAACCAAACATCCTTATGAAGAAAAAATAAAAGGAGATTCTAATAAATAACTATGGCTAAAGTAGAAACAAAAACACCAGCAAAAATATCTGCATTTACTTATGCAGTAGGACGGAGAAAAGAGTCTGTCGCACGAGTCAGAATTTACAATGCTCAGAATGAGACAGTTACTGTATTTGATAATGAGTACAAAGTTGGTGATTTGGTAGTAAATGGGAAACATGCTTCTGAATACTTTAGATTTGGTCCATATGCTCCGAAATATAAAAGAATTTTTGAATTAACTGATACTCTTGGAAAGTATTTTATCTCTGTTAAAGTTGTAGGTGGAGGAATCGGTGGACAGTTAGATGCAATGCTTCACGGAATTGCGCGTGCGTTTGATAAAATTGATACAGAAAAATATCACACGCTCTTAAAAGAGAATGGATATTTAACTCGTGATCCACGTACACGTGAAAGAAGAAAAGTTGGCACAGGTGGTAAAGCACGACGCCAGAAGCAGTCTCCAAAGCGTTAATCTTCGTTTTTTAACACTTCTTTTATTACATCCCAACGGAATCCTTTTCGTTGTAAAAACTCGGTTACTTTCTTTTTGTATTCTTCTCCTGTATATCTTTCAAACTTCCGTTGTTTTCTTTTCAAAAAATCTTTTGCTGTTTCGTAATCATTTTGAGATTTTGAAAGGACAGATTCTATTATGTTATTATCTATTCCTTTCTCAAGTAATTCTCTTTTTATAACAAACTTACTTTTTCCTTTAAAATCTTGTCTTTGTTCTATCCACCATTGTGCGAATTCTGTATCATTTAAAAATTTATCCTGTTTTAATTTCTCAATGACTTGTTCAATAATAGGAGGATCTGTGTGTTTTTTTATGAGCTTGTCTCTAATTTCTTTTTCACTACGAGGACGATAAGAAAGATATTTAAGAGTAGCAGTATACGCTTTTAATACTTCGATTTTGACTTTTTCAAAATCCATGGAGGGTTATTTTGTTGCTGTTATTGGCTCTGTGTCTTCGTCGTCTTCTTCAACACCAACTTCAATCATTGGTTTTCCGTTTTGAGATTTTACTAATACTTCTTTTTCAATTTTATCTGCAAGATCTTTGTTTTCTCTTAAGAATTGTTTTGCGTTTTCTCTTCCTTGCCCAAGCATGGTCTCACCATATCTCAAAAATGCACCAGACTTTGTAATAATCCCTGTCTCAATACCTACATCAAGAAGTCCACCTAACTTTGATATCCCTTCACCGCTCATTACATCAAACTCAGCAATTCTAAAAGGAGGGGACATTTTATTTTTTACTACTTTGACCCGTGTTCTGTTTCCGATAACTTTATCTCCATCCTTAAGCTGTTCTATACGACGAACATCTAAACGGACAGAAGCATAAAACTTAAGTGCGAGTCCTCCTGTTGTAGTTTCAGGGTTTCCAAACATAACACCAATTTTTTGTCGAAGTTGGTTTGTGAATATACAGACTGTTTTACTACGAGAAATTACACCAGTTAATTTACGAAGTGCTTGTGACATAAGTCTTGCTTGAACTCCCATAACAGCATCTCCCATCTCTCCTTCTAACTCAGAACGAGGAACAAGTGCAGCAACAGAGTCGATAACAAGTACGTCTATAGCACCACTCCGAATTAATTGTTCTGTAATCTCAAGTGCTTGTTCCCCAGTGTCCGGTTGCGCAATAATAAGGTCATCTATTTTTACTCCAATGGTCTGTGCCCATACTGGATCTAGTGCATGTTCAGCGTCTATAAAAGCCGCTGTACCGCCTCGTTTTTGAGCTTCAGCAATAACTGAGAGACAGATTGTTGTTTTACCTGATGCTTCTGGACCATAGATTTCAATAATTCTTCCGCGTGGAAGGCCTCCAACGCCAAGTGCTATATCTAAAGGAAGAGCACCAGTAGGAATAACATCTATCTGGAGTTTCTTTGCTGCTTCTCCAAATCGCATAATAGAGCCTTTCCCATACTGTCTTTCGATCTGTTCCATCGCCATTTTAATGGCATTCATTTTTTCAGTGGTATCTTCTTTTTGCTGGACTGGGGGAGTAGGTGTTTTTGCTTGTCTTGCCATAGAATACATTAAATATATCAGATATTGTGCAAAAATCAAGCGAGTAATTTATTCGAAAAAATTAAAAGCTGTCTTGGAAATGGCTTATTATTTAAACTCTACTTCTAGAAAGTCCTTTACTTTGGAGAATAAATGAGTGATTTTCCTCTTCTTGCGCAGTTGATAAAGTTCAATCTCTTTAGTATAGATATCTTCAATTTTCTGTACTGCGTTTTCTAAGGAGAATTCTTGTGCTCTTAATTTTGCATTCTGTCCAATTGTGGTACGAAGATTATCATCAGAAAGAAGTGTAACGATTTGACGTGCAAATGATGTAGGAGTTGCTGATACAAGAAGCCCCTCTTGCTTGTTTCGTATTAACTCTTTAAATGGAGCCACATTAAGCGTTACAGTAGGTAACCCAGCAGCCATAGCCTCGAGCACTACTTTTCCAAGAGTCTCTGTTTTGGAAGCAAATACAAACACATCTGCACTGTAAAATACTGAAGGTATTTTTTTATAGTCGATTTCTCCTAGAAAATAAGTATTTTCACTAATATCAAGTTTTGTTGCAAGTTTTTGTAAGTATTCCTTTTGTTGTCCTTCTCCGATAAGTACAAGAACTGTATGAGGAAGTTTTTTTTGTACTTTTTCAAAAGCATACAGCAATGTATCTACAGATTTCTCTTTTCCTAATCTTCCAACATATAATAAAATTTTATCTTTTTCTTTAATTTTTAATTTTTTACGCAAAAATTTAGTATCTCCTTTTATATATTTTTTCAAGTCCAGCCCATGATGAATGACAGTAATAGGTTTTGAAATTCCATATTTTTTCAATTCTTTTTTTGAGATATAACTAGGAGAGATAATTGCACTACAAGAATTTGCAAATACTTGAGTAAACTTTTCAACAATACGTGGTCTTATAAGGATTCTTCCTATAGGTAAGTAATGCGTGTATCTATTCCAGAATGTATGATGAGAAAGAATATAGGGTATATTTTTACGTTTTGCAATAATCCAGCCAAGCATTGTGATAGGACCGTCTCCGTGACCATGAATAACGTCAAAATCTAGTCTTAATAAATCTCTAAATGCTTTTTCAGGGAGATATACTGCAACTCGTACACCAACACTTTTTTTGTAATTGACTGATGTGAGTCTAATTACATTATTTCTCTTATCTTTATATCCAGGATACTTTGGGGCAATAATGGTTACTGTATGCCCCTTTTTCCTCAATCCTTCTGCATACTCTAAAACAGAGGTTGCTACACCATTCTTTTGAGGAAGATACCCATCTGTAAAAAATCCTATTTTCATAACAGTGAATGATAATAATTTATCAGATCATTTGCAAGAGTTGAAAAAGTGAAACGTTTTGCAAGAGCAATACTTTTTTTCCTTGCATTTGTATAAAACTGTTTATTTGTTGACAGTTTTTTTATAAGTATTTCAAATTCTCCGATAGTATTTCCTGATAGGTAGTTTTTACCATATAGACTTTCATACTCTGGAAGATTTCTTAGTATAATTGGTAAATTACATGCTGCAGCTTCAATAATTGCCATTGAAGCATTTTCTTGATGAGAAGGAAAAAATAACATATCTCCTGCGTTTAATAGAATAGGCATATCTGAGTATGATTTTATACCCGTTACTTGGATATTAGGAGTTGAATAAAAAGATTTTCTTAAGTTTTCATCGAGAGCATTTAACCCTTTTAAGGGTATACCTCCAATCCATACAAATTTATGCTGTGGTAATCTTTTTGCTACTTCTAAGAAATCTTCGATTCCTTTCCTTTGTTGTATTTGCCCCACTCCTAAGATTAGCGTATCATTGATAGAAACTTTCAATATCCTTCTCCCTTTTTCTCTTAGTTTTTTATCCTGTTTAAAAATATTTGTGTTAACTGGGTTAGGAAAGACTTCGATCTTTTTAGTTACCCCTAATCTTATAAGATCATCTTTCACCTTAGGAGATACTGCAAGAATAATATCCCCTTTATTATAGAAAGTTTTTAAGTAACGCTTTGCAATGTTTCCCCACAGTTCATAGCCTTTGATACTATCTTTTAAAGATAACGGCACTATGTGTGCGCTAATTACAGATGGTTTATTTAGTAAGAGCATAAACAGTGAAAATAAGCCAAGTGTTTGTATATGGGTAATTTGAGCACGATGGAGTGAGTTTATAGTAAACGGAACCTTTTTATATTTTAGTAGATCTATTGTATTAAGGAATGCAGAATGTACTCCATGTCCTTTTGGAAAAAATACAGTTTCTGAGATCATATTAACTTTCATATTAGTTGCTCTATTGTATATCATTGCTATCTATAATGGGGAAAATCTGGAGGTAGCTTTCCAATTTTTAAGAAAATAAAAATTTTGACATATCGAAAAAAACTCCGTGCATATCCTTCTTGTATACGTCTAGGAGAAGTATGTACGATCATCTGCTTATTAACAACGGTCTTTCCGTATTTACATATCTTTCGTGTAAGGTCTGTGTCTTCTCCTGATTTTAAATTTGGATTAAATCCTCCTGCTTGGTTGTATGCTGTTTTCCTTACAGCAAAATTATTTCCTGTAATATACACTTTCCCTTCTAAACTCCCTATAAAATCATACAGTACATATGAAAATTTAAATGCAATCTTTGGTATGAACGAGGTTTCATTTGTTAGTAAAGTTTGTCCTCTTACCGATACTATACGAGGGTCTTTAAATGTTTCAATGATCACTTCTAACCATTGTCTAGAAACTTGGGTATCTGCATCTGTTCCTACGAATATATCACCTTTTGCCTCTTTGTACCCTTTATATCTTGCTTCTCCTACTCCTCCCTTTACATATATAATCTGAACAGGATATTTTTTGGCAATATCTACTGTCCTATCATTTGTATCTTTACGAACAACGACAATTACTTCATAGAGTTTTTTATCAATTGTTTGATTAAAGAGGCACTTCAAACATGCGTCTATATATTTCTCCTCATTGTACGCTGGGATCACTACGGAGATACGAGGCTTCATTTATCTGATTATATCAAATAGAATTGAGGGCGGGGAGTAATCCCCGCCCATGTTAACTCGGTTCGTGTGTAGTTCTTGT
>JBDHUV010000003.1:0-25556 GCA_039809365.1 Candidatus Levyibacteriota bacterium
TTAATAAGACCTAACGTAATAGGAACTGCAACAGCAACAAGTAAAATTATTACCATTCCCATTGTTTTTTTAGAGGATTTAAGAATTGAGCGTAAAAAAGTCTGTATTTTTTCCATATAAAAGAATGGCAATATGTACGCTAAGCGTACCAGATTAAAAAATATAAAGTCAAGGCACACTAATGTGCTTTAATCTTTGTATATTAACAAGTATACTAAAATTTATGAGAAGAAGAAAAAGATTACTTCATTTTATCATTGCATTTGTTATTTTCTTAATAGCGCTTACTGAGCTTGTGATATTTGTAGATCCATATCAGAAAATAGAGTTATATAGCTTTATTATTGATCCTCTCATTATATTTTTCTTCCTTATATTTCTTGCTTCATATCTTATATTCACATATCTATTCCTCAATAGTATAAAAGGAGTTTTCTTTGCTCTTTTTATCGTAGCCACCTTAATTCTCAGAATGATTGGATATACACAAGGTTCATATGTTGTGATTTTATTATTAATAGTACTCTTGTGTATTGTATATTTTAAAAGACCACCTCGTACAATCCAACAGAAAAAATCAGATAAATTAAAGCAATAAACGCTTAATTTTGGTACAATACCGTATATTATATGAGTAAGTTTTACATCACAACCGCCATCCCTTATGTTAACGGAAAACCACATCTTGGACACGCTCTTGAATATTTTCAAGCAGATACTACTCGAAGATTTCACTCCATTTTAGGTGAAGAAACACTTTTGCTCTCTGGAGCAGATGAAAATGCACTCAAAAATGTTCAGGCTGCAAAAGCCGCCCACATTCCTGTGCAAGAATTTTTAGACACTAATTCACAGACATTCAAAGATGCTTTTTCTCAATTAGGAGTATCGCTCGATATATTTCAGCGAGGATCAGATAGAAAGAAACATTGGCCAGGTGTTCAAAAGCTTTGGACACTATGCAATGAAAATGGAGATATATATAAGAAATCATATGAAGGTCTCTATTGTGTAGGATGTGAGAGTTTTAAAACTGAGTCTGAATTAACTGCGGATGGACTTTGTCCAGACCACTTAAAAAAACCAGAATTAGTAAAAGAAGAGAATTACTTTTTTAAACTGTCCAGGTATCAAAAAAAATTAGAAGAACTTATCAGTTCTGATACTCTCCATATTATTCCGGATAATAAAAAAGCAGAGACACTTTCGTTTATTACTCATGGTCTTGAAGACTTCAGTATTTCTCGTTCTAAACAAAGAGCAGAAGGTGTCGGTGTTCCTGTGCCTGGGGATGATACCCAAGTAATGTATGTGTGGTTTGATGCGCTCTCAATCTATATGACAGGTATTGGATTTGGAACAGATGAAAAAACATGGCAAAAATGGTGGCCAGCAGATTTGCATATCATTGGAAAAGATATTAATAGATTTCATACCGTGTACTGGCCTGCAATGTTATTGTCCGCAAAACTTCCTCTCCCTAAACAAATTCTTATCCACAGCTTTATTACAGCCCCAGGAGGACAAAAAATGAGTAAAAGTCTTGGGAATGTTGTTGATCCTTTTGAGATGACTGAGAAATTTGGACTGGAGCCATTTAGATATTATCTTCTCTCTCAAATTCCATTATCTGATGATGGAGAGGCAAGTGTTGATCGATTTAAAGAAGTGTATTCAGCAGATCTTGCAAACGGATTAGGCAATCTTGTAGCAAGAGTTGCAAAACTTGCAGAAAATAATAATATTACTGCAAACACAGTAGAGCTTTCTTTTTCTCCATTGGTATATAAAGGATTGAATGAATATAAGTTTGCAGAAACACTTGGAGAAATTTGGGACTCTTTACGATCACTAGATAAACAGATAAATCAAGATGAGCCTTGGAAAGTCTCTGATCAAACAGTAATTAAAGACATGCTCCACTCATATATCCAAATAATCTGCCAAGCAGCATTTGATCTACAACCTTTCATGCCAGACACAGCAAAGAAAATTCTTGAACAATTTTCTGGTGAAATAAGATCTCAATCACCTCTTTTTCCTCGGCTATAAAAATCATTATTAATAAAAATTGGGTTGAGTAGACTAATTAAAGTTTGGTATGATTATGAACACAATGAAAAAGAACCTTTTATTGGTTTTGGCAATTGTTTTGATCGTAGTTGGCCTTTTCCTCTTAACAAAAGTATTCCGTACTTTAAACCCTTCTGGACAAGGAGCATTACAGGTTACCTCTAACATTCAAGGTACGGTATTTTTAGATGACGAAAATATTGGGAATACACCAGTTTGTAAATGTGACCAAAACAATATGATTCCACAAGGAGAACACACAATCAAAATTGTCCCATCAGATTCTCAGTACACTCCCTATATTGTAAAAGTAAAAATTGAACCTGGAGTTCTTACTGCAGTAGAAAGAACTTTCCTTCCTGGCTCACTGGCAAGTGCGTATGTATTAACGCTAGAAAAAGTTAATACAGATGCAGCTCAACTTTTTGTAGGAACTCTCCCTGATTCTGCTGTTATTACATTAGATAGTGTTCCTAAAGGAACGAGTCCATTTTTTGTAGACTCAATTTCAGCATCTGAACACGAAATTGAGATACAAAAAGAAGGATTTGCAAAAAAAACAATAAGACTGAGAACTGTTGAGGGATATAAATTGATAGTCTCTGCTACTTTAGGTACTGAGAGTGCAGATTCAAAAACTCCTGCAGATTTAGAAAAGATAAGTCCTACTCTTGCCATATCTACTACTCCTTCTCCTACAGAGGAAAGCAAAAATACCACAAAAAAAGTAAAAATAGACTCTACTCCAGTTGGATTTTTAAGAGTAAGATCAACACCTTCAACATCAGGAACTCAACTCGATACTGTTGATCCAGGAGATGTATTTACCTATACAGATATTCAAAATGGATGGTACAAAATAACGTTAGATGATGGAACTCAAGGGTGGGTAAGTGGAACTTATGTAACTGAAGTTACCCAATAAAGTAGATAACTGCGATTACAGTAAGTACCCATAAAATTACAGAAGCAAGTAATGATTTATCTGCAAGCAAAACTCTATCAGGACTTTCTCCTTCACTTTTCTCATAAATATCCTGCATATATCTCATAATTCCATAAATTACGGGTAAAATTGTAATCATTAGCCACTTTCTTTGTAAATAATAGGGAAGATACTCTGGAAGGAGAAAGTTAAGAGAGATTCTCATACCACTTGGATGCTCAAGAAAAGTAAACATGGTATAAAACAATATTGCAGTAGTTGCAAAAATTGCGGTGTATGCATCAAGAAGGTTTTCAGAATAATGGGAAAGACTTTGTCTAATCTCTTGTATCTTAGACTCTTTTCTATTTCTTAAAAGAGTAAGTTCTGATCTCCTTTTTCCGACTGCTAAGAAAAGAGACAATGAGACTGTAGTAAGTAACAACCATACTGAGATATGATAATCTACAATTTCTCCACCAGCAAGTACTCTTAATATATATCCAGAAGCAATGAAAAATATATCAAAAATTACGACTCCTTTAAAAATAAGAGAATACAGTATTTGGATTGCAAGATAAATTATTGCAATAAAAAGGAAGAGTCCCCCAAGACTTCCCGCAAGCAAAAGTGCAGAAACTAAAATTACTGCACACAGTACTCCTGCTTCCACAAACGATACTTTTCCACTTGCCAATGGGCGCATTCTTTTAAAAGGATGCAATCTGTCTTTTTGCACATCAAGAATATCGTTGATAATATAAGTAGCAGAGGAAAGAAAACAAAAAGAAATAAAAGCGATACTTACTCTTGTCAAAGGCTCAGATTCAAACAACAGGCCACTGAATGTAATTCCCGCAAATAAGGCGAAATTTTTGATCCATTGTCGAGGACGCAATAACTTCAATAAATAATAAAAATGCGTATCTCTCATTTCCTTTCGCTATTCAAAAATCGTAATGCTAATATTCCACCAATAACAAGTACTATAACTAAGATTATAGCAAATAATTTTCCTTTACTTGAAAGTGTTAATGCGATCAGACCTAAAACAAATGACATCCCCCAATAAAAAAGTGCAATTGTCCTTTGACTCATACCTAAATTGAGTAATAAATGGTGGAGATGCCCTTTATCATGCCAAAATGGAGATCTCTTTGATGCAAGTCTTCGTGCAATGGTAAAAAGTGCATCAGCAGCAGGTATACCCATTACAAGTAACGCTGTTGCTAATTTTACACTGGAGAGAATAGAGACTACTCCAAGAGTAAAGCCGAGAATGGTCGCGCTATATCCAGGAAAAATTTTTGCCGGATAAAAATTATAAACTAAAAATCCAAGAGCAGATCCTGCAATAATAAAAGCAAAAATTGATGTGTTTTTACTGGATTCATCAATAATCCCAAACCTCAGAGCAGCAATACCAATAATTATTGCCGAAATTGCGGCAATTCCAGGCATCTGTCCATCTACTCCTTTGCTCCAATTTAACATATTCATAACCCAAACAATCCAGATTACTGCTAAAATTTCTGCCACTGGGATTGCAAGGATAATTGAGCCTACCGTAAACTCAATCTGTTCAAAATTGAGTATTCCTCCTGCTGGATTTGTAATAAACGGGATTGTCACCCCAGACCAAACAACTATAGCTGCTGAAATAATATTGGTCCCAAACCGTATATATGGCGATATATCGTATTTATCATCTAATAAGCCTATCCCTACGACTAATGAGCCTGCTAAAAGTACAGACAAGAATATAGAATCTAGAGGGAGAAACAATACCATGCAAATTATGAGGGTTATAAATATTGGAAGGCCACCACCTCGAGGGATTGGCTTTGTATGAATAATTGCAGGATGCTTATGAGTAGAAGGATCATCAACCAACTTCCACTTTTTTATATATTTTATTGCAACAGGGGTAATTGCGATCATTATCGCAAAACTAATTAATAACGCAGCAATAAGAGTAATAAGCATATTGTTACAGAACTAATAACACTATTTGCAAATATGCTAAAAATCCAAGAAGAACAACTAACAATCCATTAAATGAAACCATGCGTGCCATCAACGCATGCTTTGAATACAAGCGAGCACTCAATATATTATTTAATAGAATAACAAAGAGAAAAACTACAGGTAAGAATATCACGACAATTGACGAAAATAATCGTTCGGCTCCCCAAGGCAAACTATTGAGAAATGGTATATATGGAGGAAGTTTCGAGTATAAAAGTCCTATTAAAACCGTCGATAGTAAAAGTATTGCGAAAGACGTACCTGCAGAAAGCTTCATAATGTTATCAGATAATAATATGTCAATTGTTTTTTTCATAAATTTTAGTTTTATCTATACTATATTTTATCGTATACCCTTGGATAAATGCTTGAGGAATTGGTCTGTCTTTAGAGGAGACAATAAATCGGGGTTTTACACTTTGAATTTGAGAAAGAGTTGTAGTCATTGCATCTTCATACATAATAGCATGATATGCAACAATATATTTTGTGATTGGGGACACATCACTTAACACATATAATTGAGCACTATCACTCCAATAATAGACTTTTTCTCCTGGTAATAATTTCATTTTTATATACAAAGCCACATCATAATCTCTCACTGCATTTGAATCAAAAAACCTTACATACTCACGAAAAGATGTACTCCCTATTACATACTCATAGTAGTTTGTATAATATTTTCCAGTTTTTTTATAAATAGGGAAATGAAGATATACAGCAAAAATAATACTCATCACGAGTAACACAGAAGCCAGCTTTACTTTATTTGCTATTGCACCAATCAATAAACAAAATGGAATTAATCCCATCAAGACATAATGAGTATATGGTCTATCTGAAAAAAACATACTAAAAACCGAGAAAGCCATCCATGGCAAAATGAAGAGATATTGCTTAGGCAATCTTTCCTTTACACCGTATATACTGATCAGTGAAATACCTAAGAGTATTACTTTTAAAAACACAAGACCCAGTGGAAAAAGAAAATAATTCTCATACCCTACATAGGACACATTGTTCGTAAATGTTGAAGACAATAAACTAGTAATACTTCCTTTTATTCCATACAGCACTCCTGTTATAAATGGCAACGAGAGAACTCCTCCAAAGAAAATATATAATTTCTTTTCCGTTATAAATTCTTTGAAGCCTGTAAAAAAATCTTTCGATTGTAGTTGTGATTGAAGAAAGAGAATAAAAAGAAATGCCAGGATATCAAATACTGCAACCACTTTTGTCATCAACGCAAAAGAAAGAAATAACCCTGCTATAAAAAAATGTTTAGGAGAAGATTTGAAAAAAAGATAGTATGCACCAAGCGCAATAGGAAGGAGCATAAAGTTTTCTGCATTCGCAATATTTCCTTCAAGCAATGGTAATCCAAAAAGTATCGCAAAAACAAATATGGCAACTATTACAGGTATTTTTTTCTTTATTATTTTTATAGCAAGTAAATAAAAAATCCAGATAGACCCAATGCCTGCAAGAAGTGATAATAATTTTGCCCAAAATAGCTTTCCCTCTCCTAACGCATATATAAGATACAGAAGAGGAGGTTTATTATCCCAAATATCTCTATATAATAAGCTCCCATTTCGGAGAGAATGTCCAATAACTGCATAGATACCTTCATCCCCATACCAGTATGGCTCAATCAAGGAAGGAATTCTGAGAAGAATAAATACACCTATCGCACTGATGGCGAAAATATGAGATCGTATTAATTGAAATGCATATGACAATCTATTCATTAGACTTTTTCAGTTACTTTATACTCTAGCCTCTTCCCAAAGAAAAGCTGGAGATGTGAAATTAATGCTGGGAGTGCTGAGAGAAAAAATCCAGCAACTGGCATAACGATAAACTCTAACGGGAACAATATCCTTCGAATCAACGACGGCTTTTTATAATGCTTAAACCGATGAATTGTATAATCAATATATAACATAGCAACAAGAGAGATAAGACTTAAGGTAAGAATAAATCCAGATAATTGTGGCAGATAATATCCAAGTGAACTACGAGAGAAAACAGGATTAATAAGAACTACTAAATTGGCTGCAATTGTTATTAAAAACCAAGCCACTGGCCACAAAATATGGTCTAGCAGGACAAAGAAAAGCAAAAAGGTCTTTTTTATAAAAGGAACATTTGGTGTAGTAAGCCACCATTTCAAATATATTGCGTCATCAGAAACTCCCCATGCCCATCTTCTCTCCTGATTATATTTATTCAGCAAGCTCGCTTTATATGTTTGTGATTGAGCACTATCAAGTGATGTTTTTAGAAATATTGGTTCTACCGTAACTTTTCCTTCTGTATGAAAAAAGGCTTTAAAAAAAATTCTATAATCTTCAGGTATAACATCTGTATCCCAATACCCAATCTCTTTTAGCAGCTTTAATGAGAGTGTATATGTTGAGTGCGGAAGAAGC
Source organism: Candidatus Levyibacteriota bacterium (assembly GCA_039809365.1). Classification (GTDB taxonomy): domain Bacteria; phylum Patescibacteriota; class Microgenomatia; order Levybacterales; family GWA1-39-11; genus JBDHUV01. The sequence continues at coordinate 7,468 of JBDHUV010000003.1, forward strand.
CTTAATCCCTGAACAAGCAAGCCTACTCTTGATAAGCTACTGAAAAATGAAATGACCCGAGTAAACGCAGGAATCTCCCAGAAATTATTATAAAAAACAACTGCAGATTGCCAGAAATGGAAATGTGGAGTAGGAGATGTGAGAAACTGGTAGGAAAGATTTGCACAGTATTGAGGATCAAAAAGTGCATCTGCATCAACAGAGGAAACGGTAATATAATCAAGATCTAGTTTTTTCTTTTCAACCAAATATTTGTATGCTTCTTTTACTGCATATGCTTGATTTGATGATTTGCCTTTTATCTCTCCTTCTACATCAGGATGCAATGTATAGGTAAATGTACCAAATGAGTCCTTAAATATTGAAACTAAATTCTCTGCTTTTTCTTCAACATGTGGCTCTCTTTTCTCAAGTGCTAGATAAATATGAAGTCTTTCAGAAGGGAATGTCTGATTTTTTAACGTATCAATCGTACGAGAAAGTTTTGAAGCACTCTCTGTATAACTAGGAATAATAATCAAATGGTGCATTTTATCGAAGTTCTTTAACCCTTTTGATTTCTTAAGCCAATCTTCTGCTTCTGTCTTTCGTATTTTACGAGAACCTACAAATGCAGTAGACATTAAGAAAAATGACTTCCATAAGAAATAGACATCAAAAAAAATAATAAAATAAGCTAATTGGACTGGAAAAAGCAATGCTCCCCACACAGGCATTGTAATAAGTGTCATTGAAATAAGCGGAGGCAAGATTTCAAGGCTTCGGCGAGTTTTTATGGGGTATCGGTAAAACATCCGATCAAAAAATGCATGCATAATTTTTATAGGGATACTTTAAATAACGTCGAGAAATTTTTTGTTACAATCTCTTCTAATTGAACAAATGGTATTTCTTTTAATTTTGCAATAAATTCTCCCACTATTATAGCATTTTTCGGTTCATTCCGAGTACCACGCAAAGGAATTGGGGTAAGATACGGACTATCTGTTTCAACTAACATACGCTCTACAGGTGTTTGAACTATAATATCTGAAAGTGAGACAGTCTCTCCAGGAGCAAGACCTGGATATGTACTATTTCCGTCAAACCCGATATAAAAACCAAGGTCAAGTGCGCTCGTAAGTATAGCCATGTCTCCTGCAAAACAATGAAATACTCCTGGCATATCAGAAAGTTCATTTTTATAGTCTGATATTATTCGTATAACTTCGCTTCCTGCATGCCTATTGTGAATTTGAAGTGGGAGTTTTTGAGTAATTGAAAGTTCTATTTGCTTTCTAAAAACTTTTTCTTGTAATACTGGATCTACTATGCCATTTGATTTATACGAATAAAAATCCATCCCACACTCTCCAATAGAGACAACTTTTGGATGTTGAGATAACTTTTGTAATTCTTCAAGCCAGTCATTTTCTAATTTATCTGCATGATGTGGATGGACACCAACAGAGGCATATATTCCTTCATATTTCTCTGCAAGTTCAATTGCTTCTTTATTGGAAGAGTTTTGAGTGCCCACGTTAATCATCGCCTGAATTCCCGCGTCTTGTGCTCGTTTAATAACTGCATCAACATCAGACTCAAAAGAATGAAAACTCAGATGGCAGTGAGAATCTATCATGTGAAGATTATATCAGACAAAGAAGATAGATAAATTACTATTAATATCCCATGTCACCCATTCCAGGCATTCCTGGTCCAGGTGGTGGTGGAGGAGTTTTCTCAGGAAGATCAGTTACCAATGCTTCTGTCGTTAAAATCATTGTTGCTACTGAAATAGCATTTTCTACAGCCGTTCTTACAACTTTTGCAGGATCTATAATTCCTTCTTTTAACATATCTACTGGAGTTGCAGTCTCTACTGACTCAATTTTCAAGACATTAAATCCCTGTCCTGTTACTGCTGCTTCACGTGCTTTTGCAATAAGTTGACCAGAATCAAGACCTGCATTCTCCATCAATTTTCTAAATGGAGCTTCAAGTGCTTCTTTTACAATCCCAAATCCAATTTCCTCATCTTGATTAGAAACAGTACCTTTAGATAACTTCATATTCTGACTTACATTCAGAAGTGAAACAGCCCCTCCAGGAATAATTCCTTCCTCAAGCGCTGCTTTTGTCGCAGCAACTGCATCAATAACTCTTTCTTTTCTATCTTTCAACTCTACTTCTGTTGCAGCACCAACATTAATAACCGCTACACCACCAGAGAGTTTTGCAAGTCTTTCTTGTAATTTCTCTCTATCAAAATCTGAAGTTGATCTGTCTATTTCTTTTTTAATTTGATCAATACGTCCTTTTACAAGAGATTTTTCACCTTTTCCTCCAATGATTTGAGTTGATTCATTTGTGGAACGTACACGAAGTGCTCGACCACAGTCTTCAATCTGGACTGAATCAAGTTTTCTCCCTGTATCTTCAGAGATAACAGTCCCGCCAGTGAGAATCGCGATATCTTCAAGCATTGATTTTCTTCTATCTCCAAATCCAGGTGCTTTTACTGCAAGTATGTTAAACACTCCCCGTAATTTATTGAGTACTAATGTAGCAAGAGCCTCTCCCTCAACATCGTCTGCAATAATCACAAGATTTTTAGATACTTTTACAAAATTTTCTAAGAAAGGAAGAAGTTCTTGTAATGATGAAATTTTCTTATCTGTAATAAGAATATATGCGTCTTCAATTGTTGCTTCCATACGAGAAGAATCTGTTACAAGATATGGAGATGCATATCCTTTATCAAATTCCATGCCTTCTGTATACTCAATTTCTGTAGTTAATCCTCTTCCTTCTTCAACAGTAACAACGCCATCTTTGCCTACTTTTTTGAGTGCTTCAGCAATAAGTTCTCCTAACTCTGCGTTCCCTGCAGAAACAGTAGCAACTTTTGCAATATCTCCTTCTTTTATTTCTTTTTTCATGTTGAACAATTGTTCAACAACATTGTCACTTGCACGTTCAAGACCACGTCTCATTAACATTGGATTTACTCCAGCAGTAATCGCTTTAATTCCTTCGGTTACAATTGCACGGGTAAGAACAGTAGAGGTAGTTGTTCCATCTCCTGCAACATCTGCTGTTTTTGAAGCTGCTTCTTTCACTAACTGTGCACCCATATTCTCGAACGGATTTTCTAGCTCTATTTCTTTTGCAACAGACACTCCATCATGAATTACTTGAGGAGCTCCCCATTTTTTATCGAGTGCTACATTTCTTCCTTTAGGCCCAAGAGTTGTTGCAACTGCATCAGCAAGCTGATTAACTCCGTTTAATAATAATTGTCGTGCTTCCGCACCGTATTTAATTTGCTTAGCCATATTTATTTATTAAGTACTGCAAGTATATCTTTTTGATCTACTATCGTCCATTCTTCATTCCCGACTTTGACTTCATTACCGCCCCACTTTTTATACATTACTTTTTGTCCGACTTTCACAACAACTGGATGACGATCGCCTTTTGGAGTAATATCGCCTTCTCCAACAGCCATTATTTCACCAATTTGTGGTTTTTCTTTTGCTGTATCTGGAAGATAAATACCCCCAGATGTTTTTGCATCAGCTTCAAGTGGTTTAATAAGCACATTACTAAAAAGAGGTTGAATTGATTGTGTTGTTTTTGCTGCCTTTGCCATATAGTAAATCTGATCGACAGGAAAACCTGTCATTTAATGTATCCGACTGCTAATATACAATATAAAATGTTCACTTGTCAACCCCTCTCCTCATTCTTTTGCTGTATATCCCATCTTAAAATCATTGACTTACATGTTTTTTTACATTACGCTAATATCATCTAGTATTTTGTATGAAAGCGTCTTCAAAAAATTTCTTTATTATTGGTGTATTAGTACTGCTTGTAATAACAATACCGCTTACTTTATATTTTGTTAAACAACAGCAAGAACTACGAAGTAAAGCAGCTCCTTCAAGTAATCTTTCTCTTGTAACAACTGAGGCTTCTCTCCCTGTAGGGGAGACATTTTCTGTTGATGTTATGCTTGATCCAGGAAATAATGTCCCTTCATTTGTTAAATTCACTATTACCTATGACCCTCAAAAACTTGAGCTTGTTCAAGTTACTCCAGATCCTCAAAATATTACGTCAACACTTTCAGGACCTGAGATAGCATCAGGTTCAGCAACTGTTGATTTTGGAATTAGTAAAGCAATTACAGGATATGATCCGAACGCAGATTTCAATCAGCCATTTAGAGTTGCGACCCTTCAATTAGTTGCAAAAGAAAAAACAGATACTCCAACCCAAGTAGCATTTAGTTTCCCAGGACAAACCCAAGTATATTCACTATCTGCTGATGACAGTCCTGGCGAGAATGTACTTCAAAATGCATCTCCAATTATGCTTACTATTTTAGATGGATCAGAGCAACCGTCTACTACGACAACTCCATCTCTCTCACCAACATTTACGCCTACACCGACAGCTTCTCCTAGCCCTACACTGCCTCCACAAAACACTTCACCTGTGTGTACAACGCTTACCGTAAATCCAGCAAGTGGTTCTGCTGCACTAACAACTCAGTTTTCTGTTACAGGAAATGATCCTGATGGAACTATCGCCAAAGTTACTTTCAATTACGGAGATGGGCAAGTAGCAGAGGTTACTGAAGGATTAGGAACACAGGCAGTAACTGTTGAGCAAAGCCATACATTTAATAACCCAAATACATACTCTGTGAGTGCTGTCTTAACTGACAATAGAGGAGATACAAGTATTGCTTGTACCCAAACGGTGGTTGTCAATGAGACACAAGCAACAGGGAGTGATTCAGCAACAATCACTCCACCTGCAGTAGATACTGCTCCAACATCACCTCCTCCAATAGCTAACCCAGGATCTTTTGGGACAGCTCTTGGAGTAATAGGAGCAATAATGCTCACAGTAATAGGTGGATTATTATTCTTCGCTTTATAATAAAAATATAAAGTTAGACTTTCAAAACAGAGAGGAATGCTTCTTTAGGGACTGATACTTTTCCTATCATTTTCATTTTCTTTTTTCCTTCTTTTTGTTTATCAAGTAATTTATTTTTCCTTGTAACATCTCCCCCATACAATTTTGCAGTTACATTCTTAGATAAGGCGGCAATTTTTTCACTTGCAATTACTCGTGAACCAATCTGCGCACGTACTGCAACAACAAACTGATGTTTTGGTATTTCTTTTGCCAAGAGCTCTACAATCCTTCGAGCAAAATACTCACTTTCAGTTTTGTGCACAATAAATGAAAGTTCCGGAATTATCTGCTCATTCACAGAGATATCTACACGAACTAAATCAGAAGGACGATACTCTAAAAACTCATAATCAAATGATGCAAATCCTGAAGAAATAGATTTGAGTTTGTCAAAGAAGTCATATATAACATTTGCAAGAGGCATAACAAACGTTACTCTTACTTGAGAAGCATAATAGGCTATATCCTGTTGTTCTCCTCTTCTCTCATATATCAATTGGAGAACAGCACCCAAATAGTCATGTGGTGTATAAATCTCTGCCAACATAAAAGGTTCTTGAATGTCTTTTTTTGCAATATCAAAATCTTTAGGATTTGAGATAGTCTCTCCATCAACAAGATACTCAATACTTGGTGGGGCAGTAAAAACATCCAAAGAAAACTCTCTCTCTATTCTCTCAATAATAATCTGTGCATGAAGAAGTCCTAGGAAACCACAGCGAAAACCAGGTCCAAAAATTGAAGATTGTTCTGGAGTAAATATTAAAGAAGCATCGGTGAGTTTTATTGTGTGCAGCGCTTTTCTCAAATTATGGAACTCTGCATTTGTTGAGGGATAAATACTCAAAAAAACAAAAGGTTTCAAAGGCTGATAACCTGGAAGAGGTTCTGGATGTTGGCCCTTAAGACTGATCGTGTCGCCAACTTTTGCCTGAGTAATATCTTTTATATTAGTAATAACATATCCCACTTCACCACTCGTTAAAGTTCCTGTTGAAGTAAATGACGGTTTCATAATCCCAACATCCATCACCAGAGCAGATGAGCCATCTGAAAGAAAAGTGATCTCGTCAGATTTAGATATCTTTCCATTTTTTACCCGGATATAAATGACAATCCCTTTATGTTCATCGTATACAGAGTCAAAAATTAATGCTTGCGTTGCGTGTTCAGCTTTACCTTCGGGAGGAGGAACTTTATGGATTATCTCACGTAATAAATTTTCAACTCCTTCTCCTGTTTTTGCAGATATTTTTAAAATCTTTTCTTTTTCAAACCCAAGACTTTCCATATCTTGGAGAACTTTCTCTACATTTGCAGACGGTAAATCAATTTTATTAATAACAGGGATAACAGTAAGGTGTAGTCTATTTGCAAAATTAAGATTAGCAATAGTTTGAGCTTGAACTCCTTTGGTTGCATCTACTAATAATATTGCCCCTTCACACGCATTCATTGTGCGTACTACTTCATATGAAAAATCTACATGTCCAGGAGTATCTATGAGATTTAATTCATACGTTTTCTCTTCATACTCATAATTCATACGGACAGGAGCAAGTTTTATGGTTATGCCTCTTTCACGTGAAATAGGGCTTGAATCTAAAAATTGTTCCTGTAATTGGTCTTTTGGGATTGTATGAGTAATTTCTAATAATCTATCCGCAAGAGTAGATTTCCCATGATCAACATGGGCAATGATTGCAAAATTACGTATTAAGTTTTGGTCCATCGATAATTTCTCCTATGTTGCGTAAGATTGGTGTACGCGAACTAAATTTTTTCACCACTGCAAGTATATAGTATGCTTCACGGATTTCAAGTAACCAAGTGAAGAAAAGAAAAGAAAGCAACCCAAAGAATGAAGATATTCCAGTTAAAATTATAAGATTAATAGTTCTTGTGGTATCAAAAACAAGTTGATCAAGAAGTTTTATGGGAATATAAAGAGAAAAACCCATAATAAACGTTGCTATTAAAATTTTTGCAAGACTCACACTCATCTCTAGCTTCGGTAAACGAACATGCCAATGGAGCGCTACTAACATAAGTATTGCACTCAATATATTTGAAACAGATAATGAGAGAGCTAAAAAGTAAACAGGCTTGTGTAATATCATAACGAAGAGATAGGACAAAGAGACATTTACAGCTACAGAAATTGCAGTAATAATAAACGGAGTACGAGTATTCTTTAATGCAAAAAATGCCCTAGATAACAAGTACATAAGAGACTGCGCTGCTATAGAAAGAGATAAACACGCAAGTGTCATTCCTGTTGTAACGGTTGCATCCCAGTCAAATGCATCTACTCCATATACTAAACGAACTATAGGAATTCTTAAAACAATAAAAAGAACGCTAATGGGAAGCGTTAAGTACAAAATTTGGTTAATAGAGGGAATAAGAATAGATAAAAACTCTTTTGTGTCTTTAGACTTCTTAGAAAGTGATGGGAAAGTAGCTTGAGCAATTGAAAGTCCGAAAAGATTAACAGGAGCAAACCATAATGTCTGCGCAAACTCTAAAACCGCAATACTTTTTGCAGAAATAAATGAAACAAAATACACATTTGTTGCAAGAATAGACAACTGTACTAACAATGCAGTTGCTGAACGAGGAATCATCAAATGCAAAACAGTTTTTACTTCATCTACTACTTCAAATACTACTCTGAATTTATACCCAGATTTTGCAAGGAGAGGAATCTGTAAAACAAAATATAAAAATGCCCCTATAAAAACTCCGACAACTGCTCCGTGTATACCTAGATACGGCTCGAGTAAAAGCACTCCAATAATAATCCCTAGGTTATATAAAGCAAGAGCTATCCCTGGAAGAAGAAAATGCTGGAGTGACTGTAATATCCCTGTAGCAACAGTCCCAAGAATAAAAAATATTTGAGAAAAAATAACGATTCTAGTTATTGAAGTCATTAATGCAAGCTCTTCAGAAGACAATCCTGGAGCTATTAAAGAAGTAATCTGAGATGCAAATATTGCAATGATAATCGCAAAGAAGACATACACTGTCGTTCCTAAAGTCATAATAGATGAAGCAAATTTATTTGCAGCTTTTGTATCATCTTTAAGCAAATAATCTGAAAAAACAGGAATGAAAGCAGAGGCTAACGCACTTGCAATAAAGACTTGGAAAATGAACTCTGGTATTTTAAATGCAGCAAAAAATACGCCCAGTTGCCCCATTGATTCACCGTACATGATTGCAAACACTCTATATTTAATAAACCCGAGTAAATAAGCAAACCACGTTGTAAGCATAATGAAAAATGCAGCTGAAAAAATGCTGGTTTGCTTTGAGGTTATTGCACCTAATCCTTTTTTAAGTAAGCCTTTTACCATATCATCACTATCTATATTTTCCCGCACTTTGAATGCGGGTCTTTCTACGGGAGTTTTTAGCCACAAAAATCCTGTCTCCTGTTGTGTTCTTAAGTATATCATGGTAGAATACGCCTATGCCAGTAATTAAATCTGCAATTAAAAAATTAAGAAAAGACCGTGCTCGAGAAATAAGAAACGATGAGTTTCGAAAAGAGTTGCGGGATGCATTACGTGCTGTAAAGAAAAACACTCAAGATGTTAAGGTTCTTCAAACAGCCTATTCTGTGGTAGACAAAGCTACAAAAAGAAACCTATTACACCCTAATAAAGCTGCTAGAATGAAATCACAGATTGCAAAAACAATCAAACCCGTTGCTTCAACAAAATCTAAGAAAACAGTCTCAGCGTAACTTTCTTTCTACCCTCAATTTATCTTTGACAAACGTCTCAAAAATCAACTACACTGATATGTAGTATGCCTGCGGAATCAGAAGATAAAAATAGCTTTAAACCACTACAAGAAGATTCAAAAAGTATTCCTGTCAAACCGACATCTATTAACTTGTCTGGAAAACCAAAAGAATCAAATACTACATTATTCTATAAATGGACACTCCAGATAGGTCGTATTGTTATCGTATTAACTGAGCTTATTGCTCTTTCAGCACTCGGATATAGATTTATTATCGATAGACAGATTGCAGATCTTAATGACCAGATACAAAGACAGATCGTGTTCGTCCGGAGTGAGGAACAAAATGAAAAAAGATTTAGAAGTATCCAAGATAAACTTGCAGTTATTAAATCTATAAAAAATGATACTGACGCAAAAGTTCAGATTATGAACACACTCCTTAATAGTGCAAATGAAGGAGTTTTTACAACAGACAGCATTGCTGTTAATAAAAATGTCATTTCTTTAAATGGAATGACTTCATCAGTTTTCTCTCTTAATAACTTCGTTGAGTCATTGAAAACAAATAATTTTATTAAATCTATAAATATAGCAGAGATTACAAGTGGAGATGCAGGAATTATCTTCAAACTCAATATAACTCTTGCTGCTGTACCTGAAGAGATGACAGATACATCTGTACAAAATCAATAATGAAAGACACAAAACTCAATTTTAAAGAACTATTTAAGATTTACTCGAAAAAATATCCTGAGTTATTTAAGTTCTATGAACGCCAACGTACTATCAGTTATATTTTTATTATTCTCACACTTTTTACGGTGTCTTTCTTTGGTATTTTTGCAATTATGCCTACACTTTCAACCATTACTACACTTAAAAAACAGAAAGCAGATAATGAACTGGTAGCACAAAAGCTAAAAACAAAGCTTAATAATTTAAATCAATTAAAACAGTTATATTCAGCAAATACAGGAGCAATCCAAAAAGTAGATGCTGCAATTCCTGAGACTGCTCAGATTCCAATCGTCGTTAAAAAAGTTGAAGCACTTGCTCAACAAAATAACCTTTTTATTTCTAATATAGTGACAGGACCTATTACACTATATCCAACTGAGAATAAAACTCCTCCTTTATACTCCTACACCCTCAGTATGTCTCTTATTGGGGACACACAAAATATTAATTCATTTATCTCTCAAATTATTAATTTAGATAGAATTATAGGAATAGAGACAATAGGCTCAGGAGCAACAAATGAAAATCGATCGGAAGTAGTAATAACAGGAAGGGTATTTTTCTATGCAACAAAGTAGATTTACAAAAAACATTTTATATATTGCTATTTTTACAACAGTTGTTGTAATTACATGGGTTGCATCCACTGTATGGTATGCACTCACGAATCCAACTGTCCCTGCAGATACAAGTAAATATACTACCCCTATAGAGGCAAACTTCGATATGGAAACATTACAACAACTAGAGGGCAGAATCTCTTTACCTGTAGATCTTTCTCAACAAGGAAATTATATAACAGATCCTAATGAAACAAGGTCAAGCTCACCGAGTGCAGATGTTCTTATAGATCAGCCTACTCCTTCGCAAGACCAACCAGTACTTGGTGAGGAGGCACCTTTACCACCTGATAATACACAGACTGTCTCTCCACAAAATAACGCACTCTAACTATGAAAAAACCAATATGGGACATACGAATACCAACCCTTTTTGCATTACTTCTCGCTGCAGGAAGTATTTTTGTGACTGGATTTTTTCTCCAACAACGCACATCTTTTACAGGAAAAGCTTCTCAAGAGGCTGGCCCTGCAAACATTATCGTAACTGACATAACAGACACATCATTTACTGTTGCATTCACTACAATAAGTCCTGCTGCCTCTGGTATAAAAGTCTCTGGACCATCTTTACCAGGATCTGTTTTCTATGCATCAACAAGTCAAGAAGAGTATGTAACACATCGCATAACCGTTCCAAATCTTTCTCCTCAAACAGAGTATAGTTTTGAAATTATTACACAAGGAAAAACACTTTTGGATAATGGACATCCATATATAGTAAAAACAGGCACATCTTTTGAAGAGGAGCCTTCCCCATACATAATAAATGGGACAATTATTACACCTGATGGGGAAAATGCCAGTAATGTTTTAGTGACCCTCTCAAGTGAAGGGACACAAGCACTCAGTACTATTACAGACCAAGATGGTAAATTCTCTTTAGATATTGGGAAAATAAAATCTCCAGATCTTTCACAGTATGCTACATTAACTGAATCAACAGTTTTTATACTTAACGCATACTATAGAGATCTTTCTTCAAGAGTGCAAATACAAAATAGAAATATTTCAGATATTCCTCCAATAACTCTTTCTCAAAATTATGATTTTGGACAAGCAGATGAAGAGCCTATAATTGCAACTTCAGAAAGTCAATTTAATTTTCCAATTCCATCAAAAACATATTCTTCATTTACTGTTTCTTTTCCATCTGAGAATCAGTCATTGATTGATAACAAACCAGTCATCAGAGGAACCGCTTTGCCCCGATCTGAAGTCCAACTAACCATAAACGGACAATTATCTCAATCTGTTCTGGTAAACTCATCAGGAATGTGGCAGTTTAGACCTCAAGAAGAGCTTCCACAAGGTGAAAATACTGTTCTTGTTAATGCAAAAGATTCGCTTGGAATTAAAAGAACAATTACCCGTGTGTTTAGTGTTTTTCCATCTGGATCACAAGTTATTCAAAGTGCTTCACCTTCTGCCTCACTTACTCCAACGGTAACCGTGACTTCAACTCCTAGTCCAACTTCTGCCCCAACTGTTACAACAACTATTACCCCTTCACCATCTGCTTCTATAACTCAGACTCCTTCTCCTTCACCCACTCCAACGGCCACGATAACACCGACACCTACTACTTCTATTATCACAGACACTCCCATCCCAACAGTTCAGCCTATTATTACTATTACTCCAACTCCTCCAGGAAGTTTAACAACCGTCTTGATAACTTTCACCTCTGTTATACTAATCATTGTCGGAACAACACTTTTATTTATTTTAGGCTAATATGAAAATAGGAATTATTGGTGCAGGATTTACAGGACTTGCTGCAGGATATTATTTGCAACAACAAGGACATGACGTAACAATTATTGAAAAGGATTCTCAACCTGGAGGACTTGCAATAGGATATTCTCAAAAAGAATGGGACTGGACACTTGAACATCATTATCACCACTGGTTTACGAATGATGACTCTATTCTTTCTCTTGCCAAAGAGGTCGGTTATCCAGTTATAACGAAACGACCAAAAACATCTGTATATATACAGGGAGATCTTTATCAACTTGATTCACCAATTAAACTTTTAACCTTTCCTAAATTATCTTTTTTAGAAAGATTCCGTATGGCAGGAATATTTGCTATTTTATTCCGATTTAACCCGTTTTGGAAACCACTTGAGAACTTAAAAGTAACACAATTACTCCCTCGTCTCATAGGGAAGAAAGCCTATACACTGATTTGGGAACCACAACTTATCAATAAAATGGGGGTGTTTGTAAACTCAATCTCATTAGTTTGGTTTTGGGCACGTATAAAAAAAAGAACTACTTCTCTTGCTTATCCTAAAAAAGGATTTTTACCATTTGCCCAATATTTGTCTGAAACGATAAAAAAACAAGGGGGAGAGATCCATTACAACACAGAAACAAAAAATATAATAAAGAAGGAGAATAAAACAGTTGTCATATCACAAAATAAATTAAAAGAAAAAGAGTGGATATTCGATCGAGTTATCGTAACACTCCCTACTCATCTTTTTACCGCACTTACTCCAGATTTACCAACAGAATATAAAAAGAGTCTTACAAAATTACAAGGATTAGGCGCAACCAATTTAATTCTTAGACTAAAAAAACCATTGTTAGAAGATGGGACATACTGGCTTAGTGTATGTGATACAAAATCTCACATTATGGTAATTGTAGAGCACACAAATTTTATAGCTCCAAAACATTACAATAACGAGCATATTGTGTATATAGGAAATTATATGCCTGTTACAGATAAGAAATTTACTGCAAGTGATAAAGACCTTTTGTCTCTTTACCATCCATTTCTAGAAAAACTACATCCAGGGTATAAAAAGATGATGATTGATTATGATGTTTTCCGTGCTCCATTTGCTCAACCAATTGTACCTGCAAAATACTCAGAGATGATCCCACCATTTAAAACTCCTCTCAAAGGTATCTATCTTGCAAACATGCAACAAGTATATCCATGGGATAGGGGGACAAACTATGCTGTGGAGCTTGGAAAAAAAATTGCAACAGTTGTAGATAAAGACTCATTGTAAATATACTGAACTTACTATCTTCAATCTCATGAAAAAATTATATATAAATTTTTCCTTAGGAATACTTCTTATCATTGGAGCTCTACTCAGATTTTATGATCTCAATTGGGGAGCTCCATTTTATTTTCATCCTGATGAAAGAAATATCGCTTCATCAATAAGCAACATACACCTTATTCAGAATTTAAACCCACATTTCTTTGCATACGGAAGTTTACCTATTTACATTACATACTTCGTAGGAGTACTTGCCAATTACTTTGTTTCATTTTTTGGAAATGTTCAAGACATTTTTCATGTCTCATTTGAGAGCGCAATTATAATTAGTAGATTTTTCTCAGCACTCCTATCACTTGGTACTATTTTCCTTCTCTATAAAACTGCAAGAATTTTTCTGAATAAAAAATACTCTTTATTTACTGCATCCCTTGCTACGGGAAGTGTGGGTTTAATTCAGTATGCGCACTTTGGTACATTTGAAATGTATCTAACATTTTTTTCTCTTCTGTTGTTATATATACTCTTAGAGTATATAACCTCATTCCGCTATAGATATTTTATTTACTCACTAATAGTTATAGGAACTCTTTGTTCTATAAAAATATCTTCTCTTGTTTTATTTCCAATTCCTTTTATTATTCTAATATACAAACTTTTTAAAGGAGAAAATATTACATCTCAATTAATGAGAAGTGTTTTCCCAAAAATATTGGCTTCATTCGTAATAGGAATATTTTTATTTATGACAATTTTTGTTATAACAAATCCATTCTCACTTTTAGATTTCAAATCATTTTATAACAGCATCTCGTATGAATCAGATGTCGCAACTGGATCTTTATCCGTTTTTTATACGGGTACTTTTAATAATACCGTTCCTATCCTTTTCCAGTTTATGTATGTTCTCCCATTTTTACTTAATCCAATTGTATGGATATTTGTCCTCCCTTCACTTGCTATTATTTGTTTTAAAAGTATCAAAAAAGATAGTGACAAGTTAAAACTTCTTATTGTTTTCTTTTTATTCTTATTTATCCCTCAAGCTATTCTATTTGTAAAATGGACACGATATATGGTTCCCACACTCCCTATTTTATATCTTATTATTGTAATAGGAATATATGAAGCACAAAAATTATTTAAATTTAAACAGAGAGTTGGGAGAGTTGTTTTTGCCATAGTAATTTTATTTCTTATAATCTCAACAGAGATTTGGACATTTGCTTTTATAAAGACTGTATATATCGATCCTGATACAAGAATTAGTGCAGCAGAAGAAATGAGAAACTTGAAAGACACATCAACTATAGTTTTATCTGAATCATATGATTTAGGAATTACTCCATTTAATGAAATATTTTCTTCGATCAAGCTATTTGACTTTTATGGTCTTGAGACAAATACAGATCTCCAAGAAGACCTTCCAAGTTTAGTTTCTCAAAGTGATATATTAATTCTTCCAAGCCAAAGAATAGTTAAATCACGAATTTTAAATAAAAGTAAGTTTCCACACGGATATAAATTCTATCAATCTCTGTTATCATCATCTCAATTTACCGAAATATATAAAACACCTTGTGACTTCTGGTGTTCTCTTCTGTATCTTGGAGATCCAATATATGGAGTAGAAGATACAGCAAATGTATTCGATAGACCAACTGTTACAATTTATAGGATAGGACAGTAGTATGACAAAACAATACAAGATAATATTCATTGCAATTATTTTTATTGCTTTTATTCTCCGTATATATGGCATTAACTGGGACCAAGGACATAATCTTCATCCAGATGAAAGGGCTATTATTATGTATACTTTGGGGCTTTCCTTTCCTCACTCACTTCTTGAATTCTTGAGTGTTAACAGTCCATTAAACCCACATTTTTTTGCGTATGGAAATTTTCCACTGTATTTACTCAAGGCAAGTAGTACTATGGCATCTTGGTTTGATGTCTCATTTTCATATTATGAACGTATCGCACTCGTTGGAAGGTTCCTCTCTGCCCTCGCTGATATAGGCACATTATTCATATTATTTCTTATCTCAAGAAGATTATTCTCTCCTTTGGTAGGGCTATTTTCGATAGCAATATATGCTCTCTCTGTTTTTCCAATCCAAACATCACATTTTTATGCAGTTGATACACTTCTCACTTTTTTTATGTCGCTCACTCTTTATTATATTTTACTTCTCACAAAAAAAATGAATAGAAAGACAGCAATCTTTGCTGGTATAAGTTTTGGACTTGCACTGGCAACGAAAGCTAGTGCTGTCGTTTTAGTAGTTCCATTTACTATTTGGATTGGAATCTACTTATACCAACACTATGGAATTTCTAAAAAGAAAAAGTCATCGGTCTCACTAAAAAATTTTATTACTGTGTGTACATGCATCTTTATTTCAACACTCTTCATTTTTGCATTCACTCAACCATATGCAATTATTGATTATCAAGCATTTATTAGCCAAACAATCGTACAATCTCATATGACAAAAGATGTTTTCACTTTCCCTTATACAATGCAATATTATGGAAAAACTCCTTATATATATGAACTTAAAAATATTTTTCTGTGGGGCCTTGGACCAGTAATCACTATGCTTTCATTTTTTGGAATTTTCATTTTTTTCAAGATATCAAAAAAATCTCAGAAAGAGTGTTACCCTTTATTAATTATTGGAGGATTTATTATTAGTTATTTCCTCATTGTAGGAGACTTTGCAGTTGGATGGATGAGATATATGCTTCCACTATATCCTTTTTTTGCATTATTTGCAGGACTCACACTTGTAAGTATTCTCAAAAGGATCTATTCAAAAAAACGGCTATACTATTTCGTCTCTTGTTTACTTGCAATAGGAATTTGCATATGGCCAATGTCTTTTATTCAAATTTATGGGTCTGCTCATTCAAGAGTTATTGCTACAAACTGGATTCTGAGTACAATCCCACAAGGGAGTACAATTGCTACTGAACATTGGGATGACAGCCTTCCCCTTACAAGTGGAGGAGAATATAATTATGTTGAAATTCCTATGTATGAGCCAGATACGAAAGAAAAATGGAATACAATACAAGCTAGATTATCCCAAGCAGACTACCTTATTCTTTCCTCAAACAGGTTGTATACACCTTTACAAAAATTAACAGACTGCAATAAATTACCTGAAGGAAGATGTTATACAAAAAGTGCAGAGTTTTATAAAAATCTATTTTCAGGTGGAACTAATTTCAAGAAAATTGCAGATTTTACAGACTATCCCACAATTCCTTTTTTGAACATACCTATCAATGATCAATCTGCAGATGAATCATTTACTGTGTATGATCATCCAAAAGTAATGATATTTAAAAAGACAAGAAATATTTAACATGGAGAATCCTAAAAAAAAACTCTCCTCTAACGCAATACTGATTCTATTATCAGTAATAATGATTATCGGAGGAACGCTCAGATTTTATGATCTTTCGAAAATACCACTTGGTTTTTTCTGCGATGAAGCTTCTATTGGATACAATGCATACAGTGTCCTTACTACAGGGAAAGATGAATATGATAAAGACCACCCATTATTTTTTGAAGCATTTGGAGAGTATAAAAGCCCAATCCAAATATACTCTGCGATTCCATTTATTGCTATGCTCGGTCTTACAGAGACAGCTACAAGAATGCCATCAGCATTATATGGATCTATTGCAATTATCGGTATCTTTCTATTAACAAGACAAATAAATACAAAGAATAAATATATAAATTATATTAGTCTCTTTTCTGCCTTTTTACTTGCAATATCTCCGTGGCATATTCATATGAGTAGAATCTCATTAGAAGCAATTAGTGCATTTATCACATTTACAATATTTGGATTATATTTCTTCTTAAAATCTATTAAGAATCCACCACTGATGTTAATAAGTAGTATATTCTTCACCTTTGCTATATACTCATATTTCCCTGCAAGAATTTTTATCCCATTAGTTGGGATATTTCTCATAATTTTCTATATAAAATTTTTCCTTTCACACCTAAAGATAACAGTATTATGTGTATATATTGTAGGAATATTACTTACTCCTATGATAATCCATCTACTCAATGAGGGTGGAGCTCGATGGGAGCAGGTTAGTATATTTGCACAAGATGATAGCCTGCAATATCAGTTATCACATGTCGTAAATAATTACATAAGCCATTTTTCTCCAAACTTTTTATTTATTACAGGAGACTCAGGAATGAATGGGCAATTTATAACGAGACATTCTGTGAGAGGGATGGGAGAGCTTTATTATTTCCAATCTATACTTCTCATCATTGGAGCATTTATACTATATAAAAAAAGTAGAAAGTCTTTTTGGTTGATTATCTTTCTTCTTATTGTCTACCCAGTAGGGAGTATGTTTACTATTGATCAAAGTGCACAAGCCACACGATCCTCCATTGGAATAATCCCGCTCACAATACTTTCTGCATTTGGAATATATCCTATTTTATACATGAAAAAAAAGAGTAGAAATATAATACTCATACTCTCTAGTTTGGTACTATTTATTTCATTCTCTCTTTACGTACATGCATACTTTCAAAACTATAATAAATACTCATCAGATTTTTGGGGTTGGCAATATGGACCCAATAAAATAATATCTTATTTTGTTGACCATGAAAATGACTATGATTCCTTGTATATGGAAGGATCATTTAACGCTCCTCAAATATTTTTCCATTTTTATGCAGCAAACGATTGTAGGAACTGTTATTTAGGAGTTCCCCATGAAGTATATACTCCCTCTGTTAAACAATTATTTGCACTTACTCCAGGTTATCTAAATGATCATCCAGAGTACTCATTCTCAACAAAAAGGATACTTTATTATCCAGACGGGACCATTGCATTTCTGATTGGTGAGATTGTACAATAGAGCGTATGCAGAAACGGGTTATTATAACAGGAGGAACTGGA
>JBDHUV010000004.1:0-24276 GCA_039809365.1 Candidatus Levyibacteriota bacterium
ACACAATCAAGAGAAGATAAAGGGACTTTTATATCAGAAATTTCTGTTGGGCCATCTAGTGCAAGACCTGCTTCTCCGAACTGTTTTGCATATGAAACAAATTTTTGTTGATCCTCCATCATCTCTATATGCCCTAAAAATCGCGTAAACCCTGCTTTTGCAAAAGGCTCAACATACTCGATTGGATTGCGAACCATCATATGTAACTCTAATTGGAGATTTGTGGCATAAGGAGTAAACGGAGAAGGTTCTAAAAAAGTCTTATTATTTACAAAGACACCATCAATAATGTCAATATGGACAGTTTGAGCAAATGTTTGTGCAAGTTGTAGTTTTTTTTCAATCTCGTCCCAGGATTGCTCTAAAATACCCGGGAGAATTTCTGCTTTGTCTATCATACCTGCTCTATTGCGGAGATCTTGTTTATTCTTCTTGCGTGAGACTCTTTTCCGTCAAAAGAAGTAGTTAAAAACGTTTTTACGAGTTCTTGTGCAGTCTTCTCATCTGTATAATCAGAAGCAAGAGCAAGTACATTAATATCATCATGTTCTCTTGCGGATTGTATTTGTTCTGCTTTCATTCCAAGTCCACTACGTATCCCTTTTACTTTATTAGCAGTAACACACACTCCAACTCCAGATCCACAAATGACTATTCCTTTTGAACCTTCATTTTTGAGTACTTCAGTGGCTGCTTTTAAGGCTACATCTGGGTAATCATCTGTTTCTATGAGTTCTTTTGAACCAACTTCAATTACTTCATATTGATTTTCTTCTAGATATTTTTTGAGTTGTTGTTTAAGCTCAAACCCTCTGTGGTCTGCTCCAAGAATTACTTTCATATTAGACAACGTTGACAGTATTGTATATATCAAGTTTTTCTTTTACGACAGGAATAATTGCATCTTTTGCAGCTTTTAGATACGGGACAGGAGAGATCTCATCTGGATGTTGTGCAAGATACTCTCTCAGAGCTGTTGAATACGCATTTCTGATCTCAGTAGAGATATGTACATTATTAAATCCAAGTTGGACAATTTGCCTTAAATCTTCATTTGCAATTCCCGATCCTCCATGGAGAACAAAAACAAGCTTTGGAGGGAGAGCTGTAGTAAGTTTTTCTATAAGGTCAAAACGGATTTTAGGTTTATTTGCAGCAATCCCGTGTAGATTGCCTATTGCAGGAGCGAATCTATCAATACCAGTTTCACGTACATATTCAACTGCCTGCTCTACTTTTGTATAACTATCTTCAGGAATCTCAATTTCCTCTTTATAAATTTTTGAAGACTCTGTTGCTAGATATCCAAGCTCTCCTTCTACTTCTACTTCAGGTCGAGTACTTTTTACGTATTCTACTACTTTTTTTGTCTCTGCCATATTTTCTTCAAATGGTTTTTTAGAGACATCTATATGAATAGAATCATATCCTGCATCACACGCTGCTTTTGCTGTTTCAAAACTTCGTGAATGGTCAGCGTTCAAAAAAATTGGAATGTCGTATGTTTTTCTATAACTTTTAACAAGATCAACTGCTTGAGTTAACCCTATAAATTCTCGTTCTCCTTCAGATGTACCTACAACGACAGGAGCCCTCATTGCGACTGCTCCTTCGAGGATCCCTTTCAATTGAGAAAGACTTGAAAAATTAAAATGTGGTACTGCCCAGTGTTCGTTTTTTGCTTTGAGATGGAGTTCAGAAAGTGTCATTGTTCAGTATTATTCAAATAAAGATGCTTTAAAGGTATCATGTTTTTCCAGTAATCGCAATAACTCTTCTTGAGATAAGAGTCCTTCTTGAGCTCCAGTTTGTTGCATTACCATATGAGCGTTCATACTTCCCCACACCATTGCTTCTTTTACTGGTTTTCCATGAGAAAGTGCAGAAAGAAATCCTGATGCATATGCATCTCCTGCCCCAGTTTTTTCAGTAGCTTTTTCTTCTGAGAAAGGTTTGCAGTGATAGATCTGCGAGCCATCAAATCCATATGCTCCATTTCGCCCATCTGTGATAGAAACAATTTTTGGTCCTAGTTTTGACAATCCCACAATGATTGATCGTATGTCTGTATGTGCCGTTCCAAAATGATCAAGTATCTCTGAGGCCTCATCTTTGTTTATGAGTATATATTCAGAAGTATGTAGAACTGAGAAAAAAGTATCATTCATGTCATTTAATTGACGTGAACCAGGAGAAAAAATGATAGGAGTTTGTGAGTATAAAGCGTAATTTAAGACTTTTTTATATGATTCTTCCCATTCATCTCCAACAGAACTCAAGAATATTCTGTCAAACTTCTGGTCTTCTGGAGCACTAAAACCGTGTTCTCTTATCGGGTGATGAGAAAATATAATGCGGTCATCGTATAAGTCGAGAATAAATGAGATATCACTAGTTTCACCGTCCTTTTCTGCAATAACTTGTATATTCTCTTTTTTTAAAAGTTCTTCGATTTCATGGGAGTATGTATCATTTCCAAGATATGTATAAAATGTCGTACTGTGTCCTAATCGTGAAAGTCCAATCGACACATTCATCCCATTTCCTCCTCTTGTTTGTTTTGTGATTTGAATAGGAATTTTATCTCCAAGATGAAATGTAACAGTCTTGTTGCTGATAGAAGCATGATCTCCAGGTAAAATTTCTGTGAAGAAGTCTGTTACAGATGAACCAACAACCAGAATATCCATATTCTTATTGTATGCATAGAATGACAAAAATAGAAAGAGGGGTAAGGTTTTCGGCTTTTTATTTTAGCCTGTATTGTGTATAATCCAGACAAGAATTCCCAATTCGACAATATGGCAGTATTTAGAAAAATTGTGTTAATTATTTTGCTCGTCCTTATCACGATCGGTGATTGGGTGATCTCTGCTTGGGAGAAAATAGTTAATCTTCCTTCATATTTTAAAACTCTCGTTTTTAGAAAGAAAAAAATAAAGAAATCAAAAACTTTATATACTACCCGATCTTTTCCTTGGATATCTGATGTTTCAAATAGTGCTATAGTAATTGCTGTTCACTTCTTTGCTGTGATCCTTAGCGGACTTTCTCTGCTTGGTGCAGGAGCAGCATCGATTGTCATGTTTATTCCCAAGAAAATCGTTTCAATATTTAAAAAGCCTCCACGTAGAAAAGGGCGTCCTGCAAAAAAACCAATCTATAAACCAACCTTTTTATATAAGCTTAAATTTTTTGTGCTTGGGGCATTCATGTCCTGTATTTTTATTTTTATCCCCTTACTGAGCTTTGTTTTTATTTCAGAACTTCCTGACCCATCAAATCTTTCCATTACGTTTGTTCCAAAAACAACAAAAATATATGACAGAAATAATGTGTTGCTCTATGAAATATATGCAAACCAGAACAGAACAATTGTTCCTTTACAGACAATTCCTGAAGATCTGAAAGAAGCAACTATAGCTATTGAGGATAAAGATTTTTATGAACATCCAGGGTTTGATTTAAGAGGAATTATTCGTGCGTTAGTTTCAAATGTGCGGACAGATAATAGACAGGGAGGATCTACGATTACTCAACAGTTAATAAAATCTGTTTTTCTTACTCCAGAACCAACAATTAAAAGAAAAGTAAAAGAAGTTGTTCTTGCATTATGGGCAGAGAAAAAATACACAAAAGATCAAATTTTAGAGATGTATTTTAACTATGTTCCTTATGGAGGTACAGCGTGGGGAGTTGAGTCTGCAAGTGAGATATATTTTGGTAAAAAAGTGTCAGATCTGACACTCGCAGAGAGCGCTTTTCTTGCAGGGCTTCCTCGTGCTCCAAGCATCTACTCCCCTTTTTCAGGAGAGGGGAATTTATGGAAAAATAGACAGAAAGATGTGTTAGCAGCGATGGTACGTGATGGTTATATCACGCAAAATCAGGCAAATGAGGCGTTTAAGCAAGAGTTAACGTTCATCAGTCCAAAAGTACCAATTAAGGCCCCTCATTTTGTAATGTACGTCAAAGATTTACTTGTTCAACAGTATGGAATTACAGAAGTTGAAAGAGGAGGATTACAAGTTAAGACAACACTTGACTATTCTCTGCAACGGGATATTGAGTCTACTGTGGCAGAACAGGTAGAACAAAATGCATATCTAAATGTCCAGAATGGAGCCGCTGTTGTTACTGATCCAAGGAATGGAGACATTCTTGCTATGGTAGGAAGCAAAGATTATTTTGACACAGAGCATGATGGGAATGTAAATGTTGCTACTTCTTTGAGACAACCTGGTTCTACTATAAAAATTGTTACATACGCACTTGCGCTTGAGAACGGATTCACAGAAGCAACAATGGTTGATGATTCTCCACTTACAATTGCCTCTTCAGATGGTGGCCCTTCCTATACACCAGTCAATTATGATGGGAGATATCATGGGAAACAGACGATAAGAGCTGCATTTGCAAACTCATACAATATACCTGCTGTGCGAGTAGCACAACGTTTAGGTGTAGATAAAATAATATCTTTTGGAAAAAGTATGGGAATTACTACTTGGAATGATCCAAATAGATTCGGACTTTCAATTACATTAGGAGGGGGAGAGACAAAAATGACAGATCTTGCAACAGTATTCGGAACTATTGCAAATGGAGGCAAAAGAGAGGATCTTAATCCAATTATTTCTGTAACTGATGCGTATGGAAAGTCTGTATATACAAAAAAAGTATCTGGCCAACAAGTAGTGTCTGAGGCAACTGCATTTATTATCTCGGATATTTTAGCAGATAATGATGCTCGTACTGCTGCTTTTGGGCCAAACTCTCCTCTCCATATTCCTGGTAAAAGAGTTTCGGTAAAAACAGGAACAACGGATAATAAAAGAGATAACTGGACAGTAGGATTTACTGATAAGTTTGTGGTAGCTACGTGGGTCGGTAATAATGATAATACTCCCATGAGTCAAGAATTAACTTCTGGTATTTCTGGAGCTGCTCCTATGTGGAATACAATTATGACGAAGTTACTTGAAAACGAAACTCAACCTCCTGTTCAGATACCGCTATCAGTTGTAGCCAAGAATTGTTACGGGAAAACTACATATTTTGTACGAGGCACAGAGAACTCACTAAACTGTAGATTCACTCCTCATAGAGTTTCTCCAGAAATAGGAGCCTAATCATTGCGTATATCGAGCAAAATCGTGTATAACAAGAGTATGGCTGCCCTTTCCTCTCTAGCAAGTAAAAAGATAAAAAAGAAAACAGTTTTAATGAGGATTGACTGTGATGTAGATATTAAAAAAGGAGTAATTCTTGATGACACAAGACTTTTATCTTCCATTTCCTCATTAAAAATGCTTCTAAAAAATAAATGTAAAATAATTCTTGTAGGACACGTAGGAAGGCCAGATGGGCATGACCTTGCGTGTACCCTTCTTCCCATTGCTAAATGGTATGCTCGTTATTTAAACACATCTTTACAAGAATATATGTCTCCATTTGGTGGATGGCAAATTGGAAAGCACGTTCTATTGTATGAGAATATTAGATTTTTTATGGAAGAAGAGCAGAACGATGCGGCGTTTGCAAAAAGTCTTACAGAGAATGCAGATGTTTTTGTAAATGAAGCCTTTGCTGTCTCTCATCGTGCTCATGCCTCTACAGTTGGTGTTACAAAATATCTTCCTTCATATGCAGGACTCCATTTTATAAGAGAAGTAAAAGAATTTGAAAATATCTTAGACAACCCGAAACGTCCCCTTGTTGTAATTATAGGTGGTGCAAAAATTGACACAAAACTTCCCTTAGTAGAAAAAATGAGCCAAGTTGCAGATTATGTACTCGTTGGAGGAGAGGTTGCTGATCATACAAAAGAACTTATTAAAGTGCAGCAGGATAATAGTAAAAATAAGCGGTCTATGGTGCTGGTAGCAGACTTGGTGGAATCAGGCTTAGATATAACTCGTAAAAGTGCAGAGAATTTTGTAGAAGTTATTGAGAAAGCAAAAACAATTGTCTGGAACGGACCTGTGGGGCAAACAGGTAAGAACCCTGTAACTGAGCAAGGAACTCATATCCTTGCTCATGCTGTAGCGAATAATCATGCGTATTCAGTTATTGGGGGGGGAGATACTCTGTCCTATTTGCGTCAACACAGAATACTGGATAAATATAACTTTGTTTCTGTTGGAGGAGGCGCAATGTTAGAGTTTTTATCTGGTGAGAAACTTCCTGCGGTGGAAGCGTTGAAAAAGTAAGGAAATCTAATTATTTAGATTGTAAGATATCCAGTACTTGTTTGATTGCTTCATCTTTATTCAATTCATAGGTATTCACTACCAAATCATAATATTTTTTATCCCAATATACCCAGGTTTGATCATTATCTGCATATAATCTTCTCCATTTTTTTAAGTTTTCTTCTTCACGCAATTTAATCTCTTTTTTTGCTTCTTCTCCTGAGATTCCTTTTCTATTAATTAATCTATCTACACGCACCTCTGTTTTATCTTTTCCATTTTTATCTTCACATACAACGAGTATTTTAAAAACTCCTTCAACTCCTTGCGCATCAAATCCTGCAAGATGACTTTGGATGACTTGATTATTTTCTGTTTTGAGCTTTTGTTTAATCATTTCTTCATACTCTAAATCAACAGAATCATCTCTGTCTGCATCATTCCCTTTTTTCTCATCGAAATACTTTTCAAAGAGTGCCCCTCCTTCTAGGAGGCTCCATCCAAGTTTGGTGGCAATTCCTCTTGCAAGAGTTGTGGTACCTGAAGCGATACGTCCAGAAACAGTAATATTTCGAATATTTCCCATGTGAGATAAAGTATGTTTAAGCAGAGGTAGACGCAGATGCGTGTGTTTTACCTATAAGCAACGTCTCTTCAACTAATCTATTTGCATACCCAAACTCATTATCATACCAAGCGATCACTTTAACCATAGTACCTCCAACAACTTGGGTAAGGGATAGATCTGCTATGGAAGAGTGTGGATTGCCAATAATATCGCTACTTACAATTGGATCGTATGTTGCGGTAAATATTCCTCTGAATCTCTCTTCTCCAGCAGCTTTTTCAAGCACACTATTTACTTCTTCCACAGTTGTCTCTCTTTTTACAAGGAAAGTAAAATCAGATAATGAACCTACAGGTACTGGGACACGAATTGCTAGTCCATTGAATATTCCTTTTAAATCAGGAATTGCCATTGCAGCTGCTTTTGTTGCTCCTGTAGAGGTCGGAATTATATTTGCTGCTGCAGCACGTGCTCTTCTGTAATCTTTGTGTCCTCCATCTTGGATTCTTTGATCAGATGTATATCCATGGATAGTTGTCATCATCGCTTTCTCTATTCCGAATGCTTGATGCATAATATGTGCTACCGGAGTAATACAGTTTGTTGTACATGAAGCATTGCTTACAACATTCTCAACTTCAGCACTATCCTTGTGAAGGTTAACTCCTAGTACATATGTTGGGCCACCGCCTCCCTCGTCTTTAAAAGGAGCTGAGAGAATTACGGCTTTTGCACCCGCTTGGATATGTTTTTGAAGATCTTCAGTTTTTGTAAATGCTCCAGTAGATTCAATTACTATATCTACATCTAAATCTTTCCAAGGGAGTTTTGTAGGATCTTTTTGTGAATAAACAGGTATTTGGGCACCATTTACTTTTAGAGACCCTATTATATCGGTGTCTGGGTTTTCTTGCTTTGTTGCAGAGATATCTGCAGGAAGTGGTCCATACTGGCTATCATATTTTAGAAGGTACATCCATCCCTCTATATCTGTGCTTGAACCTGCATTTATTGCAACAACTTGAAGATCTGAGGGAAATCGTTCAATGATTATTCTATGAGCTACTCTGCCAATACGACCATATCCATTGATAGCAACTTTGACCATATATTTACGGTAATATACTTTTGAAAAAATTGCAACTACCTGATGAAATACTTACAATTAAGTTATGAAAAAAAAGCCTACGAATAGCTACAAAAACAAAAATATAATAAATAAAGGAGTTGTTATAGCAAGTATAATGAGTGTTTGTTCCTTTATATTAGTAGCAAAGATTGCAGTAAATATAGATGTACTTCAGCCAATTGATACTCATATAAGCCTCCTGATATACCAATTAAGAAATCCATTCTTAACACAGATAATGATATTTTTCTCTCTTCTTGGAAACGAGATTCTCTTCTTACTTCTTTGTGTGATAGTGTTTCTGCTTATCTGGAAAAAGTATTATAGAAATGCCTTCTTGATTCTTATAACCATTTTTGCAGGATCTATAATTAATCTTGTAATCAAGGAAACAATTCTTCGCGATAGACCCAACCTGTCTCCTCTTTTCCATGAGTTATTTCATAGTTTTCCTTCATTTCATGCTATGAACGCGTTTATTTTCTACTCACTAATTTTTTTATTGGCATATAAAATGAGTAGAAACAAGGCATATATTCTCCTAATCTTTTGTACAAGTAGTGTTATTATTTTTCTAGTTGGGTTAAGCAGGTTATATTTAGGGGTACATTACCTATCTGATGTAATTGGGGGATATTTAGCCGGACTCGGTTTAGTAAGTGGGGTCTATGTGATCGATAAAATTCTGCGTAATGCAGGCAAGAAGAAAAAATAGTCTACTTGTGATAGCGACTTAGATTTGGTAATATACACGATATATGTCAGAACGTTTAACAAAACACAAAAAAAAGAAGGGGATTAGAAAACATGGATTTCTTACTCGAAGTTCTTCAGCTTCTGGAAGGAAAGTCCTAAAAAAACAGAGATTAAAAGGTCGTCACTCCGCATAATGCTTACAAAACAGCAAAGGTATTCGTTTAGAAATGGTGCGCCAAAAAAATCTACCGCATGCCCTTTTTTTGTGCTTCGGTATGAGCCTGCAGAAGAATTCTCGTATGCAGTAGTGGTGAGTAAAAAAGTCAGCACAAAGGCAGTAGACAGAAATAGAATTAAAAGAATGTTTCGTAAAGCACTAGGAAATATTGTTAATGATCAAGAAGTTGATTACTCTATTGTCTTCTATGTACGTAAAAACTGCGTAGATGTTCCGTTTGAAATGCTTGAAAAAACAATAGAGCAAATGCTAAAAAAAGAAGGTATAATAACAAAATGATGAATTTTTTCGACACTCTTTTTACGATTCCTCTAACCAATATCCTCATTGCGTTTTATCAATTATTATCAGCTTTACACGTACCGTATGCAGTTGGATTTGCTGTCATTCTCATGACTGCATTTATTCGTTTGCTTCTCTTCCCGCTTATGTCTGCTCAGATAAAATCTGCTAGAAAAATGCAGGACATTGCTCCTAAGATTAATGATGCAAAAGAAAAACATAAAAAAGATAAAGCTCGTCAGCAGCAGGAGATGATGAAAATATATAAAGAGCATAATATTAATCCTGCTTCTGGTTGTTTACCTGTCCTTATCCAATTCCCTATTTTAATTGCTCTTTATCATGGTCTTACAAAGATTGTTTCATTAAATACCCCTGATGCTATAGCAAAATTGAATGAAACACTTTATTTCCCATTTCTCCATTTGGATAAAGCATGGGACCCTACATTTTTTGGGATCTCTCTTGCCCAAAGCCCAGCTCATCTTATGAAGACGCTTCCATTTATTGTTATTGCTCCTATCCTTACTGCAGTTTTACAGTTTTTACTGTCTAAAATGATGCTCCCTGCAGTACAACCAAAAGCAAAGAAAGAGGATTTCCAGACAGCGATTCAAACTCAATCTATGTATATCTTTCCTCTTATGATCGGATATTTTTCATATACATTACCGTTTGGGCTTTCTTTGTACTGGAATACGTTTACACTTTTTGGTATACTTCAGCAGTATTTACTTGTGGGCTTTGGAGGACTAACTCCTTGGGTTACAAAATTAAAGAACAATGGAAAATAACGCAATTGTACAACAAGCTGTCCAGGATTTACTCACTAAAGTGGGAATTGAGTCTACAGTGTCTGTATCTGAGGATGAAAATGGGTATCAGGTTGCAGTTGATACACAAGAGAATGCCCTCTTAATTGGAAAACACGGAAATACCCTCTCAGCTCTTGAGTATGTGTTGGGTCAAATAGTTGCTGAAAAACAAGGTGAATATAAAAGAGTAATTGTAGAAGTAGGGGGATATCGTGAGGAAAGAGAAGAATATCTCCAGGATCTTGCAAATAGACTAAAAGAAGAAGTAATTGAGACAGGAGCTGAAAAAACAATTAGAGGATTAAAACCTTGGGAAAGAAGACTTATTCACATGTTGCTTAGTGAAGACGAGAGTGTTGTAACAGAATCAAGTGGTGAAGACCGTGATAGAGTACTCGTTATAAAAAAGAAGTGATTGTTGCAGTTCAACGACTCCTGCTCTTTTCTATTGTTTTTTTCAATATCTCTCAACTCGGAAAACATTTCTGGCCGTATTTTGCCTACGTATCTGGGATAAGAGTTGATTACTTGTCTCCTACTTTATATTTCACAGATATTTTAATTTTCCTCCTTTTTTTAACTACGCTTCCTTTTATTTTTTTTTCTTTTCGTACTCTTTACCGTCCCCCTTTTTCAATTCTTATTGTTATTTTTTTTCTATCAGTATCCATAATTATTTCAAAATATGATATGTCAGCTCTCTATGGAGCTATAAAGGCATTAGAGATGATTTTTCTGGGGTACTTGGTATCTAGACGTTTTTTTGAAAAGGACTTGTCTTTTGTGGCATTTTTATTGTCTGGTGCAGTGGTTATAGAGGGAATTCTTATAATATTACAGATGATGTCTCAATCATCTGTAGGAGGTGTCTGGTATTTACTTGGGGAGAGAACCTTTACAGTTGGGAACATAGGCATATCTACAGTCACTATTTTTGGGGAAGAACTGTTAAGAGCGTATGGATCATTTCCTCATCCTAATGTTACGGCATGTTTTTTTCTAGTAAGTATTTTGTTTTTAATATCTTCTCTTTCTCATATAACTGGAAGTTGGAAAAGAAGATGGCTACAAGTAGTTTTAGTCATAGCGACTCTTAGTTTACTTAGCACATTCTCACGTATTGTTATCTTTTTACTTCTTGTGAGTATTGCATACTTGTTTCTTAAAAAAGTCATTTCAAAAAAGGTTGCTTTGCTATTAGGAGGATCAGTTTTATTTTTTGTTCTTATCTTTTTCCAAAGATTTGGTGTCTCTGCTTTGTTTTCCGAAGATATTATGTGGAGGATAAATCTATTAAAGATTGCGTGGGAAATAATTCAACAACATTTCATATTTGGCGTAGGATTGCATAATTATTTTTATTATCAGATAGATTATCAACGGAGTATTACTCCTGTTTTACTCCAGCCTCCTCATAATATTTATGTGTTATTCCTTCTGCAAGTAGGGTTTTTAGGATTTATTGCAGTATTATATTTTATCATTAAAACGATGCGTCGTGCTCTTTATGCCGCACGACTACACCCTCTTTCATTAAGAGGGACAGCCTCATTATTGTTTTTAAGTTTCCTTTTGATTGGTGTGGCTGATCATTATTTAGTTACTCTTCAACAAGGGATGATTTTAACTGCAATTATCACGGGTATGGTATGGATTCCTAAGGAGCAGGGGTAGGTGATGCTTGAGGAGCAGGACATGTTACACAATATTTGTCTCCAGTAGGATCTGTAAGAATAACCTCTTCTTTCTCCTCAACATTTTCTGTTTGCCCTTCTGCGGCAATTCCTCCTGTTGTTTTATCGATAAATACTTTTTGTTTTACTGTTGATGAACTTTTTCCTGGCAAGTGATCCTTAAGAAAGTACTCAAAATGTGTTGGACATCTGTCTGGAGAACCTTCTGGGGGAGGAACATTTCCTGTTATTGTGCAAACATTCATGCCAATGACACTCTCAGGCTTTTGTAATGGTTCTTTTGGTTTCCCATCTACTAAGTGGGTCATGATTTTATTCCAAATAGGAGCAGCTCCAGAAACTCCGGAAGTAACTCCTCGCATTGGAGTATTATCATTATTTCCTACCCATACAGTTACTACATAAGAAGGAGTATATCCTATTGTCCAGTTATCTCTATAGTCATTTGTAGTACCTGTTTTTACTGAGACAGGATAGTCTTTAATTCGTAGTAATGAGTTAGACCCAAAAGCAGCAGATCGTGCATTATTATCTTGTAAAATATGGGAGATAATAAAAGCTACTCCTTCAGGAATAGCTTTTATACCCAAAATAGGACTACTCGGTTCTTTATATTCTTCAAGGACCTTTCCTGTTTTATCTGTAACTTTTAGTATTGGTTGGAGTGGGATTCTATACCCTGAGTTTGCAAATACACCAAATGCTTCCGACATCTCAAGCATAGTTACTTCTCCTCCTCCCAAGGTTAAAGAGAGGCCGTATCTTTCAGGTTCTTTAAATGAGTTGATTCCCATTGCAGATGCTGTTGCAATCATTGCATCAAGCCCATTCATCTTTAACATTTTCACTGCAGGAATGTTATATGAATTTGCAAGAGCAGTCCTCATAGTCGTGACGCCATGGAATCTGCCATCATAGTTAACAGGACAGTATGCTTTGCCCCCTGGATTAGGAAAACATTTCTTTTCGTCAATAATAGGAGTTGATGCTGTATATCCTTTTATGAGTCCAGTAGCATAGTTAATAGGTTTAATAGAGGATCCTGGTTGTCTTTTTGCTAATGTCACGTTTACATTCCCATCATCTTCTGTATTAAAATAATCTTTACTTCCAACCATAGCCAGTATTTCTCCAGTTTTAGGGTCAGTGACTACAGTTGCTCCGTTAGATACATTACTAGTCTCAAGCTTTGCTACTTCTGAAGCCACTGTTTGTTGAGCAAAGTTCTGTAAATCCAGATCAAGTGAAGTAATTACTTGTAATCCCCCTTGCTCCACTTGTTTTATTCCATATTTTTCTTCAAGGAGTCCTTTTACATAAAACACAAAATGAGGAGCCTCAATTTTATCTACATGTTTTGAAAAGACAAGCTTTGTCGCCTTAGCCTCTCTCTCTTGTTCAGGAGTAATATATCCTTGTTCTCTTAAGAGTCTTAAAATCTCCTCTTTTCTTTGGGTAACATGATTAGTGCTTGAAATATATGGTGAATAGATACTTGGGGCTTCAGGTAATCCTGCAAGATAAGCTCCCTCAGCAAGATTTAACTCCCAAACAGGTTTATTAAAATACACAAAGCTTGCTGATTGTACTCCCCACGCGGTCCCTCCATATGCAACCTGATTTAGATACATCTCAAGAATTTCATCCTTTGTATAAAGAGCTTCAACAACAAACGCAAGGATAATTTCTTTTACTTTTCTGGTTATTGTCTGTTCAGGAGTAAGGAGAGAGTTTTTTACAAGTTGTTGAGTAATGGTTGATCCTCCCTGGATTTCTTTTTTAAAGACAGTTGAATAAAAAGCTCTTGCAATACCCCTTAAATCGATTGCTCCATGATTGTAAAAGTCTTTATCTTCTGTAGCTATTGTGGCTTGTTGGATTACTTTAGGAATACGAGAAAGCTCAACAAAAGATTGATTGCGTGTACTGTAAATAGTATAAAGCAACTTTCCGTTTCTGTCGTAGAGCTTCGTTGATTGAGGATAATTATTTTGAGCAATTTTAGCTGCAGAAGGAATGTCTTTTAATACAAAAAAATAAGCTGCGACTAAGAACGAGATACACAAAAGCACAGCAAGTATTAAGAGAATTTTTCCTCGAAATATTTTTTTCAATATTTTCGGGAATCGTATATGGTGAGTTAATCTAGCCACATTTTTAAGAATACGCACTACTATACTCCTTGACTATCTATCATTTTAGACAAAATTTATTATATCATAAATATATGACTGTCACTGACTATCTCAATTTCTTGCAAAACATTCTTTTCTCATTTCCTTTTACCATATTAGACATATCATTTATCATCTGTTTAATAATTTTTATGGCTTCTGAAAAACAGAGAGAGATTGTAAAAGCTTTGCTTATTCTTGCCTCAGTCTGTCTCTCTTGGGTAATTGTTTTGTATGTATACCAATTCCCTTCTCAGTTAGTTCAATCTTTTTTTAAAACTCCAAAAGGAATAGCCGATGGAGTTAGTTCTCTACTCCTTCTTTTTGGAGTTGGTGGGATCTTTGCATTGGGATATAAGCTTTTATTACTGAATGCTGATCAAGATTTGTTAAAGAAAAAAATTCCAGTCGTTAATAGCCTTATCGGTGCTATTACATTTGTAGTTATTGTCTCAATTACAGTGACTCTTGTTCTCTGTTTGCCAGTAACTTCATTTATAAAGAATATGGTTAATCAAAGTATTTTCCTTTCATCTTTAACATCAGTTTCTCAATCATGGGAAGCTGTTCAACAAAAAATAATAGGAAAAGAAAATGTTTCTACTCTGAACTTTATTACTCTTACTCCCAACAACAATTCTCACATACCAATTTCTCGGGGTTCATATTATGTTCCTGATATCACAGCAAGTATAGAGGTTATTAATCACATAAATAAAATAAGAGAATCACAAGACGTTCATCAATTAAAAAAAAGCGAGCAAGCGTCTCAAGTTTCAAGTCTTCTTGCTTTGCGAATGGCTACCAAACAGAGGCTGTCTAGAACTACTATTGAAGGATCTACTCCATTTGATGTATTAGAACAATTCCAGACAACCTATACTCATGGGTATTTTATGGCAAGCAAAGCAGAAAGTACGAAAATTGCTGTACAAGGGCTTAATCAAATACCTACATACTCCTCACAACTTTTATCTCCTAATTATTCTACAATTGGGGTAGGTACAGTTTATTTAAAGGAATATGGATATATTATTACTATCTTACTCCTCAATTAATTTTTCTCTTTGAAAGACACGTGTATATCTACGTCTTTTGTAATAAGTTGAGAAGAAGAAAACTTCTTCTGAGCAATAGAGCCAGTTTTTAAATCATGAGCAGTAAATGTATTAGGGAACTCAAGCGAGAGTTCAAATGGATATGCAGATGTTCCTGGCTGTTTTTGATATGTCATATCGTATTCAAATGATTCTGTTGGCAAGGAGATGTCTCTTGAGTATTGAAGAGATAGAGAGTCTTTTTTTCCAGCTTCTACAGTATAAATAAAGCCAAATATAGTCTTATCTTTATACTCTTCTGTTATAAGTTCTGTATCTTTTGGAAGAGAAAATGAGGGGGATTCGTATAATCGGGAAGAAGTAATTGCTGGTGTCGTAGGTGTGTTTTTCCCATTAATTACTAATGATCTAAATGAGCTATCTTCAGGCGCTATGAATTGTATGAAGACTTTGTATGGTTCATCACCTTTTGTATTATCAAGAGTAAGTGTTGCAATGGTAGTAATAGCGCTCGATGACATTTTCTGAATAAGAGAGACTGAACGAGATATTTGTATATTTGCTTTATTTACTCCAATGTTTGCTTCATTTACTGAGAAATAATCATATAGAGTATTTTTATCTGATGTTCCTGTTGTTTCTATGGTTCCTCCATATTTTTGGACAGTAAATATCTCTTGTAAGAGCGGATCTTTAAAAGCAAATAAAATGTGTTTTTCTTCAATAAGCTTTGGTAACGCTGTTGCAATTTTAAATACGGTTTGAGTATTTTCAAGTTTAAATACTATTTGAGCAAACACCTCAGATAAAATGCCTTTCTTTTGTGAATTACCAGGAGTAAAAGTATCTTGAATGGTTGATTGAATAAAGTCAAAACCGTTTTTTTCATCAATTGTTTTGTTATAGGTAGGTAAATGAAGTGGGCCTGTTATCTCAATTATTTTTTTTAGAACATCATAGTCTATTGCAATTACTCCATCAACAACATGTCCTCCCCCCTCCTTATATAATAGTGCTGCTGTTGTTGCTGTCTCCTGGAAATCTAAAGAAAAATTACTGTCTCTTAAATATAAATGAGGCTGTAAATATCTTCTTACTACAAAAGGGGGTTCAACGTGTGTTTTTATCTGCCCATCGATATCATATACATCTTGAATAGTGAAATCTTCTACTTGTCCGTTGTGTACTCTTAGCTCTCCTACTGATCCAATAAAGCCCCCTGTTGGACGAAGTTCTCCATTGTTTTGGAAAAGAATAAGATAAGTTTTTTCTTTTGTGTATCCAAGTACCTCAGGAAGCACATCTGCTGTTGCAAGGAGATTACTGGTAGATGGATCAGTAAATGAGTTAATATATGGCAAATGCATAGAGTGAGGTGATGACTGAGCAATAAAATAAAGGTATGAGAGTGTTGCGATTGAAGTGAGAAGCGAATCTTCAGTCATTTTTTTATTTTGTATCGCGTCTAATTGACTAAATTGGTCTGCGGCAAGAGAGGTAAGAGTTACTCCAGACATGAACATTTGATAAGTATCAGAAATATGGGGGAGTGGCAATTTTTGAAGTATTTCAAAACCGAGTGACACAACTGGTTGTGCTGTCTCAAAACTTTCTTTTGCAATCGCAAATTTTTTTCCTGCTTGTTCAAACTCCCCGTGTTGGAAAGAAGCAACTGCTTGTTTTGCAAAAAGTATTCCTGCACCTGTAATCATAATATTTAAAATTAAAAACAAAAGAATAGAGCACATAAAAATAGTAATTGTAGTAGGAAATGAAAAATGACGGGAAGGAGCACGTTTTATTTTCTTTTTCCGTTTCTTTTTGGATTTTTTGGTTATTGTTTGAGGGTATGAAGTCTGTCTAATACCTTTCTCAAATCCTTCGAGCACATCGTCAATATACGAAGATTTTAAATTCGTTTTCTTTTGTATGTTCTTTTCTAGTTGTGCATGGCCGGGGAGGAGAGAAAATTCTTGGGGGAATGAACCTGACACAATTTGCAGATCTGAATCAAGCCTTTTTAATATATGTATTGCAGAAATAATTGTCTGTGGATGTTCATAGAAAAAGAAAAAGATTCTTTCTCGTTTTTCTTTTGAGAAAAGTAAGTACTGAAGTCCTTTGCCGCTATCCTCTAAAGAAATTGGGAAAATAGAGACGAGTTCACTCCCAACAAACTCTGCTGTTTTTTGTGTTTTTGCAGTGTATATTACATGTGAAATATATGATGATTCTGGTGGGATAGTTGTTCCAAACACGTCTCCAACGAATGCATATGAAATAAAGGGGAGATCTTTTGTCTGTTCAACGACATCGAGGTATTCTAAATATTGTGAGACAGGAATAACAATAATGGTGCGAGGACTATCTTTCTCAAGTTTAGGTAAAAGTTGTGTGAGTGTTTTTTTATCATCAGGACTAGAAAGAAAAAAAACTGCATAGTTCAGTTTGTCTGATAAATTTTTTATTGTTCCTATTGCAGTTGTATATACCTGATACAGATCTTCAGATGCTTCATATGTATGTGGGTTGTTTAATATGATTAATTTAAAGTCTTTTATTACAGCCGAGACAAAATGGTAAGTTACATATGGAATACTTCCTGAAATAAGAAAAAGAGGTTTTGTTGACTGTGTGTCATCAGACACTTGAAAGGCAGACATACTTCTATTGTAGAGAAATGTTTTTAATACGTCTAGAAATTACTTTGATAAATAATCATCTAATGCTTTGTTTACTAACATATCTGCTTTTTTATTTTGTGTTCTTGGAACAGAAGTATAGGTGATAAGGGGTCCAATCTTTCTTTCCAGTTGTTTTATTAACCCAAAGTATGTTTTCAAATTCTCATTTTTTATTTTATATATCCCTGAGAGTTGTCTTGCTACAAGCTCTGAATCAAGTATTACCTGAATTGTTTTTGGATTGGTGTTTTTCTCTATCCACTCTAGTGCTTTTAATACTCCTGTATATTCTGCAACATTATTAGTTGTCTCTCCAATATATCCACACTCTTCATACATATGTTCAGAGTTTTTATTACTCACCACAAATCCATATGCAGCAGGACCCGGGTTTCCACGGGATCCTCCGTCTGAATGAACAATGATAATTTGGTCATTATTAGTCATACATTTAAGTACGGATTCTAGTATTTTTCAGAATCCAAATTGAAAACATTTCAGTTCAATAATATCAAATTTAGAACAAAAAGTGTAAAAACAATTTTAGGTCGAAAATTATTTGAATCTAAACCAGAAAAGCCTTTCTAATCAAGATATTCGCGCTTTGCGTGTAAAAACATGAACCATTGTTCAAAAAATGAGAAAAGACCTTTAAACGGTGCTTCAATTAAAAGATCAAGTAAGACAAGGAAAATATTTACATGAGATACTCCTTCTGTAATATATCTTCCTACACGAGCGATAGGGAGAAAAAGAAAATCTATAATTGGAGTTAGAATTGTTTGCTTTCTAACAACAGTAAATGTATGAGCAGTTTGATAGATTCTATAAATAAGAAAACAGACAATAGTCAAAAAGAAAATAAAAATAATTTGACTAATAATATTAAAATGCATTTTATTTAACCCCCATATGACGAGTCCAAAACTCGCAAAAAATGCAACTATCCACAAAACTGAGAAAACTGGGTATAAAATAGATTTTTTCTTTTTAGATATTCTATTGAGAGAGATCGTCCGGGTAAGTTTGGGTTCTGGAGCAAAAAGCAAAGTTTGAATTTGCTTTACAATTACTTGCGTATTATCCTCACCTGGAGTTCTTATAAACAGAGATGCTGTAGCAAGGAGAACAGGAGGAATGACTATATTTAAAATAATATTTGTCCACATAATCTCTCCATACACAATACTTTC
Organism: Candidatus Levyibacteriota bacterium; assembly: GCA_039809365.1. Taxonomy (GTDB): domain Bacteria; phylum Patescibacteriota; class Microgenomatia; order Levybacterales; family GWA1-39-11; genus JBDHUV01. The sequence continues at coordinate 18,726 of JBDHUV010000004.1, forward strand.
AAAAGTTCCCTCTATAGAGAGAGCAACTACTGTTTTTGTAAGTACCAAGAAAATAAGACTCCGTATAATTGCCCTCGTCACTTTTGAACGAATAGTAGTGTATTTCTCCTGACATACAGTAATAATCTCTGATCGTAATCTCTCTTCATCGTTTACTAATGACTGAATATTCTGTGAGTTTCTCAGGAGGACCTCTTCTAATATCAGAAATGAAGGAGTGTTTCGTTTAATAAAAGAAAAGATTTTGTGTCGTAGTGGATATTTAAGTTGCTTTTGAATTTCACCATATCCCTGAGTAAAATTTTGGGCTATCGAATCGATAGAATCAAAAGTTGGTTTCCCAAAATATTGAATAAACAAATGGTAATGAATAAGCGCAATGTCATCTTTTGCAAAAGCTCGTCTTGTAGCAATAAAAACTTGTACGTCTCTTGTTGCTACGGGGTCATCCTCTAAGGCGATACTATCTTTCATAACATGGAACATAAAGTTTGCCATAGTCTCTCCTTTTATATTTGGGCTGAGAGAGTAGGTGAGGTGGGAAGAAATAAGATGGTACATAAGAGTGTTGATCATGTTCTCATCTATTTTATGAAGTGTCAGAATCTTATTCCTGAGAGTCAGATACAGATCTATAATCTGTTGTACTTCATTTACTCTTTGTTCATTAAAACTCCCATCAGGAAAATATCTTGCCCAAATAAGTTCACGAAGTAGAGGGCTTGCAATTGTTTTGCCATTTCCCCCATAAAAATGTCTTCTTTTTAAAATTCTCTCTATGGCTGCGCGCAAAACAACTTCATCATCACGATAATCCATTGCATTCCTTAATTTCTCATACCATGATGCTAGTTCAGAAACGATAGGGTTAACTCTCAGTCCTTCTGAAGAAGATTGAGATGCTTCAGATTGTCCAAAGACAGAAATTACATAAGAAGAGAGAGTATTAAGAGCTGCCATAATACAGTAGTTATTATAGGCGTAACCATGTCTTGATACAAGTAAATAACAAGTTTCATTGTAACAACTCCGTATTTTTGCTAGAATCCGGATATATGGACAAGACATATAATCATCAAACAGTAGAAGAAACCATTTACAAAAAGTGGGAGCAAAATGAATATTTTAAGCCAGAAATTAATCCTGAAGGATCTCCATATGCCATCGTTCTTCCTCCCCCCAATGCTAATGGATCGTTGCATTTTGGACATGCAATGATGGTTTTAGAAGATATTCTTATTCGTTATAAAAGAATGCAAGGGTTTGCTGCTTTATGGGTTCCTGGAGCAGATCATGCTGGGTTTGAAACTCAGTTTGTGTTTGAAAAGAAATTAGCTGAGAAAGGTAAATCAAGATTTGATTATGACAGGGAAACTCTTTATCAGATGATCTGGGATTATGTCCAAGAAAATAAAGGCGGAATGGAGGCTCAGTTAAGAAAACTTGGATTCTCTCTTGACTGGAGTAGAGCAAAGTTCACATTAGATGAAGCAATAATAAAAGTTGTGTATGCTACTTTTAAGAAAATGTATGAAGAGGGTTTAATTTATAGAGCAGAAAGACTAGTGAATTATTGTACATTTGATGGAACATCATTCTCAGACCTTGAAGTAGTATATGAGGAGAGGAAAAGCCCTCTTTATTATATAAAATATGGACCTTTGGTTCTTGCTACAACTCGTCCTGAAACTAAATTTGGTGACACAGCAGTAGCAGTACATCCAGATGATCCAAGATATACCCAATATATTGGGAAAACAATAGATATAGAGACTGTACTTGGTCCAGCAAAAATATCTGTCATAGCAGATGAAATGGTGGATCCTCAGTTTGGTACAGGTGTTGTCAAAATTACTCCAGCGCATGATTTTAATGATTTTGAAGTAGCACAAAGACACAACCTCCCTTTAAAACAAGTAATTGGGTATGACGGAAAAATGAATAGCTATGCAGGTAAATTTGAAGGAATGTATGCAAAACAAGCCCGTAAAGCAATAGTTGAAGAAATGCAGAAAAAAGGACTTATTGAGAAAATAGATGATGACTATGTTCACAGAGTAGGCCTTTGTTATAAATGTAAAAATATTATAGAGCCTCTTCCTCGAGAGCAGTGGTTTGTGAAAGTGAAGCCACTTACTCAAAAAGCTCTTGCCGCAATAGAAAAAAAGGAAATTCAGATTCATCCTGCAGGTTTTGAAGTCCATTACCGTCAATGGCTCGAGAACTTAAGAGACTGGAATATCTCTCGACAGATAGTCTGGGGAATACAAATTCCTGCCTGGCGTAATATTCACACTGGAAAGTGGGTAGTTACTGATGGGCAGGCTCCTGAAGGAGGAGAGTGGGAGCAAGACACAGATACATTTGACACGTGGTTTTCTTCTGGACAATGGCCATTTGCAACATTACTTGCACAAAGTGATATTCCAAGCCTTACATTTCCTATACCAAGTGATGAACTCGACAATTTTCCAGATTATAAAAAGTTTTACCCAAATGCAGTGATGGAGACAGGATATGATATTTTACGCGCATGGGTCTCACGTATGGTGATGTTAGGTTTTTATGTGACAGGACAAAAACCTTTTTCAGACATTGTATTACATGGTCTTGTGAATGATCCTCTCGGTAAAAAAATGAGTAAATCGAAAGGGAATGTAGTAAATCCTTTAGAGGTCGTATCTGAATATGGAGCAGATGCTGTGCGTTTTGCGTTAGTGTATGGTACTGCATTGGGACATGATCAAGCACTCTCTTACCCAAAGCTAGATGCAATGCGCAAATTTACAAATAAGTTATGGAATATGGGAAGATTTATTGAGATGAAAAAAGATCCTGAATTTAAACTATCGGGATCTCCTTCTTCTTTTGAAGATCTTAAAAAAATAGCTACTCATGAGAGTGATAAAAACATGATAAAGAAAATGGAAGATCTTTCCTTAGATATTACTCGTCTTCTCGATTCCTATGATTTTAACCATGCATCTCAAAATTTATATGAGTTTGCGTGGCATGAGTTTGCAGATAAATATATTGAAGATGTTAAAAACAGAGTAGATGAGACTTCGTTTATCGTTATGAGTTCTCTGTTCCATATTCTTTTAAAGCTACTTCATCCCTTTATGCCTTTTGTGACAGAAGAGATACATACACAACTTGAGTTAGGGAAAGAGATGCTGATTATTTCAGAGTGGCCAACTCGTTAATAATTACCGCAGATTCCCCGATATATTACCGCACTATTTTACCGTAACGCTTTTGGCAAGGTTTCGAGGTTTGTCTACATCGTTACCGAGTTCAGTTGCAAGATAGTATCCAAGCAGTTGCGCAACTACAACATTGGGAATTATTGTTGCATCACCGCAGTTTTTTACCGGTATAAACACGTCATATACATCATTTGGTTTACTCGATACTCCTATTACTAAAGCACCACGAGCTTTTACTTCATGTGCAGAGGAAAGAGTGTCTTCATATGTCTCATCAACAGGGTGATACACAATAACAGGAGTGTTTTTCTCAATCAACGCCATGACTCCATGTTTTAATTCTCCTCCTGCAAACCCTTCTGCATGAATATATGAAACTTCTTTAATTTTTAGCGCTGATTCAAGGGCAGTAGGATAGGATGCCCCTCTACCGAGAACATACATATGACTCGATTTTTTAATTTTCTTTGCAAGAGTGTGGATTGTATGTTTTTGTTTCAATAATGACTCTATTTCTTGTATTGCATTCTTTATATATTTTTCACCTACAGAATCGGTGCCAGCTAAGTTGTGGGCAAGTAAATAGAGATATGCTATTTTTGCGGTAAAGGATTTTGTAGCAAGTACACATTTTTCAGGCCCTGCATTCAGGAGAAGTTGGAAATCTGACATTCTGTATAATGTTGAGCCAAGAACATTTGTTAGTGCCATAATTTTAGATTTTTTCTCCTGAACTATTTTTAAACTAGAGATAATATCAATCGTCTCTCCGCTTTGTGACAGAGCAACTACAAGACTTTTAGGAGTAAGAAAGTCTGTAAGATATGTAAACTCAGATCCAACACTCGCATTAATATGGTATTTTGCTATTTTTGAAAAAAGGTATGTTCCTGCAAGTGCTGCATAATATGCGGTCCCGCATGCAATAAAGTATGTCCCGTACGCTTGTTTTATAAGATCAGTAGCTTTTTTTATTTGTCCTTTTTGGGTGAGAAGGATATTCTTGATTACTTGTGGTTGTTCATACATCTCCTTCATCATATAGTGAGGAAAATCTCCAAGCATACCCGCATCTTGTGGTGTAGTGAGAGTAAATGTTTTTAATTTTTTTTCTTTGCCTGAAGAATCAAAAAGAGTGTAGTTGTTTTTTGTGAGGTAAAGTGTTTCATTGTCTTCTAAGTAATAAACTTTTTTTGTATAAGGGAGAGTAGATGCAGAATCTGAAGTGAGAAAAGACTCTTTATTACCAACTGCAAAAATAAGAGGAGAGCCATTTTTAATTGCTACAAATTCATTGGTTTCAGGCCTATATACAATAATTGCATTGAGTCCTTCTAACTCTCCAAATACATTTTTGACAATAGTTGCAAACTGGACTTTGTCATTTTCCTCTATTTTTTCTTCTAGATAATGAGCAAGTATTTCAGAATCGGTCTCTGAAGTAAAGGTGTGTTTTCGCTTCAGTTTGTGCTTAAGTTTTGCATAATTTTCTACGATGCCATTGTGAACAAGGACAAGCTTTTTATTACAGTCTGTATGAGGGTGTGAATTTTGTTTTGTAACCCCTCCATGCGTTGCCCAGCGAGTATGTCCTATCCCCACAGAAGACTCAATCATTGGAAGAGTTGTGTCTCCAATTTTTCCTATTTGTTTTTCAATATACAAAGTTCCGTCATTTTTCTTAAATAAAACTCCCCACGAGTCATATCCACGGTACTCAAGTGATTTTAAACCCTCTAAAAGTATCTTACCCGCATTTTTGCGGTATCCAATATAACCAAAAATTCCACACATATAGATATTAGAATTATTATTACTTACTAGAGTAATGCAACAGATACATCTTTGCAGTAAAAATGCACCTAGTAGAATAATCTAATTAGGGGTATAGGAGACTACGTATATTAGATTTTGGATAAAGCCTCTCAGCTGTATTTTGTACTAATATTTTAGGATGGTAATACACCCTGAAGGTTTCCGCAAATTCTCTCTAAGATAAAACTTAGAGGTCCGATCTCTTACTTTTAACAAGTAAGACCTTCTCCTCGTTTCCCGTAGCAGGTACTCTTGCTAGGGGCTACACGCCTGTAAAAATGTTCAACCTATACCACTTCATTTATACCTATATTCAATTTATTTGTCAAATTAAGGGTAAAGATGTATCATATACCTATTAAATTATGTATGAAAAAAAATAATTACCGCAGATTCCCCGATAGATTACCGCAAATTTTAGGAATTGGCTCATTAGTGTTGTCTGTCTCTTTTACATTTGCTTTAGGAGTACTTCTTTTTAATCTATTTACTGTATATAAACAAGAAGTGGTGTATAAAGATTCAGC
>JBDHUV010000005.1:0-24100 GCA_039809365.1 Candidatus Levyibacteriota bacterium
TTGCTGAATATGAAGATCTCGTACTCTTTTTGCTTCAATAACTTCTTCCTCACTCCCTTGTTTTAGTTTTAGAGTAACAGATAATACAACCATTGAATCATTATGTGCTTTAATAAGACTATGTCTATATGAAAACAGTAATTCATGATTTGTGAAAGTTTTTACCGTAACTACACTGTCTTCTATTAGTGCTACTTCAACTTCCTGTACACTATCCTTTATTTCTCCTCCATATGCACCTACGTTCCCACGAACCGCAGCCCCTACTGTACCAGGTAGCCCTCCGGCCCATTCAAGACCAATCAAATTATGATCAAGACTAAATTGAACAAATTCACCAAGGATTTCACCTGCATATGCAGTTACAATATCACCATCTTTTTGGAAAGATGGATTTTCAGGTTTTGCTAAATATATTATTGCTCCATCAAAATAATTATCTGAAAACACAAGATTTGAGCCAGTCCCTATAATAAAAAATTTATTTATGTTGTTTTTATGCACAAACTCAAGTGCTTCTAAAACATCTTTTTTTGATTTACACTCTAAAAGACACTTAGCGACTCCGCCAATTTTGTACCAGAGGAGTGATTTCAGATCAAAGTCGTTATATATATTCATATATTTTAAATTACATTTGTTGTAAAGCACCAGGCATAAGAGGGTATTCAACTCCAGATTTCATGCTCACAGATGTCTCCTCAATTGTTTCATCAGTATGTAACTGATTCTCAAAAACAAACGATTCTGAAGTAGGTAATTCTATCTCAACAGGCTCTGGAGAAGTAGAGATTTGTTCAGTTTTTATCCTAAAGACATTATCTAAAATATTTTCAATCTTCCATGGGAAAGATGAAGTTCCTACTATTTTTCGTTCTAAATAATAATCAATTGTAGATGTTGGAGGAGAAGGTCTTCCTCCTTTCCGCCAAGAAAATTTACCGATATGTACCCTCTTTTGAGGTTCTACAGCGTCTTTATCTGGGGATGGAACACTGTGTAGGAAATCCAATAATGATAATATATCCTGTCTTTTGATAGAAGATACTCCTTGTCTTTGAAGTTCTCTTTCTATCCATACTCTATTTCCAAATTCTGGCCAATCCTTTAATGGTTGAATACCCATTTTCTCTAAGCTTTCGTAACAATCAAACCATTCTTGGGCTACATTCCTTTTTGCTTCTTCTGGGGTTTCAACAGAAATACGAAAAAATCTTTCATTTGACATTTTATTTCCTCCTTACATCTGCAACAAGAGTGTCTGGAAGTCTAAATAATCCTTCATCAAGACGTTTTTGATCTAGATAATGAGCAATAAATCCAACAGAACGTGAAAGTACAAATAATGTATTAAAAAACTCAATATCTACCAATTCTTGTAATTGGTCATCTGAATAATCTTCTTTTTCAGATAAAATATCTAAAAGAACACACGCAATAGCACCATCAACATTCAAAATTAAATTGCCTTTTTTATGTACTGTTAATTGTTCAGTAGATCTTGCAAACGTTGTAAAACGTTTTTTCTCAAGATTATCTACAAATGCAAGAATCTCTGTCACTCGTGGATCAGGCATATCTACTCTGTATTTTTTATGACCAATTCCTGCAATATACGTTCTTTTCTTTGCAAAGTCCTCTACAAAATCTACACTTCGCATCTCCTTTGTAACTCCTGTTAACCAGTTACTTGCCGCTTGATTAATTGCTCCTCCAAACCGTGGTCCTATGGTAAGAAGCCCTGAGGCAAGTGCTGATGGTAAATCTCTTCCTGCACGAGCAGTAACAATCGTATTAACTGCGCCTGATACATATGGCCCGTGGTCAACAAGAAGACGTAAAATAAAGTCAATACAGCTCTCAAGCTCTGTACTTTTTATTTTCTTTCCAAGAAACATTGAAGAGACAATTGCTGCAAACGAAGAGTTTTGGGCAAATGTAAGTAGGTTTTCTCCTAATAACGTTGCAACTCCATTTTTATCTGCACTCACAGAAGTAGCAATTAGCGCATGGTGTCTTTGTGATAATTCTTTCATCTGCGTAGTATACTCTTTTTCTGTTAAAGATTTCTCAGGAAGAGATGCTATTAACTTTACAAACTCATCAAATGATTCTGCAACCTGTGCACCTGCTTCTCTAAGAGTCTGAGCTTTTATTTTTGCACTTTCATCTTTATTCTTTGCCATGGCTTTTGCATGACCAAACTGTGGAGGCTCTTCAAAATAGTCTGAGATAGCTCCCGCAATATATGCAACTACTGGTTTGGTTACCTCTCCTGATTTGATCATGTCTGCAAGAGCATACTCATCAGTTCCGCCCAACTCTCCAAAATAGACAATACCTTCTGTGGAAGGATCTTGTTGAGCTATACGAAATGCATCTTTTGGTTGCAAAATTGGGAATCTATCTCCACCAAACGCGAGTGCGAAAGAAAGCCTTTTATTTTGTAATGCAACAATACGAATAATCTCATTTGTCATTCCACCACTTGCCGAAAATACCGCTATATTACCCTCTGTAAAAAGGTGGGAATCTATTAACTGTCTATAATCTACTCCCCCTATAGCACCAAGTTTCAGAGAAGTAGGGATAAGGAGCCCTACACTTGCAGGACCAAGAATAAACTTGTGTAAACTCTGTGCCTTTCTATAGAGAGATAATGCATGTTCTTCAGGGACATCTTCTGCGAATACGACTCCACCAAGTATTGATGGTAACTGCAAAACCTCTTGTGTATACGCCAAAACCCTCCTTCCAGAAGACACATTCGCAAATAATGTGACAGTCTGTTGTAAATCTGCAGGAAGTTTTCCAAGACTTGGAAAAACAGGAATCATTACCTCTTCGTTTCCCCAGAAATATCTTTCAAACTTTCTTCCTCCAGCAATAATAGCACTTATACTTGGCTGTAATTTACCCGTCAAATAATCAAAATCTATAATAGACTGGATAATAGCGTGGTGAGAGCCAATGACAACTATTTTGTAATCCATTGTTCTTAATTCTTGTATATTTACCATAATAAATGTGCGCAGAAGTTTTTATTCTACGTGTTTAATAGCTTCTCGTACAATCTCTGTTAATACAATATCTGGCCCAGATACTTGACCATATAACCCCTTTTTCTCTAAGAACTCTTTCATAAGAGCAAGACCTTCTACCTGATTAGGTCCTCCACGTCTCACATATACTTTGACCTCAGATTGTTTCATTGAATCAGATATTTCCTCGATTGCTCTGATTACTCCAAGAAATGTTTTTTTAACATCGGTAAAGTTTGCGACCCCACCTGCAATAATAAGAACCTTTTTTTCTGATGTAGATTTCTGCATATATGATAAAAGATTTTTTGTGTAAATATATGTTTCTTCTTCATTTGGATTCCCACTATACTCACCATAATTTGCAAGAGTATCTCCTTTTCCTAGATTCGCTACTTCATCTGCAATAACAATACTTGCCCCTCCTCCAGATAAAAGAAGGAAGATAGAACCATTCATATTCAACGGAACAAACTTGAATGATGCTTGAGATTTTGAGACAAGATCCTCTATATTATTTTCCTCTTCAGTTTTATCTTTGATATGACCATATCGATAATCTTGGGGACCCCATGCATTATCTACGAAAAATGATCCTGCAGTATCTACTTCAACAGCCAAATCAAGGATGTATACGTTCTGGTCTTGTACAACTAATGGATTTATTTCAAGAAAGGAGAAATGATAGGTGTTCATAACACCCATTATTTGAGAAATAAATAACTGAGGAACACCTAGTACTTGTTCTATTTTTGCTGTTTCTTCTGTTTCATTCTCTGCATGTACAATCTCCTCATGAATATTTCCTGATTCTTCGATCTCAATACCTCCTGTATCTGAGTAGAATATCTTAAATCCTTCACGAACTCTCTCTATTGCAAGATATTTTTCTTGACTATTCTCATGAGGAACAAACTCTTCAATAATTATATTGGTATATCCTTTGTTATGTAACTGTTGTACAAAAGGGGATATTTCATCCACTGAAACATTGACTGCAACAAGCCCTTGTTTCATTCGCTTTTTTATTCCCTCATCAACTTTCACCACATATTTTTTAGACGGGTCAAGAGAGTTGGGAGAGTCAGTTCCCGCGTAAGGTATCTCTAAATAATTATGGAGTAATTTCTTGGCAGTAAGTTCAGAAAGTTTAACACGGGCCATACAGTGATTATATCAGTTCAGAAACTATCATTCACATTTTTTTAGAAGAAATTATTCAATTCTTCCCGTGAAAGTAGATTTGGCAAGCATTGCTTGCACAATGTTTTGAGGTACTTCTTCATAATGAGAAGCTTCCATATAACTAGAGGCACGACCTTGTGTCATAGATCGAAGTGTAGTTGCATATCCTGAAAGTTCAGCAAGAGGAACCATTGCCAAAACAATTCTTGCATTACCTCTTTCTTCAGTTCCAGCAATTTGAGCTCTTTTTGAAGAAAGGTCACCAATAACATTCCCCATATATTCTTCTGGAGTAGTAACTTCTACTTTCATAATTGGCTCAAGAAGTACAAGCCCTGCTTTTTTAGATGCATCTTGAAATGCCATAGATCCTGCAATTTTAAATGCCATCTCTGAAGAGTCAACATCATGGAAAGATCCATCATATAATCGTACTCTGACATCAACCATTGGGTATCCAAGCAATACTCCACGATCCATAGCTTCTTGAACACCTTTATCAATAGGAGAGATAAATTCACGTGGGATTGCTCCTCCTTTGATCTCATCAACAAACTCATATCCTTCACCACGAGGTAGCGGTTCAATTTTAATCATTGCATGACCATACTGTCCTTTACCACCTGTCTGTCTGATGTATTTTCCTTCTCCATTTGCATCTTTTGCAATTGTCTCTTTATATGCAACCTGTGGAGCACCAATATTTGCTTCAACACCAAACTCTCTTTTCATTGTCTCAACTTTAACCTCAAGCTGAAGTTCTCCTACACCTGAAATAATCGTTTGCCCTGTCTCATGATCTGTCTTCACCGTAAATGTAGGATCTTCTTCCATTAATTTTTTCAAGGCAACACCAAGCTTTTCTTGATCACTTTTAGTTTTTGGTTCAATAGCAAGAGAGATGACAGGTTCAGGGAATGTAATTTGCTCAAGAACAATAGGTTTTGCTTCATCACACAATGTATCTCCAGTAACAGTATCTTTAAATCCAACCACCGCTACGATCTCTCCAGCATATGCTTCTTTTATTTCCTCTCTTTGATTTGCATGCATAAGAAGGAGCCTTCCCACACGTTCTTTTACATCTTTTGAACTGTTGTATGCATATGATCCTGCTACTAATTTACCTGAGTACACACGGACATACGTAATTTTTCCAACATGAGGGTCAATCTGAACTTTGAAGGCAAATCCTGTAAATGCTTCATCTGCAACAAGTTGACGAACTTCTTCTTCGTTTGTTTTGGGATTAATACCTTTAATTTCTTTCAAGTCCATAGGGGATGGTAAGAAATCCAGTACAGCGTCAAGTAATGGCTGTACTCCTTTGTTTCTGAGAGATGTTCCTGCAAATACAGGAACAAGTTTATATGCAATAGTTGCAGCTCGAAGAGCTTTTTTCAATTCTTCCATAGACAACTCTTCTCCATTAAGATATTTTTCCATTAATGTGTCGTCTGTTTCTGCAATCTTTTCAATTGTTTTTTCTCTTGCAGCTGCAATTTCTTCTTCCATTCCTGCAGGAATTTCATCACTTACTTCAAAAGCTGCTCCTAATTCTTCTCCTGACCAAATATAACTTTTTTGTTCTAACAGATGATAGATACCTTTGAAGTCATTTTCTGCACCAATCGGGAATCCGATTGTGACTGGATTAGCTCCCAGTTTTTCAACAACTGACTGCATTGTTTTATTAAAGTCAGCTCCTAATTTATCCATTTTATTTACAAAACAAATACGAGGAACATGATATTTATCTGCTTGACGCCATACAGTCTCAGATTGTGATTGCACGCCTTCTTCAGCATCAAGAACGGTAATAGCTCCATCAAGTACTCTGAGTGAGCGTTCTACTTCAGCCGTAAAGTCTACGTGGCCAGGAGTGTCAATTAAATTAATTCTGTAATCTTTCCAGAAAGCGGTGGTAGCTGCAGAAACAATAGTAATCCCTCTTTCTCTTTCTTGATCCATCCAGTCCATGGTTGCAGCACCTTCGTGTACCTCACCAATTTTGTATGATCTTCCAGTATAGAAAAGGATTCTTTCAGAAGTAGTTGTTTTACCTGCATCGATATGCGCAATAATTCCTATATTGCGGATTTTATCTAACGGTACATTTCTTGAGTTCGTATCAGCCATAAGCTTTTTGCCAAAAAAAAATTCCTTTTTTGGAATACTCTATTTTACTGCAAATATGCAGCATTGTAAAGTAGACATAGTATAATACTCCCATGCACACTTTTATCCAGGAATTGAGACAAAAAATGAAGCAAGAATGTTTTGACGCAATCCTTATAGTGTCTAGTGACTTAATAGCATACTATACCGGAATATTCAATTTTTCTCCCATAGAAAGAGATGCCTGCATGTTTATTACTTTGCAAAATGCGTATATTTTTACTGATAGTAGATTTTTAGGAATTTCATACCCCAAAGAATTTAATCTCATTGAAACGAGCGCACGATCTGGTGCATATTCAGCAATAAATACAATTGTAGATGCAGAAAAAATACAGAAAATTGGATATGAAGAGTCTGAACTTACCGTAAAAGAGTATAAATTACTAAAAAAAGTAGTACGACAAAAAGCAAAGATTGCAGACTGTACTTCTCTGCTTTCTTTTCTCAGAGTAAAAAAGACACCTAAAGAAATTAACAAAATAAAGAAAGCATGTAAAATAACAGATAGTGCATTTTCTTTTATTCTGGATAAAATTTATTTGGGAGTAACCGAAACGCAATTAGCACAAGAAATAGATAATTTTTTTAAAGAAAAAGGTGCTACTCCAGCTTTTCAATCTATTGTTGCATTTGGAAAGAATGCATCTATTCCACATCATCATCCATCAAATAAAAAACTTACTCTCAAGGACACCTATATTCTGCTCGATATAGGAGCACGATATGATAATTACTGCAGTGATTTATCCCGCACTATTTTCTTTGGATCTGTAACTGATGAGATAAGAAATCAGTATGGTGCTGTGAAACTTGCACAAGAAAAAGCATTATGCGCACTGAAGCTTAAGAAAAGAACTGCACAATCTGTAGATAGTCGCGCGCGTACCTACTTGAAACAAAAAGGATACACTATCCCACACGCTGTTGGACATGGACTAGGGATACACGTACATGAAGCACCTACAATTTCTCCAGCCAATCACACAGTACTTGAAGAAAATATGATTGTTACGATTGAACCAGGAGTATATATACCAAAAGGAGGTATAAGAATTGAAGACACCGTCCAGATCACAGAAACAGGATACAAACTACTTACTCATAGTACAAAAGAGATTATTGTTATACGCAATTAGTCTTGATTCTCTTACATTGCTCGCGTATACTGTAACCCTCTATGACGAAAGCCGTTGTAATTATCATTACTGCTCTACTCATTGGACTTGGATTGGTTATGTTTTTTAATCAAAATCCTCCTGCACCAGAGTCCCAAAACCTTGTAAGATCAGAGACACAGACAACCCCTTTTCAACCACCAGAGATTCCAACTACTTCACCTATGGTTACTACTGGCCCAACTCCAGATACTTCAGTGCTGCAAGCGACTGAATCAAGCAAAGTTATCATCAGGACAATTAAAGGAGATATTACGGTGCAATTATTCAATAAAGAAGCTAAAAAAGCTGTTGAGAATTTTTATGTAAAAGCAGAATCAGGGTTTTATAAAAACTTAAAATTCCACAGAGTTGAAGACTGGGTTATTCAAGGCGGAGATCCAAAAGGGAACGGGACTGGTGGAGGGACAATACCCAGTGAGTACAACCAAAGACCTTTTGTTGCTGGATCTTTGGGAATGGCTCGTGGCGCAGACAAAGAGTTTTCAAATGATTCTCAGTTTTTTATTACAAAGACACCTGCAGACTGGCTAAACGGTGAGTATATTAACTTTGGTACTGTTGTTGAAGGAATGGCAGTAGTCAAAAATATTCAAGTAGGAGATGCAATCCTTGCAGTAGATTTTGTTTCTGAATAAACTTTTCACCACTTATTGAGAAAGCTCAATAGATTTTAACTCTTCAAAATTATTTACTTGTTCTGTTTTTAACTTTGAGTGACTAATTATTAGTGTAGCAATTACAACAACAATACACGCAATAACAACTCCTCCAATTACAAGTAGCCACATGTTCTTGATTTTTTTATTACTACCCTTTTTTACTGCTTTTTTTGTTTTCTTTTTTGCCATATAAAACAATACTATACACGAAACGGAAGAGAGTCAACACAAATATTCTTTAGAGAGTACTGGAGATAAGAATCATGAGAGCAATTGCAATAAGTCCTCCATACACAATCACTCTATTATGATGTTTTTCAGGAATACGATGGGCTATTCCTTTTTTTACTGCTTTTTTTGTTGATTTACGGACAGTTCTCTTTGCCATATAAGTAAGTGTGGCATAAACAAAAAGACTTTGTCAAGAGTTAATAAAAAATTGGGAAATTAAAAATTAGCAAACGGAAGTTACCATTTAAAGCTTGCAAATGCTTTGTTTGCTTCTGCCATACGGTGCGCAACTTCTTTCTTTCTCATTGCTTCTCCTTCACCTTTTGAAGCATCAATAATTTCAGCAGCTAGTTTCTCTGCAAATGTTTTAAATTCAGCATTTGAACGCTTTTCTGCTGCTTCAAGCAACCAACGGATAGCAAGAGACTGTCTGCGACTTCCCCTCACCTCTGTAGGGACTTGATATGCTGCTCCACCAATACGACGTGCTTTTACTTCTACTTTGGGTCCAATGTTATCTAAAGCTTTCTCAAATAGTTCTACAGGATTACTCCCTTTTGATTCAAGAATATCTAATGCTGAATACACAACACGCTGAGCCGTTGTCTTTTTTCCATCGCGCATAAGCCGATTAATGAATTTTGCAAGAATAAGACTACCGTACATTGGGTCTGGATCAACTGTTAATCGTGCTTTTTTAACTCCTCCGCGTGCCATAATTATTTAGCTCCTCCTGTAGCTTTCTTTGTACCATATTTACTTCGAGAAGTATTTCTTCCTTCTACACCACCAAGATCAAATTTCCCTCTTACTAAGTGATATTTAACACCTGGTAAATCTTTTACACGACCTCCACGGACAAGTACAATACCGTGCTCTGCTAAATTATGACCAATTCCTTGAATATATGCTGTTACTTCTTCTCGGTTAGATAGTTTTACACGAGCAACTTTACGAAGTGCTGAGTTTGGCTTTTTTGGAGTCATTGTACGAACTAAGGTAACAACTCCTCTTTTCTGAGGTGCTGGATTTTCATTATAGCTTCTGGTTCGAGCATTAAAAGTATTACGCAATCCTGTTGCTTTCAACTTTTTTGTCTTTCGAGACCGACCTTTTTTTACTAATTGATTTACTGTTGGCATAAATTATTTATTTGTGCTCACTATTGTACTATATCTGAAGCTAAAATACCAGACCCTTACAATCCAAATCCTATTTATTCATCCACTTGAAAATTAGTCTTAATATCTGAAGTATCGTAACAAACGTTACATAGAGATATCATCTGGAGTCTGATTTAACAGTTCAGGTCGTACAGGAATAAGTCGTCCTACAATCACGTTTTCTTTCAAACCAACAAGATGATCTTCAGCACCTTCGAGTGATGCATCAGTTAGTACCTGAGTTGTTTCCTGGAATGAAGCAGATGACAACCAGCTATCAGTTATTAATGCTGCTTTAGTAATACCTAAAATCGTCTCACGAGCTGAAGCAGGTTCTCCACCTTCAGAGATTACACTTGCATTCTCATCTTCAAATCTCACTTTGGACACAAGATCCCCTGGAAGTAATGCAGTATCCCCAGGTGTCTCAATAAGAACTTTATCAGACATCTTTCTAATGATTGTTTCAAAGTGTTTGTAATTAATCGAAATACCCTGTGATTCGTATACTTTCTGGACTTCTTTTACAACATATCTCTGAGCCGCTTCAAGTCCACTTACTTTCAAAATCTCTTTTGGATCAAGATATCCTTCGCAAAGTTGTGTCCCTGTCTCCACCATCTGACCTTCTTCAACAAGAATCGTTGAGGTGAGTGGAACAAAGTATTCACGCTCTTCAACTGGTTTTGTTTTTGTGTTACGAACTCTGATCACAAATCCATCATCAACTTGAGTAATCTGGACTTTTCCTGCAATTTCACTGACAGGAGCAAGGTTTTTTGGACGTCTTATTTCAAACAGTTCTTCTACTCTTGGTAAACCTTGGGTCACGTCACTCATAACAACTCCACCAAAGTGCTTAACACGCATGGTAAGTTGTGTACCAGGTTCACCAATTGACTGTGCTGCTAACACACCGACTGGAGTACCAAGATTTGCTTTTTGGTATGAAGAAAGATCCCATCCATAACAATTTGAACAAATACCATACTTTAATTTACAGTAAAGAGGAGATCTCAACGATATTTTTTCAATACCTTCTGTCTTTAGGACTTCTTCTAATACTTGATGATCAATTATACTTCCTTTTTCTACAACAACTTTTTTACGTTTTGTAGTAATATCCTCAGCAACTACACGTCCAAGAAGCATATTGGTCATGTACATTTTATTCTCCCATTCACGCATGTCTACTTCAATTCCTCGATCTGATCCGCACTCTTCTTCTCTAATAATGACATCATGGGTTACGTCAACAAGACGGCGGGTAAGATATCCTGCGTCTGCTGTACGAAGTGCTGAGTCTGTTAAACCTTTTCGAGAGCCACGAGCAGAGTTAACGTATTCGAAAATTGAAAGCCCTTCACGGAAATTAGATTTAATTGGAAGTTCAACAATACGACCAAGAGGATCATAAATTAAACCTCTCATAGCTGACAACTGCATGATCTGAGATTTTCCAGCACGAGCTCCTCCTGACTCTGCAATAATTTTCACCATGTCCTGATCTTCGAAAAGATCCCAGGTTAAGTTAGCCATTTTCTCTGTAGTTTCAAACCAGACATCATTTGCAAGTCTTTTCTGTTCAGCAAGAGTAATAAGACCTGATTGGTACTCGCTTTCAATTTCTTTAATCTTTTTCTCAGCTTCTTTAATAAACTTCTCTTTTCCGTCTACCATCTTAAGATCAAACGTTGAAACAGAGATACCAGATACTGTTGCGCCGTAAAATCCTATTTCTTTGATGTTATCAATTAATCGAGCAACTTCTGCTTCAGAATAACTCACCATTGCTTCAGTAATAATACGAGTAATAGATGCAGCACGTACTGGCTCATTTACATATGCCATTCCTTCTGGAAGTCTTTCATTAAAGAGAAGTCTACCCATAGTAGTCTCTATGATCTCTCCGTTTACTCGTATTCTTATCGGTTCTCTCATTGCAATTTTCTTCAGAGTAAATGCAAGATGAGCCTCATTATTTGAAGCAAACACAGGAAGATTCTCACGGCGGAGACGTTCATCTACACTGGTCATATAGAATGATCCAAGAGCCATTTCCTTGTTTGGTAATGTGATAGGACTACCGTCTGCTGGTTTCAAAAGATTGTGCTCAGGCATCATGAGCTCAATAGCTTCTTGCTGTGAACGGGTAGACAAAGGAACGTGGATTGCCATTTGGTCACCGTCAAAATCTGCATTGTATCCTGAACACACACATGGGTGAACTTTAATCGCAGATCCTTCAACAAGTACTGGGAAGAATGCTTGCATACCCAGCTTGTGCAAGGTTGGAGCACGGTTAAGTAACACAGGATGGTTTTTTGTAATTTCTTCTAAGATATCAAATACTTCTGGTGGCCTTTTCTCAATATATCGTTTTGCAGCTTTTGCATTTGGAGTAGTATATCCTCGAGCAATTACTTCACGGATAACAAAAGGTTTGAATAACTCTAATGCCATTTCTTTTGGAATACCACACTGGTTTAATGCAAGCTCAGGACCTACAATAATTACAGATCGTCCTGAGTAATCAACACGTTTTCCAAGAAGATTCTTTCTAAATCTACCTTGTTTCCCTCTTAAAATATCTGATAATGATTTGAACTGTCTTTGAGTTGTACTTGTTCTAATAGATGTATCGATAAGATAATCTACAGATTCTTGTAACATACGTTTTTCATTTCTCAGAATGATCTCAGGAGCACCAAGAGAGATAAGATGATTCAAACGATTGTTTCTGTTAATAACTCTTCTGTAAAGATCATTAAGATCTGATGTTGCAAATCTTCCTCCATTGAGTTGAACCATAGGTCGAAGATCTGGTGGTAACACAGGGATCACTCTCAATACAAGTGAGCGGATATCAATACCAGCTTTATTTATAGATTCAATAAGATGTAATCTTTTAAGAAGTTTTAACTGGCGTTGTCCAGAAGACTTTCCAATATCTTCTCTGAGTTGGCCAATCAATGTTTGAGGAACAATTGATTCAATTGCTTTCAAAATACCTGATGCACCTGTCTCTACTTCAAAGAAAAGAGGAATATCATATTCAAGTAATCGAACATACTCTTCTTCAGAAAGAACATTCCATACACGAAGATTTTTAACAATATCACCAACACGAGCAAAAATCTCTTCTGTTCTTGATGTTTCTGTTTCTAATCTTTTATCTAACGCAATATTTTTCTGTCGAAGTGCAATATTGGTTTCTTCAAGTACAAGCTTCTTGCGTTCTTCTGTTAATGATTTTTCTACTTCTTTTTGTTTTTCCTCATTATCTTGAACAAGAGCTGCTCTATCTTCTTCAATCTGAGTTTTAATTCTTTCAAGTCTTTCTTGTTTAATTAACTCTAATTTTTCTTGTGCTTCTTTTCTTTTATCTTCATCAATACCAACAATAAGATAACTTGCATAATAGATTACGCCTTCAAGTTCTTTTTGAGAAAGATCAAGTAATGTAGAAAGTTTTGATGGAGATCCTTTTGAGTACCATACATGAATTACAGGACATGCAAGAGTAATATGCCCCATACGTTCACGACGTACGCGTGAGTAAGTAACTTCGACTCCACAGCGGTCACAGATAATTCCCTTGTATCGGATTCTTTTGTATTTTCCACAATAACATTCAAAATCTCGTGTTGGACCAAAAATTCTCTCATCAAATAACCCATCTTTTTCAGGTCTGAATGTTCTGTAATTAATTGTCTCTGGTTTTGTTACTTCCCCATATGACCATTCTTTGATTTGTTCTGGTTTTGCAACAGTAATCTTAAGACCGGTAAAGTCAGCAATATTAATAAGATCAAACTTTCGATTCTTTGATTTACTTGTTGATCGTGCTTCGTAATTTGTATTTTGTCCGTTATCCATAATTTAAATCTCTGTTATATACACACGTTGTGTGTATCACGCATTTTATTCTGCGTCTTTTTCCTCCTCTCCTTCTTTCGCTTCGGTCTCTATTGTATCATGAACTTTTGTAATTTCATCATCAGTTGGTTCTTCCTCTGCTTTTTCTGATTCAGACTCAATAACTTCTTCCCCAACTTCATCTGTTGCAGCGGCTTCTTCATCAGTTACTGAAGTATCGGTAACAGCATCAACAAGTTCTTCTCCTGCTTTTTGTGCTTCCATGTTCTCAGTAGCTTCTTCTACAGTTTCGTCTTCTTCAGATGTATCATGAACACCCTCCATTGCGTCTACGTTAATTCCGAGAGATTGTAATTCTCGAATCAATACTTTAAATGATTCAGGAACACGTGGCGTTGGAATATCAATACCTTTAATAATTGCTTCAAATGCTTTTGCACGACCTGCAATATCATCAGATTTGGTAGTAAGCATCTCTTGCAATGTGTATGCTGCGCGATGTGACTCAAGTGCCCATACCTCCATCTCTCCAAGTCTTTGTCCACCCATCTGTGCTTTACCTCCAAGAGGCTGCTGGGTAACAAGACTGTAAGGGCCTGTAGAACGTGCATGAGTTTTATCTTCTACCATGTGAATTAACTTCATAATGTATCCAATTCCTACTACAACATCATTCTCATATGCTTCTCCTGTACGAGCATCATATAATTTTACTTTTGCGTTTGCAGGGATTCCTGCTTTTTCAAGAGCTTCAAAAATACGATCCTCTGATAACTTTTCAAAAGCTGGCAATGCTACTTTATATCCTAATTTCTTTGCTGCCCAACCAAGATGTGCTTCGAGCAACTGTCCAAGGTTCATACGACCAAGTACTGAGATTGGAGAGATAATAATATCTACTGGTGTTCCGTCTTCAAGATAAGGCATATCTGATTGTGGAACAATTTTTGAGATAACACCTTTGTTTCCATGACGTCCAGCAAGTTTGTCTCCGACTACCACGTGACGAAGTTGTGCAACTTCAATAATAATTCTTTTCAATGCTCCAGGCTCTAACTCATCACCTTTTGCACGATCAAGAATTTGAATTGAGATAACAGTTCCTCTTTCTCCGTGAGGAATTCGTAGAGATGTATCTCGTACTTCTCTTGCTTTTTCTCCAAAAATTGCACGGAGCAATCTTTCTTCAGCAGTAAGTTCTGTTTCACCTTTTGGAGCAATTTTACCAACTAGAATGTCTCCTGGTTCTACTTCTGATCCAATAACTACAATTCCTTCTTCATCAAGATTTGCCAAATCTTCTTCAGCAACATTTGGAATATCACGAGTTGTTTCTTCAGGGCCAAGTTTTGTGTCTACTACTGTTGCTTCATGTTTTTCAATATGTACTGAAGTAAGCATATCTTCTTTTACTAATTTATCTGAAATAACAATAGCATCCTCGTATCCAAGTCCATCAAAAGATGCATACGCAATTGTTAAATTACATCCAAGTCCAAGTTCACCATTTTCTGAAGCAGGCCCATCAATTAATAAGTCACCTTTTTTGACTTTGTCTCCAGTTGAAACAACAGGCTTTTGGCTAAAGAAAGTATTTGAAGATGTTCTCTTAAACTTCTTAATGAGATACTGAGCTTCTCCACCTTTTCCTTTAATCACAAGTCTGTCTGCGTCAACAAAAGTAATCTCTCCATCAAATGGAGCTCTTACTACACGACCCATTGCTTCTGAAACACTCATTTCCATTCCAGTACCAACAACTGGACTTTCAGCTTTTACTAACGGAACAGCCTGACATTGCATGTGAGTACCCATAAGTGCTCGGTTTGCTTCGTCATGGTCAATGAACGGAATTAAAGCAGCAGATGTACCAATCACTTGGCGTGGTACCACATCAATAAAATCAATTCTCTCTTGTTCTACTTCAAGATAAGAACCTCCGTATCGTGCTGGAACCATATCGTCAACAATATATCCTTCATCGTCTAATTTAATATCTGCATGGGTAATATAGAATTGAGACTCTGTGTATGCATCCATATACATAATTTCATCAGTCACTTTGAGGCGAGTTTTCTTCCCATTTTTTACTTTTTCTACTTTTCTATACGGTGCTTCTAAAAAGCCATACTCATTTACCCGAGCATATAATGCCAGATACGTTACAAGACCAATGTTTGGACCTTCTGGAGATCGAACAGGATCAATACGAGAATACTGTGAGCTATTAATGTCTCGGATAGAAAATGAAGCGCGTTCTCTTGAAATACCACCAGTACCCATCACCGTTAAACGGCGCATATTATCTATTTCTGAAAGTGGATTTGTTTGGTCAAGGATAGCTGAAAGTTGAGAAGTTCTAAAGAATTCATTAATTGCGGCAATAATTGGGTGTGCATTAATAAAATGACTTGGTGAAAAATCTTCTTCTGTAGATGCCAAAGACATTTTTTCTTTAATAATTCTTTCAAGTCTTAATGCCCCAACTCGAAAAGCAGTAGATTGAACAAGTTCACCTACACTACGAACACGACGATTAGAAAGATGATCGATATCGTCTAATTTTCCTTGTCCTTGAGATAGCATCACAAGATATTTCATAATACCTACAATATCGTCAACTGCAAGAGTATATGAATCTGAATTTTTAAATCCTGGAACTTCAGATAACTTTTGTCCAATCTTGTATCTTCCAACTCGTGAAAGATCATATCTTCTTCTATCAAAGAAGGTGTCTCTAAAATTAGAGCGAATGGTATCTAATACAACTGGTTCTCCAGGATTCATTTTTTTGAAGATTTCAATAAGCGCATCTGTTTCTCCACGAGTATCATCTTTCTCCATTGTATTTTTAATAATATTGGTAGCATCTGGAATATCACTAAACTGCTCATAAATATTATCTGTTCCTTCCAGACCAATTGCTTTTAAGAATACTGTTGCTAAGAATTTCTTACGGCGATCAATGCGAACAACGATCATGTCATTACGAGTTGTGGTAAATTCAAGCCATGAACCATGTACAGGGCGAAGTTCTGCTGTATATAATGTTTTTCCGGTAATTGGATCTTCAGATGCAGTGAAAAACACACCTGGTGAACGAACAATCTGATTAACGATTACACGCTCAATCCCATTTACAATAAATGTTGCTCGCTCTGTCATTTTAGGAATTTCACCTAAGAATACTTCTTGACTAATTCTTTTTCCTGTTTTTTTGTTTACGAGTGTTGTTTCTACGAGAAGTGGGGTAAAGTATGTAAGACCTTTTTGAACTGCAAGTTCTTCAGTAATTTTTGGTTCTCCTAGTTTGTATTCTCCGAGAATAAGTTCCCAGTTTTTTCCAGTAAAATCACTAATCGGAGTAATTTCATTGAGGACTTCCTGAACTCCCTCTTCAATAAACCATTTATATGATTGTTTTTGAATAGAGAGTAACTCAAGCTCTGGAAGCTTTTCGTATTCTTTTCCCCAATATTGTCGTTGTGTGGTGAGTTGTAATGCCATCTACAATTTTTTTAGCCCCGCATTTTAAACAAAAAAACGCCGCAGGCACGATAATCCCTTCTTTTTCTGCGTGTTGTTAATCTATACACGAAAATCTAACGCTTGTCAATACCTATTTTCTATTTTCGTGCCTAAAACTAATTTCTTTAACCTATCTTAGGTATTTTGAAACGTTATTATTGTGCTCACTGATTGTCTTCGCAAAATGTACTTGTCCGCTCTTGTCGTGAATATAATAATAATAATCACTTGAAGCAGGATTCAGCGCTGCTTGTATTGCCCCTATTCCTGGATTACAGATAGGTCCTGGAGGAAGCCCTACATTCGTATATGTATTATACAATGAATTTATATTTTTTTCTTCACCAGTTGGAACTGACCACCATTTTCCATCTTTTTTACCAACAATATACTGGAGCGTTGCATCAATGCCCAGGGGCATATCAGCGTCAATTCTATTCTGAATAACAGAAGCTATCAATGGTTTTTCTTCATCAACTCTGGATTCTCGTTCAATGAGAGAAGCCATAATAATAGTATTTTTAAGATTTGATGATGTCGGAGTAAGACCCATTGCTTCAACTTTTTTATAAAATGT
Source organism: Candidatus Levyibacteriota bacterium (assembly GCA_039809365.1). Taxonomy (GTDB): domain Bacteria; phylum Patescibacteriota; class Microgenomatia; order Levybacterales; family GWA1-39-11; genus JBDHUV01. The sequence continues at coordinate 17,623 of JBDHUV010000005.1, forward strand.
GTTTTGCATAATATCTACAACAGATTCAACTGTTGCATCACGAGGAATTAAGTACGTATCAGGGAAAAGATATCCTTCATGCTCAGCAAGTACTGTGTCCCATGTTGGATCATATGTAGGGATTTTTTCAGATAAAATTTCTGCGATTTCTTCTGCACGAAGACCTTCAGGAACAGTAACCCAAATATCTAATGTTCCACTTTGCATCTGTTCAAGAATTTTAGGAATACTCATATTTGTAGAAAGTCTGAAATCCCCAGCCTGAATTTTTGTATCTAATTTTTCCTTCTTAACATACAGGAAAAAAATAACAGGATCTTTTATCAAACCTTCTTCTTTTAAGTTATTCCCAATCTCACGAACACTAGTTCCGGGTTCAACAATAAACATTTTGGCAGAAGTAGCTGAAGGATCTACAGGTTTTAATCCATTACTCCACCAAATAAAAAATCCAGAGATAAGTACTACTAAAATGATCAGAAGAACTACGAATCTGCGCATTACGAAATTAAGTATAACATAATTATATTGACACGAGTATGTACCTCAAAATAGATATATTATTTATTAAATAACTGTTCTTTTACAATCCGAATACTCCCACGAACTACATTGAACATAATTAATAAAAACTCATTGAGGAATCGATAAAAATATGGCCATGCAGCTTGCATACTTTTTTTAAACCTGTTTTTCCATGTATCAAGCCGTTGCTCTTGATATGGTGAAACATACTGCTTGTCTTGAGAATACATATTTGGATCCATAGTTTATGATTTTAGTACTGCTCGCACGATGAGACGTTTCCAGATTGTTCCGGGAGGAGTACACGTCACAAGAGTAATATAACTATTGTCATAACTTTGTGAAAATATATTTACATCATCAGAGTCTGTAATCGAGGTTGAAAAAATCTCATACGTGTATGATTTACCATCTACTGTAATAATAATCTGATCACCAATTTTTATCGTGTGGAGAGTCGCAAAAATAGCTTCATAATTTGTTGGATCAAACCACTGTGGAAGAGTTGAGTGCCCAAAAATAACAGACGTACCATGATCTAAAGGATTCTCAGGTCCATAATAATGAACTAAGGTTTTTGAAAGATCATAATCAGTGGTTGACACGTTTGCATTCTGAATTCCGAGTGAAGGAATTGAGAGTAAGTAGTTACTGATCTTCTCATTCTTTTTCTCTTCTGCATGTACTTGTGGATACCAATTTCTTGCATCCTTATAATCAAACTGCAAACGCGAAATCCCTTGCCCAATAAGACTTCGCACATTACTATTCCTTCCAATAAGATATTTAGGAACTGGAGATTCAATTTCTTGAGCTTGTACTGGAGCACCTAAAAAAAACTGATATGCTACTAAAGGAAATAAAAAATAAATAAAAATTCCAAGTCCTCCTAAAATACATCCTAACCCTGCAATACGCAGATACTTAGTTATCTGATAATTTTTAGCTTTATAATATTTTTTACCCATTTGTTTTTACAGTTATCGTAATATTTTTTTCATTAAACGGTAAGAAGCCTGGAAAAAGAGGAAGAACATTTTTTCGTTTTATAGTAATATCAGAGATTCCTTTTTTCTCATGTATCACTTTCTCAGCATTCTTCACTTTTTTACCACGAATCTCAGACAGTATATTCTCTGTTTCTATAGTAGGCAGGAATACTGCGTTCACTGAAATTTTCCCAGTAACTACTTCGTCTTTTACTGAGATATCTGTCACTTGTATATCTGATTGATCTTTATGGAATGAATAATCTTGGGGAACTCTTCCACTCGCCATCTGTTCAACAAACTCAGTAATATCGTCTTTGTCATATGTTCCGAATGTATAGTTAATTTTCCCAGATAGCGATACATTTTTTGCTTCTTCTCCTTCTTTTTTACTAAACTTTTCTTCATCCATATCTGTTGATAACGGAGTATTAATAAGGAGGGTTGAGTTATTTATCTCTTTTCGTGCAGCTTCTAAAGCTTTTTGTTCTGTACCTTTTTGGGCATCAGATCTCAGCTTTTCAATATCTGCTTTTGAAACTACTGTAAGCTCTGTTTTTGTACCACCAGAAAAAGCACTTTCGTTCCTTGCAAAATACGATCCTGTTGACGCTCCATCTACCGTAAAATTAGTACCTGAAGGAAGATTTGCTTCTTTCCCAAAAGTTTGGGCTTCTACTTTTACTTTACTATTCGAAAAAGACGTAGAAAAAGAGCTTGTTGACGCTATTTTCACATCACTAAGTAATACAAAATCTAGATTATTTGCAGTTATCTCAGTACCTTTTTCAAACGAAACAGGTTTTTCAGTTTTGTTATATATAACAACCTCTCCTTTTGCTTTCTCTCCAGTTTCTTTCGTTCCACTCGCATCTTTTTGGGCAGAGACATCGACACTTTCTACAATTGTTCCTAACGTAATAGTTTTATCATCAAATGACGTACTATCTTCAGAAGAGAAAGTAACATCATTTTCTTCATTTACCACTGTACTATCTGCAAAAATTATTACTTCAGCTTTGAGTACATACGAATAATACATGTATGTTCCCAAAACAAGAACAGCAATAGCTGCAAATGCGATAATACCTATCCGAAGATTAAATCCTTGTTTTAATACAGAAGAGAATCCTCCTTTTGTTTTAAGCGCAGATATTATTCCGATTATTTTTATTGAGGTTAGTTTATCAACGAGAGTAGTTCGCGTATCTAAAGTATCTTTTTTTTCTTCCTCTACGTCTTTATATAATTTTTCTTCTCTCTCATCATTTCCTAAATCAGGAGTATCTTGAGAATCAGGGATTTGGACATTTGCATGTTCTAAAGAAAAAGATTCACTTTTCTCATCTTGATCTGGTACATTATCCGTATTCTCTTCTTCACTTTCGTCATCTTCTTGTATATGTTGAGTATCTGCATTTCCCTCCTCTTCAGGCTCAACTAGAGCATCTCCTTGGGTAAATCCAAACTCTTCTGCAGAGGCCACTTCAATATTTTCATACTCTGGATCTAAATCTTCTTTTTCCTCATCAATAATCTGCGCTCCTGCTTGAAGATTTTGTAACACATCAAATCCCATCTGGCTTGCAACACCGTGAATAACTGATTCATTTTCAAATCCTTTTTCAAGAACAAGCACTTGTGGAATTTGGAGAAAATTAAGTTCTTTTTTCCATTCATGATTAAGGAATTTCTGCTGAAGACTATCTACTCCTTCATAGTCATGTAAAATTATTTTTGCGGGAAGATTTGAGACATTCTCCACTTTGGAAAGAAGCTTTTCTACTGTCTCAACAAAATCTTCTCCTGCATCTGCAGAGGACACTTCAACAATAGACCCACCTTTCACAAGATACATGATTGCTTGGTCAGCAGCATGTTCAACAAAAATAGCACTTACAGGGGCACCCTCTTTTTTGTGAAGAAAATTTACAATTGCTTCAACTGAGATAATAAAGCCAATTGCTTTTAGCTCAAGAGCATCACATATTTTCTTAAGTTTAGAAAGATTTTCTCTACTTATTTTTCCTTCTTGTTGCCAAGAATAAGGAACAGAGAAAATGGTATTTTCAACCATCTCACCTTCAGGTAATGCTCCTTCGACTGAACTAATTACAATATCTGAGACACGAACCAAGTCATCTCCTGTCAGTTGATCAAGCTGAGTTGCGAGCAATTCCTCTTTTGTAGAAATAATAACAAGAGAATCTTGTGTTTTCTCAAACAAAATTGCCGCTACTTTATGCGGTTTGAAGATTAGCGATAGATAAAAATCGCGTGGAACTTTCTTTTTTCGTAGGGCAGATAAAAATTTCATAGATAAACTATTTTTATTCTACTACAGAATAAATTCTTCTGATACCTTTTCCAAGCCCTTCTTCTTTTACTATCTTAAAACTCCCTATTTCAGACGTATTTGTAACATGAGGGCCTCCACAAAACTCTTTTGAATATGCGCTTTTCAAATCCTTCTCACTTCCTCCAACAAAATATACTTTTACTTGTTCTTCATATTTTTCTCCAAAAAGCCCAATAGCACCCACTTTTCTTCCCTCTTCAAGAGGAAGCACTTTATAAAATACAGGAAGGGCTTCTTTTATTTTTTCATTCACTACTTTTTCAATTTTTGAAAGTTCCTCTGCAGTCAATTTTCTCTCAAAGTTGAAATCAAATCGTACTCTTTCAGGAGTAATGTTTGAACCACGTTGCTGAAGAGTCTTCCCAAACATATCTCTCAGTGCTGCATGGAGTAAATGCGTTGCCGTATGTCCATGGATTGTTTTTTCACTATGATCTGCAAGTCCTCCTTTGAATTTTTTGTCTGCTCCTGCACGAGACAGAGCAGCATGTTGTTTCATTTTCTCTGCAAACTCTTGATCATTAAATGAAAATCCGAGTGATTTTATCTGTGTTGGTGAAAGCCCATAAGACGTATATAACTTAAATGCATCTTCTGAAGAAATATCTGTCAAACCTTTCAAATCACTTCCTACTTCTTTCCCTTGTGGAAGTTCATATCTTTTTGCTAAATATTCTTTTGCATTTTTAAGCGTATTTTCATAGCTTTGTCTTTCCTCTTCTATAACTCCTTTTATCTGTTCATATTTCTCTACTAAAACAGGGTCTGTATCTTTATACTGAGAAACGATTGACTCAATAATTGGCTCAACTGTTTGACCCTCAAGCTGATACAAATTATCTAACCCTCTTCTTATTAAACGTCTTAAAATATATCCTTGTTCTTTATTTGATGGATATACTCCATTAGAAATAATAAATATTGCTCCGAGGAAATGATCAGTCACGATTCTCATTTCGCGTGCATTTTTTTCATACTCTTTTCCTGTTGTATCTGAAATAGCCTGGATAATTGGCCTAAATAGATTGCTCAGAAAAACATCCGGAGTGTCTTCCTGGGCTGCAATAAGTCTTTCTAAACCTCCCCCAAAATCTACATTTCGCTGAGGCAAATCTTCGAATCCAGTCTCAGTTTTTTTAAATTGCATAAAGACACTGTTCCCTATTTCTAAGTATTTTCCACAATCACAGTTCACATGACATTTTTGCCCAAAAGCAGGATCATGAGGAATATCAAACTCAAAGAATACCTCACTATCCGGTCCCCCTGGTTCCCCTACTGGCATATTTTTAGGAACTCCAGATCTTGACCACCAATTTTTCTCAACTCCATAAGAAAAGATCCTTTCTTTGGGATCAAGTCCTTCAGCTGTAAATATATCTGTCCATATCTGAGTTGCTTCTTCATCTTTAGATACTCCTTCTCCACCTTCAAACACAGTAACATATAATCGTTCTTTTGGAAGTTGTAGCTCTTTTGTCAAAAACTCCCAAAACCAAGGGATCTGTTCTTTTTTAAAATAGTCTCCTAAACTCCAGTTCCCAAGCATTCTAAAAAAAGTGGTGTGTCGGTTATCTCCAATTTCGTCAATATCCTGAGCACGAAAACTATTCTGTACATTCACAAGTCTTTTACCGGCAGGATGCTCTTCTCCCAGTAAATATGGCACTAATGGTTGCATTCCAGAGGAAGTAAATAAAGTAGTTGGATCATTTTCAGGCACTAAAGAGCTGTTTACTATCTGCACGTGTCCGCGCTTAGTAAAAAAAGAAATATACCGTTCAATAACTTCAGCAGCTGTCATATATTGTAAGAGGCAGATTGAACCTAATTATAGCATATGCATGAGAAGTACTTCCTAGAATTAGTTGAGGAGAGAGAATAAGTAATTTTATTTAAATTGCTGTTCTAATTTATCTAACTGTTTTTTGCGTAATACTAGTCTTTCATCACTATCGATAATCTCTTTTGCTTTTTGTAAATGATGTTGTGCTAAATCTGTCTGATCATTTTTTATCATATTTGCAATTCGCAGATGCGCACCACTCATCCAGACATTTTTTTCATACGATGCCTCTTCTGCTTTTTCAAGATCTTCAAGAGCTTTCAATGACTTCTCTAAGGCACTTTTATCTCCAAGATAGTATTCTGCAACATGGAGATGTCCTTTCACATCTGCAATAACTGAAGGCCTCCCATGTCTACTATTTGGAACAGTAGAGAGGTTCTCAACTGCTTTTTTAAAATACTCTTCTGCACTTCGATACTCATTCGCATCAAAATAATATTTTCCTAAATTGAAATAAGGAATACCCAATGCTTCAGGTTCTCCTGATAACTCTGCAATCTCAACTGCAGCCATCGCTGCATGTTTTTGGAGAATACGATACTCAGGAGCGCCCGTTTCATAATATAAATGGCCAAATGTAAGTTGACGTGAAGACTGGACTTCAGCAAGTCCGCGTACATCACCATCTTCTACATATGCAATTGTTGCGTTGTCTGTATGCTCAAGTGCATTTTCAAACTCACCCTTTTCTCGCAAAGTTTCTGCGAGACCATGTAATTCTCTGCCTTTTTCTGACTCCTTCATATTTAGCACCTA
>JBDHUV010000006.1:0-23720 GCA_039809365.1 Candidatus Levyibacteriota bacterium
TCTCCTGGCAATCCAATTAGTAACGTCTTTGGAGAATTCTTATCAGTATCCCATTGGATAGGCCTAAACTCATATTTTCCGAATGTATGATTTTCCCCTCTATTTTCCTGATACTCTTCAGGGGGATATTGTAAATAGTAGAGGAAGAAAATATACGACTGATCTAATGGATTTCTATCAGATACAATAATTTTCTCATATCCGCTTGCATGGTTTGCAGCGTAAGAAACTGCATCTTTATACCCATATTGCCAGTACTGAGAGTAAAAGTAATTCTGTTGAACAAAGTATTGGTTTAGATAATACATAAAATTCAAAGAAATAAGAATAACTGTACTAAGAGTTAATACATAAGCAATTATTTTCCCTTTTATGCCTGCCAATTCAATCTCTTTTATATATGCAAATGCTCGAACAATCCCAATAGCAATAAATATCTGAAATGTTGGTAAAAAGTTGAGTGTCCGTACCGCATGTGGAACATCATTTGTTATAGCAGCGGGGACTGGGGCAAGAAGAAACCAGGCAAATACAACAAGTTTCAGATTTTTGTACGACCTCATCCAAGGAGACATAATTACACAGTATATTCCTAATAAAAGGAATGGCAATTCCCATAGATACAAAAGCCCCATATTCGGTGCATGATGTCGTTCTCCATCACCAGTAATAAATAACCACTTCAGATCATAATGAGATAAATATCCTGAAGAGATTAATTTAAAATACTCGATCCTTCTGTTATCCAATACCATACCCAACCTATTATTCTCACTTTTATCTTTTTCAAGCTTTTGAATCGAATATTTCAAAACATCATCTTGCGAAGAAAAAACGCTTGTGCCTCTCGCTCTTGCTAGCCCATGTTCATCTGTAAGAGTAAAATTGACCATAGGGAATGCAATAATGCCTCCAACGACAATAGCAAGGAAAAGATATTTTTTTGATATTTGTAATAACTCTTTTCTGAATATAATGGTAAGTGCAAATACCAACAAAGGTGTAAATATTTTCTCACTTTGATACGTATATATACTTAGAGCTGCGAACAACCCAGAGAATACAAAAACCCAGTTTTTTCGTAGCCCTACAATAAAACAAAGTACTAAAAGGATGTTCCATGTCAAACCTACATTTGATTCAAATGCAGTGCGAGAAAACTGAATATGCCAGGGAGAAACAGCAAGAAGTCCTGCAGATAATAAAGGGAGTGCCTTATCTAAATTATCTCCTATTAAAAATTTTACTGATTTCTTCTCATTTTTACTTTCCTCTTCTTTTAATTTTGTTTTTAGATTCAAAAGTTCTTTAACAAGAAAATATGTTGCCAATATTGCAATAATCCCAAATAGCGCTGATGGTAGGCGTACAGAGATATCGGACAAACCAAAAATGGGAATAAACGGAATGATAAGATATGCATAGAGTGCAGGTTTATAATCTCCAAACGACTGCAATATCATTGGAAATGAATGTCCATATTCATCTTTTCCTGTTTGCAATAAAGAATATGCATTATATCCAAGAGCTGCTTCATCCCAATCTGGAGAAGCGGGAACAGCACCAAGTCCCCACAAACGGAGAACTGCACCGGTTATAAGTATTAGGCACAATAATATTTTTATTTTCATACTTTCCTCCCTTTAAAATTCATATGCAACAAGTGACAATGTCCCATCAAGATCATAAAAATTTTCTAGTATTTTTGCTCCTGTAGGAACTTCTGACGGCGTATTAATGTACAATATTTTTATGGTTCTATCAGGTTCGTGTTCATGAATCTCTTCAATAAAATGATATTTTCCAACTTGAGAAATATTTACAAAGCCAAATGACTCTCTCTTTACTTTCATTGTACTTCTGAATTCAGAGGGCGGAGTTTGATTATAAAATAGATAATAAATATATGGTCTACCTAGTCTGCTTGTAATATGAATCTGGTCATACTCTTTTTCATGTTGCTGAACATATGCAATTGATGGTTTATATCCATACTGCCAAGCACCCGAATAGATATCTCTATAATGCGAAAAATAACTATGGACAAAAAATGTTATATTTATGAGCAAACAAAACCCTACAATAAATATAATTAATCTTTTGAAAAATACCGAGATCTTCTGATTCTTTAACCACTCATACGCAAGTACAACTCCATACGCTGAAATAGCCAGAAATGCTGGGATTGATACTGCAATTCTTAAACTATGAGGAGAATCTGTTGCAAGAGCTGCAGGCATAATACCCACTAGTAATATAATAAAAATAACCCACCATTTCCCTTCTCTCCTTTTGAACAATTGTAATAATCCAAAAATAAAGAAAGGAAGTTGCCAGAGATACATTAATCCAACGTCTGGTATAGAAAACTTAGGATTTGGGTCACCTGTGATAAACAAATACGAAAAATTAAAATGGTCAAAATAATGTTTCAATACTTCAACAGAAAATGTGAAGAATCGGTGGTGTATTAACCTGGAAAAAAGAGAAAAATGATCATTTGCAACTTCTTGATTTATTCTTTCTATTACACTGATATCAGAAAATAAATTTACCTCACGAAATCTTAAAGTAGCTTCTGGTGTTAATAAATGAGGTAATGTTGGAAGCAGTGCTACAATTCCAACAATAACTGCGATTATACTCACCAATTTCATATTCCATAACTTTTTTATATGAATAAAACCTAGTATTCCTACAATAATTGGTGCAACAACTCTTCCAGAATTAAAAGAATAAATACTCAAAACGAACATAATTGCAGATACCGGTAAAAACCATTTGCTTTTACCTATCTTCTCAACTGAAAGTAAAAAGAAATACACTCCTAAACTAATAAAGAAAGGCACCAAGTTTGCTTCCCAGGCACCTCTTGAAAGCATAATATGCCAGGGAGAAACAGCAAGAAGGAACGCAGTAACTATAGCATACATTACTGCATTCTTTGAACTGTTAAATATCTGCCTTACTAAGAAAAATACAACCAGCACAGTTAAAATACCAATAATTGCAGAAGGGAATCTGACCGCAAACTCTTGTAACCCAAAGATCTTTATTGGTAATACTGTGAAATATACATATAAAACTGGCTTAAAGTCTCCAAATGATTCAATATAATCGAAAGGTAAAAATCTACCAAACTCATCTTTACCATCAATCCCAATTGAGTATGCATTGTATCCCCACGCAACTTCATCCCACGTAAGAGAAGGGGGGATTGTTCCCAGATTCCACAATCGTAAAACTGCAGCAATTAATACAATGAATAATAAAATAATTTTAATTCTCATAGTTTCCTATTATTAGGTCATCGTTCATATACGTTCCATAGTGCTCTAATTGGGACTTCAACATCATTCAATGTTGTTAAAGGAGTAAAACTATACACACAATCATGAGGAGCAATATAAAGAATTCCATGTTTTTCATCTGGATTCCCAAATTCATCTGGACTTATACACCAATCCACAAATGTGACATTCCCAATCCTTTTACTTTTTTCATTCCATATTGATTGCATAACAGAAGGTTCAATATTATTGAAGAATGCATATTGTAATAAAAAGTAATATTCAGGAGATTTTACATATACTTGTGAGTATTGTTCTTTATTTTGAGTAACATACTCAGCTACATCTCTACTACTTTTAAATAAATGCTCTCCCCCAAAAATTCCATATTGATACATATATGAATATGTATACTTTGCAATAAAGAAAAGATATGCAAGGATAATAACAGGGAGCGCTATAGAGAAAATTGTACTGTATTTCTTCTGTAATATCGTAAGGAGAACCCAAATTCCATATCCAACTAATAATGATAAAAAAGGAACCATCATAATACTCCTGAACAGATATGTCCTATCCATTAAAATAATGGCAGAAGTAACAGGAGCAGCAAGTAATCCCACTAATACAATATATGCAGACTTCCTGTATTTTGACCTAAAAATAAAATATACTCCAGCAAGCAAAAATGGTAATTCGATAAGATGCATTGCACCCCATAAATAGTTTCCATACCCAGTTATACGAGTTATATCTCCTCTAATAAATAAGTGATCTGCAGAAAATGCATTTAAATAATTATAGGTAACTTCTTTTAAATAATATGTGGCTGTATTATTAAAAAATGCTTTTAATATAACTGGGCCACTACTTCTTTCCCGTTCTTCCCTTACTCTTTTTTGTGCTTCTGACGATGTTATTTCACTCTTCCAAAATAATACACTCTCTCTATTCAGAGATCCAGAAGTAATAAAATAAATAATAGGGAGAATAAATACAGTCGTAAGACATGCAAATAGTAAAGACATTTTTATATTCTTTACTAGTTGTTTGTGGTAAATAACTACAAGGCCAAGCATGATAAGTAAAAGAAATATAACTGTGCCATGATATGCATACAGCCCAAGTACCCATAAAGGAATAGAAAATAACATTTTTCTTGTACCTACATATTTCACAAAAACAAAGAGTGCATATATATATAAACACATTGATACTCCAGCATCCCACAAACCTCTGCTTACTAAAATATGCCAAGGAGAAACAGCAAGAACAAAGGATGATAACAGTCCTATCTTTTTATTAAATAACTGGGACCCTAATAAATACATCCCGAATACAGATAATACGCCTACCAATGCGTACCCAATCCTTGCAGTGAATAAATTAAGTCCAAAAATTCCTGTAATAGGTGCTGAAAGGTAAAATGAGACAGGTGATAAGTCCTGGCCATCAGAAGATGTTGAGAGAGGTAAAAATCTCTTATCAACAGTATACCCATGTGTTTCCCATATAGAATATGCGTTATATGCTCTCACAACTTCATCATTGGAAATTGCAACGGGTGTAGTATCTAACTTCCACACACGAAGGAAAAAAGCTAATATTAAAATAAAAGCTATAATAATAATTGTAAAAGACTTCTTCATTTGCTCAAATTTTTAACTACTATGTACTCATTATTTTCAAATTCAATTTGAAGAAATGGCTTTTCAATCTTAAATAAAAGGGCTTGATCTCCAGATTTTTTGACAATTATATAATCAATATTTAACTGTGTCATTAATTGTGAGAAATCCTTAGAAGATTGTGTAGCAAAAAGTGTTTCTAGTTGCTCTTTCCGCTCTTTAACAGGCTGATTATGTGTCTCTAATAAACGGGTTCCTGTAAGGTATGAATTTCTATCAGTGAAGAAAACTGAATATGGTGTAACTTGATCCCACGGATTCTTTATATGAGTTTGGACAATAGAGTTTTTATTTGTATTTTGTTTGAGATACTCAAAAACCTCTAATTCTGAATTCGGAACTATATCAGAAGTTTTTTGCTCCGCAGTATACTGAATAAAAAGCTCTCTTCCTTCATAATATATTCGAGGGATTGTGAGAAGAATGAAAATAAGACAAAAAATAGCTCCGAATATTTTTATTTTCTGTATACGCGACAACCAAAATGAAGCAAAAAATGAAAGGATGATAGATGAAACTACAAAAAAATTATATACATTAAATAATCCTGATTTTTGGAGTGTATATAATCCGAGTATGTTAAAGATCAGGACAGTAGGAATAAAAAAGGACAACATCTCTGGTCCTAATTTTCTAGCGAGTTCTTTAGAGGGAAGAAGTCCAAGTAATCTTGTTCCATATACTGCAATAAGTGTAATAACTATTGCAATTGAATCATAAAAAACAACAGCTGTCAGATTATGTGCTTGCTCATATACTTGCCTTCGAAGCCACCAGTCTTCAAAATTTAGCGCACCTGCACCTAAAAATAATTTTGGCCATTCTAGTGGAGAGTAAAATAGTCCTCCTGAAGCTTTATTAGCAGGAAAATATATAATTACCCCTATTACCCCAAATACAATTAGTAACAAAATCATATACTTTTGCTGCCATAATCCCAAAATAAATCCCTGCAAAACTCCAGTCTTTTTATATGTATGAAATATACTCTCAAAAATTAGATAAGCACCCATACATACAAGCCCAATAGCAGCAAAAATGCCGTAATATACTTTAAATCCAACTAATACTGAAAGAATGCCCACACTAAGAACACCATACCGAATATCTTTTGTCTTTATCCACTCATATAAAGGTATCAAAGCTGAAATAAATACCATCTTTGCCATTGCGTGTGGCATATTCATAAATTGGAGTATCCCATTATCAATTGAGGGTGCATTAAATGCTATCTGCTGATGCAAAATATACATAAGTAAGTATGTTGCATCCCCTGAGAAAAATAATAGAAACAGTGCCCATCGTGCAACATTTTTTGATCCTCCCCATGTTCTCATAAGTGCATATACAGATAAACCTGTTGTTAATGAAATGACAGGAACAAAGTACTGAAAAAAGAGATGCATTACTGGTAAATGCCAAATTCTTGCAAATTCTGCAATTACAAGATCTGACCAATAATGATAATTAACAAGTGGAGAGTTTATTCCTGGTTCTTGAGGAGGAAAAGATTGTGCCATGGACTGTATATATCCTAGATGTAAAATTCCGTCAGTTGCATTTACATGGAAAAATCTAACCCCATCAACATATAGCATTCCAGATGCAAACGTGGGAAATGTCTGCAATATAACTCCAAAAATAATTATAAGAAGTGCAATCTTATCAATTTTCTGGAGATCCTTTTTAAGTTTACTAAGCTTCAGGGTAAATTCTTTCTTCTGTTTGAGAAATAAAATTAAGAAGACTACTAAATATACATACGTTAAAAAGCGAAAACCTAGGTACCCAAATACATATCCTTGCAATGCCCACATTCCTATTCCTACTGAACATGAAATGAGTAGCTGAATTGAAAAAGATTTAATTGGCACGTACCTTTGTAATATATATCCAGGTATAATAATAGAAAGGATAAAAGCTCCAATAAAATACAAAAAATAATACCAAAAATGTATATCAAAAAAACTATACATATCTTACATATTTATAATAACTTATTTAATAATAATAACTTTTTTTAGTTTATTTCTTAAAATAATAAAAAATCCAAAAATTCCTATGAAAAAAATACTAACTATTTTACTAATAAACCGTATTTTGGTATCTTCAAATCTTACTTCTACTTCATGTTCCCCTTTATCCACCAGATAGGTAATTATTCCTCTATGGTTCGGATCTTGAAACTGTATATCTTTTTCTACACCATCAACGTAGACTCTCCAACCAGGGAAGTAGAATGTATAGTCTATTAGCTGTATAGGAGTTTGTGCATTGACTGTATACTTTCTCCAAGAATTACTTACTTCAGATCTCTCTATTTTACCTTCTCCTCCGATTATTTCAGCCTGACTCGTCCTCTCAGGATATGATTGCGTCTCCCCAGTCCAAATTGTGTTCATATTATTTGAATGAAGATTTCTAATTGTAAAAAGATATTCAGATAGCGGATACTCAGTATAATTCTTTCCATATAATTGAGGATATCTTATAAACAGAATACTCAACAAGATAATAAAAGCAATTATTGGTTTATTAATCTTATTCATCATCAACGCAACAATAATAGGTGGAATGAAAATAAAGGCTGACATCATCCTCCATGGGAACTGAATATTTCCTAAGAATGAAATTGTCTTATATACAAATTCAGAGTACTGAGTAGTCATGAAAACAATAAGTAGCCCTATCAACGTAAACAATTCTAATATTGTAGGCTTTTGTGTGTATTGCTTTGATTTTATTCTTTTTAAAAATATGTACACTGTAGAAATACCTAATAATAAAATCTCAGGTACTCCTGATTTAATAAAATGGCCTCTGGAGAAAATATCATCTCTATAAAAATAATACCAGTTAGGATCAAAAAAGTTTGCAAAATGCATAAACTGGTTTTTTACTAAATGATTTTTTTCAGCTCCATAATAGAAATACTTTATTTCCAGATTGAGTGGGATAACATAATATCCAGCCATGCCCAAAGCTATAATAATCCCAAAGACAAATAAAATAATTGTCTGAATAGAGTTGCGAGTAAAGAATGTTCTAACATCTAATTTCTTTCCATACTCTGTCAGTATCATAAATAACAGATACGGCCCAATGATAAACATGTAGGTAACTAACATCATGGGGTGAGTCAAGATCAAGCCAAAAATCATTCCAACTAATAGAAAATATCCCATTAACTTTCTCTGTTTAATCCACATATATATCCCAATCAAAGTAAGCGGAAGTAAGAAGCTGGAGAATGTTTCAGGAATTGCACCACGAATGAAAAGATTAATAATTCTATATGGAGCAAAATTAAAAATTACGGTACCAAAAAAAGCTATATAGGGAGATACATATATACGCAGAAATTTATAAAAAAAGAAATTAGATAATACTATCCCAATAAAACAAACAATATTAAAGGCAAGGACAGGATCATGAACAAGTAAATTTATTCCTGCCCCTATATACGTGGGCAACTGATGAGCAAAAATTGGAATTGGCATTCCATAATTTGCAAAATTATTAAGCCACATAACAGGGAAATCACCCGCTTGTAACGCTGTTGTAAACTGCGAAATTGTAGTAATATGGACTAGTCCATCCATATTTGCTGATCTACCCGAGTTAATAAATAGATCAAGCACAAGAAGTACTGATATAATAAGAAGGAGCAGATAATAAATAAATTCTCTTTTAAAAATGCTCACAATGTCATTATATATGATATGAAAGAAAAACAAAACGAAACAAGCAAGTCACTTATCTCTCCACTATTTTTAGTTTTACACTTATTTGCATTTATACTTTTATTTTTATTTTTTACTCCTAAAATATCCACCCGTATTTTTCCTTTTATATCCTCAAATAAGTTAAGTCAATTTATTGAACAATCAGAGTCTTCAAAAAATATAGATGCACAAAAGTACTGGGAATTCAGAGAATTCTTTTCTCCAGGTTCATTTCAATTCAGTAAAACTGGTATCTCAGAAAGAATTACGAACCCTATTATAAAAAATGCAGGAATATTATTAAAAGATGAATTAAATCTAATGCCTTTTCTTATATTTAATTCCCCGAAATTAGCGAGTGTAGACTTTTTAACAACACACAATTCCCTTGATCAAATTATCTATTTAGATGAAATCAATAATAAAAAAATATTACTTCAGACAGACAATGAGTTAATCTATGAATATGATCCTTCCAGAATCGTGATAATCTTCCTGAAATCACCTTCCGATATGAAGAGAGCAAATGGTTTTTTTGATTACCGGATTGAAGACAAAGAACTAACGGAAAATAAATACTGGCTCAACATTACAATAATTACTCAACAGAAATAGGTGCTGTTAACACCACTTGCTTATCTGTAAGATTAAAATATTTCTTTGCTTTCATTCGTGATGAGACAACAGAATTAAGTTTTGCTAATGCACTAAGTAGTCCTTGTACATACGCAATATCTCGTCTGATTATAGCTTTAAGAAAATGAAGAGGCATCCACATTATATGATTTAAAAACAACTTGGTATCAGTAACGTTTTTCCAGATAAAAATAAATTGATTACGATATGCATGTCTGGTAATATTTTCCTGTGATTTTTGAGTTTTTATAGATCCTAAATCATGTTCATGTATCACTGTGCTTTCCGGTTCGAATATCAATTTATATCCTGATTTCAAAGCTCTATATGATAAATCAATATCTTCCCAATAATATGGATTATATAAAGGGTCAAGCCCTCCTAGTTTGTCCCAAATAGATTTTCTAAACATACCACTTCCACAACTCACCCAGAGAGTATTCTTTCTATCTACTTCACCGCGTGCATGAATAAATATACCTTTTTCCCATTTCCCTAAACCTCTCCCTCTCAATATTGTTTTATCTCCTTCAATACTTTTATCCATACAACCTACAGCAAAAACATACGGATCATCAAAATGAACAAGTAAAGGAGAGATAAATCCTTTTTCAGGTATTACATCTGTGTTTAATAGAAGAATGACATCCCCAGTGGCTTTCTGTACTCCACGATTCACGTTTGATGAAAATCCTTGGTTCCTTTTATTCTCTACGACATGAATAGGTAATGTTGCCTTTTTACTTAATATAAACTCCTGAATTATTGCTAACGATTCATCTTTTGATGCATCATCAGTTATTATAACTTCTACTTTTTGATCGGCAGACTCTAGGACAGCACATATCCGAGGAAGATTTTTTTTAAGTAATTTCTCTCCATTATAGTTTGGTATAACAACACTAATCTTCATGATATAAAAATTGAAATAATTTTCTCATTAAACTTTTCTTGGCTAAACTCACCAGCAGACTTTAATGCATTTTTTGAGAGTTCACTCAATAGTTTTTTATCTTCTATAATTTTTTTAGTATATTCAATATACTCTTGTTGAGTATCCCACAAAAATCCATTTTCTCCATTATTAACAATTTCTTTTTGTCCCCCAGCGTTGATTACGACAGGTACTGCTCCAGCACCCATTGCCTCAACTGTACTAATACCAAAATGCTCTGCTCGTTCAGGATTCTTTTTTAGATCTTCTCCAAATCCAGAAGCATGCCAATAGATTTTTGCTTTGTTATACCATTTCCATAATTCCTCATTTGTAGCGTTTACAACAAATGAAATAGGATACCCAGCAGCCGTAGCCTGCATTTTTTGGAAATCAGCAAGATCAGCACTTTTTACACTTGCTCCTATTACAAACTTCCAATCTTTCAACCCCTCATTAACCATCTTTTTAAATGTATCGATCATAAAATATTGTTTTTTATAATCATTTCCCTCTACTCCTGTTTTCATAAATCTCCCTATATGAAGAATCATATTTTCCTTTTCCTCTTCTCTTTTTTTAATCAAAACAGGTGGATATACAAGCTTACTATTTACTCCTAATTTTTTATCTATTAAATTTTTTGTAAAATTTGAATTCACAATAATAGCATTTACTCTCCTTATCTTTAACTTTGTCTTTATATCTACTTGTACCCACTCTATCGGAAACTGTAAATGAAGAACTAACTTTTTTGAAGCAACAATCGGAATACTTCCATCACTTAAATAAAAAATTGCATCATATTTTCTACTTTTTGCTAACCTATTCCAAAAGGATGTTTTTGAGGAAAAAAAATTAGGTTCTACTGCCACTTTTGAAAGATCAAGACCAAACCTATCTTCAACTTTTTCAATATCAGTCTCATTGTCCCACAGTACACTTACCTCATGTTTTTTAGACAAGCACTCTGCAGCAGTCATCATATATTTCTCTCCACCACCTAGCGAATCAAGATATGGATCATAGACAGCAATTTTCATAATAATACCCTTAATTCTATCAGAGCTTGCATATGAAAAAAAGCTATGTGATAATAATGATTATGAACCCATTCGTTCAATCACCAATTGTGCTCGCAATTATTATCTGGTCGGTAGTTCTTAAAGGTTTAGCATTATGGCGTGCAGCACAATCTAAACAGAAGAATTGGTTTATTGTTTTAGTACTTCCAATTAATACTGCTGGAATTTTGGAGCTTATATACCTTGTTAAGTTTGCAAAAAAACCTTTAACTCTAGATGAAGTAAGATCTTGGATAAAGAAATTTAGTGAGAAGAAATAAAGTTATACAGTCTTTTTCTTATTTATCTGTTTTTCCCACAACTTTGCATATGTAATAAACATTGAGTATCCTTGATAAATACCTTCGATAAAGCCTTCTGTTCCATTTCTATATCCTTTCCCTTTTATATATGAATCCAAAAACCCTGTACCCATTACCCGGACAAATCTGAGAGGAGTCATCAAAGGATGTTTTGCATCAAATCGTAATTGAGCTTCATAATCCGACCATTCAATAGTTTTATGTAACATTTGAGAGAGATTTTGGTGGGTAAAATGATGGACTGGAGACTCAATATACCCAAACTCTCCAATAATCTTTGGAGTCTCATGTACAACACCTTCCCAGCGCAAAAGCTTTTCTTTCAGAAACAATCGTTGCACTGAATCAGTAAATCCCCAATCTTTTCCTAAATAATATGTTTTTCTTCGGATAAAATATCCACCTATTCCACTTTCTGGATCATATGTATTTATTACCTTCTTTACTTCTGCACAAAAGCGTTTCGTAGCAAACTCATCTGCATCAACATACAGTAACCAGTCACCTTTCGCTAAACTTATTGCCATTGTGCGTTGATCTGCAAAATTTTCCATTTGGTGTTCAATTACTCTTGCATTATTTATCTTTGCAATCTCTACAGTCCGATCACTTGAACCTGAATCTATAACAAGTATCTCATCAGCAATATCACGTACATTTGACATACAATCTGCCAATGTATGTTCTGCATTTTTAGTTAGAATAATTACACTTACCATAATTTTTAAATTCTATTTTGAAAGAGGATATGTTCCTTTTCCGAATTTTCTCAAATAAAAATCTTTTATTCCTCTCTTTTGCCATTTACGTCCTGTCATAAGAATTCTAAAACTTTCTCTTACCAATGCCATTTTTGTCCTGATAGGTGCATACCTCATACCAAATAGCATTCTATTTCGTGAGATAAAATAGTCTTGTAGATTTGATCCTGAGCCTCCTGTAGAACCTGCATTTTTATGCCAGATGACGGATTGTGGAACAAAAAGTATTTTTAGTCCAGAATTTTTTATTCTCATACTCAGATCACTATCTTCATAATAAAGGAAAAATTTCTCATCAAACATTCCCTGTACTTTTATCGTTGAACTTTTCAACATCATACAAGCCCCAGTGGCATATTCTGTTTCAACAACTTGAGAATACATTTTATTATCATCTACTTCATCCACTCCTCTATGATGTCCTATCGCATTTGACCAATCTATCTGCCCACCTGCATACCAAATAACTTTGCCTTTGTCACTATCGGAATATTTTTTTGTATGAAATTCATGTCCGGGTGCAAAATAAATTTTTGGAACAACCACTCCAACAGTACTATCTCTCTCAAGCTGCTCTATTAATGGTTTGAGAAAATCAGGTTTTACGACCGTATCATTATTCAATACCATAATAAAATCTGACCCTGTTTCTAGTGCTAATTTAATACCCGAATTATTACCACCCGTATATCCGAGATTTTTTTTATTGCTAATATATTCAATTCTAAGAGCTGATCCTCCTTTATATTTTGTGAGAAATGATTCTAATTTTTCAACTTGAATCTTTTCTGAGTTATTGTCAACAACAATAAGAGACACAGTTATCTCTTCCGTAGATATCTTGTCTAGTGATTGTATACACTCAATTGTCTCATTACTAGAATTATAATTTAGCAAGATGATAGAAACTGATTTCATAATTTATGTTCTACTTCTTTTCCTTGAAATCCTGAGACGCATTTTTTTTATTTTTCCTTTTTCTCTCTTTAACATCTCATTTGCAACCCAATATGCAATCTCTTTTCTTAAAGATTTCCCTTCAGTTTGTACGACAGACAAAACATCTATATCCTCGTTTGGTTTAAATTTTTGTTTTTCCCACACTCTTACTAAGACTAATAAAACAGAGACTGATTGTAATAGACTTAAGACAAGACCATGTACTCCATCTTTATATCCCTGAGAATTAAAAAATCTTCCTATAAACTCACTTGCTGGTTTTGCAATAAAATCTTTCGTCACAACTCTATCTGTATATTGTTTTGCTTCAACAGAAGTATAGCGTACCATTTTCTCAATAAACTGAGAAACAGAAGTATAATTGTAATGTGTAATTGCATTCTCTTCTGTTGAACTCAACTCAGCAACATCTCCATAGACAGTAGGCACACTATGTATTTTATCTGACCATTCTACTGAACCTTTCTTAAATAACCGAATATTATAATCTGGCCACCATCCTGTATGTTGTATCCATTTATTAAAAATAATATTCTTTCTTGGTAATTTATATGCAGAGGAGCATTCATCTTGGTTCGCAATATTTTTGATAACTTGTGCAAGAGAGTCTGAAACTCTTTCATCTGCATCCAGTAATAATATTAAGTCTCCAGTAGCTTTTTTTATTGCAAAATTTCTTACTGGCTCAACATATCCCACACTCTTATGTACATATACCTGTTTTGTATATTTCTTTGCTCTCTCTGCTGTTGTATCAGTTGAAGAATCATCTACAAATATAATCTCGTCTGCCCATTCTACTGACTTAAGACAATCTTCTATTACATCTTCTTCATTCTTTGAAATTATAACTACCGATATTTTCTTCATTTTATCTTTTCAAAATAAACTTTTGTATATCTTGTATTATCTCATCTTTTGCAATCAGATACATAATCACCCCATATACTAGTGCAGCAAAAATAATAACAAATATTAAAGTAATTATATTGGAGACAAACAACATCCCCCCAAAATATGCACAAAGCCCCATAATTCCAGTAGCTATTCCTGGTTTAAGTAAAGGATGAAAAATGCTGAACTCGACTTGCTTCTTTACTAAATAAATTGTGTATACAATACTCAGCGAGATAATAAATGATGCAAGAGCTACACCATTATATCCAAATATCATAATCAACATAGGTGTTAATACCCAAGTTAAAAGTGTCCATATAACCATTAACTGAAGTGTTTTTGTCACTTTTCCACTTGCATCCAGTACATTTACAAGAACTCCCGAGACAGATGAAACAAGTGCATTTAATGAAAAGAAAATTACACTTAGTACTGCTGGTTCCCATTTATTATTCCATTTAGGGAAATAATCGATAATAAAAGGGATAGTAATCATCAACCCAACAAGTAAAGGAAACATAGTTGTTCCAACAAAGAAAAGAGATTTCTCGAGTGCTTTTCTCAAAAACTCTTTGTTATCTTGCATACGAGAATAAGAAGAAAAAGTGACTTTTGTTAAACTATCTACTACGTATCTATAGATAAAAAATGATAAACGTTGAGCAAACCCAATATATCCAATTTCAGCATAGGAAATAAACTTAGGCAAAAATGCAGTAAGTAAATCATCTTTTATAGTTGCTAATATACTTTTTGCTTGAAACTGAAGACCAAACTTCAAATGACGAAGTGACTCTTTATAAACTCCAAACTTAATCCCCCATGGAGAAACCATATAATAAAAAGGAACCCCTACAAGACTGGAAACAAGAAAAGCCCATGTAAAACTTGAGATACCAAAACCCTGTACAACTAGGATTACTAATAAACCATTAAATGCAATAGATTCCGCAATCTGTGGAATCACTAATTTTCCAAAGTTAATTCCTCTCTCTAACATAACAGCTGGAATAGTTTTAAAAGAAGAAACAAATATTGAGAATACTAAAGAAAGTAATAAATAGGTCCCCACATCTGAATACCCAAATATTCCTGCTATCAAGTCCTTAAACAAGAAAACTAAAAGAAAAATAATAAGTGTTACTCCAAATTGGAGAGTAAATGTAGTTGAAATATCTTGTTGAGTAAGCTTATCCTTTTTCTGAATTAATGCAGCACCAAATCCAAAATCAGTAAAAAAACTAATAATACGTTGGATGGCAATTATTGCAGTAAATATTCCAATTTCTTTTGGAGATAAAATTGCGGTTACAAATAAAAATGCTCCAAACGAAATTATATTGAGAACAAACTGACGAGAAATTAATATCAGCACTCCATGAATTGATCGCCTTGCAAGTGAACGTATTTCAACATCTTCCATAATTAAAATCTATTATTTTTAATATCCCACCACAATATAAGGCTTTCAAATATGGCTCTTATTACTACTTGTACATTTGCTCCACTTTGTTTACCAAACTTCCTTGGATAATGATCTACTCCAACTTGGGCAATTTTTAACTTTTTTGCTTTCGCCTTTGCCAGTATTTCAGTAGTAATCATCGCTCCTTCAGATCGAAAAGGCATAATTTTTTCAAGTGCCCCCCTTGTAAATAACTTGAACCCACAGTCAATATCTTTTACAAGAAATCTAAAAAGTATAAAATCCCAAATTTTTAATAAATACATTAATAGAAGTCTTATCACAAGCTTTTCATCATTCCTTTTTTTTCGAAAACCGATTGCGATATCATGACCATCTATTGCCTCAATCAAAAGTTTTACTTGTGAGAAGTTAAATTGACCATCTCCATCAGCAAAAACCACATATTTATATTGCGAAGCATTAAATCCTTCTTTTAATGCTGCACCATATCCTCTATTTGGGTTGTGTGAGACAACTTTAATATTTTCATGTGTATTTGCGACTTGTGTGGCAACTTCTCGTGTCTTATCAGAAGATCCATCATCTACCAAAATGATCTCCCACTTCTCTGCAACTTCTTTAGCTACCTCAATAGCCTCTTCTGATACTCTTTTTACATTTTTTTCTTCATTCCAAAACGGGAAGAAAATTGATAATTCTGGTAATTTAGGATTCATATATTCGTTAATTATATCAACTGCCTGTTTCTACTGCTATGATTTATTTATTTTATAAAAAACTGTGAGTAATACATACAGTAACACACTCACAATAATTCCACCTACTGTTATCCAGTATTGAAAAGGAATTGCAGATGGATACCATGATCCTGTTTCAATAAATGGTACATATCGAAGTAAGAATGCTATAGGCATAATAAACATGATAATACGCACCGATATATGCTTATATGCTAATGCTGCAAATGGCATCACCCATAAGAAATACCATGGCTGTAGACCTATTTTGTGAGAAATAACACAGAATGCAAGTAAGGAGAGAATAAATGTAAGGAATGGTCGATACCCTATGACAAAGATTGGTAATAGAGATATCGTAGTAAATTTAACTCCTACAGAAAATAACCATAGTACAATTGAAAAAACCTTTTTTTTCAATATTAATAGATAGACTGCAAAAATAGCAAAAAGCATCATCACTGTATCATTATGTGATGAAACTAAACTCTCAATAATAACTAAAGGATTTAAGGCAAAGAACATCATCCCTAAAATTGCATTTTTATTTTTTAATACAGAGAGAATCTTGTATATAAAATATGAAGACAAAAGATAACTTACGGTAACTAATAGTTTAAAAAGGAATAATATAATAATAAATTTATTCATTCCAATATATGACAAAGGTATCGTGAGAACAAGCCACATTGGTCCATAGGGATATGTCCTATAGGTCCAGTGCATAAACCGAAGCCACGGATCTAAAGGAAAATCTAAAGCTTTATGTGTATAAGGATTTAATCCATACTCCGTTACAATTTTTGCATCAAACATATAGTTAAAAATATCATGAGAAAGTGATGCAGGATATGAAAATAACAGTACAACTGAGAGAGTAATTATCAATACAACCGCCTGGCGAGAGGTTATCTTCTTCTTAAAGATAGAAAATAAGGTAATCCCATAGAAAGAAAATAATAATAGTAAAACCCCTATATATACCATGACAGAGTTATCTCTTTGGTAATATCCAAATTCAATAAGTGGCTTTTGGAGTTCAAGAAACAATGGGTGATTAATTAAGGTGAGATTTAGATCAACCTGAAAGAAAGAATAAAGAAATAATACTATAGCAATACAAATATACAAAATATATATGAATATAAACAAAGAATTTCCTTTACAATATTTTAAAAATCTATTTATTAGTTTTATGAACATATGTACGTTTTAAAATTATCCAGCTTATTAAAGCTACGGCTGTAATAAGAGTTATTCCATTAGAAAATTTCTCAATAGGAGTTTGAATAAACTTTGCTTCAAGAGTTGATGTACCTTCTGGTATTTCTACCTGTATTCCTTTGTCTGTATTTATATACTTTACCTCAATATCATTAATGAAGATTTTCCAGGCAGGAAATGGAGCAATTGCTAATAATAAATCAGTTCTGTTTTGAGCACTTACGACAGCACTCACGAATCCAGTTTTTTCATGTTGTAACTCGACCGTCGCACTACTGGAACTTATAATAATCTTATTATGAACAATTTCATTCTCGGATTGTGGAACTGAAAAATTAGCAGGCATATATTCATCTGAAATCTTTGATGTGTCCCATCTAACAAATTTGGTATTCGTATAATACTCTGAAGATCTATCAAAAAAAGTTTGTGGTACGAAAAGTTTTGCATTTAAAAAAATTGTTACAAAAATTACTCCTATACAAAGACTGATCGACACGAATTTATAATTAAGCCGTATTATATTTTTAACAAATAAGCCTGCAAAGACACTCATTGAAATTGCGATAAAATTAATAAATCTCCAAGGAAATTGTAAAAAATCTATTCTTGGGATTAACCCCCACAACACAGAAGAGTATTCCAAAGAAATGAATATTGAAAATAATAATACACCTAGAATACTAAGGAATAAAAAATGATGTTTTTTTATTTTCCTTGTTATTAATAAATATCCATATATCCCAAGAGACAGGATCGTAATAAGAATATTAAATTTACCTAATTTAAAACTCATACCATCAATACATCCAGGTCCAGAGCCACCGAATCCCCATGGACTGTTCCAATACTGAGAAAGACATACAAAATGATCCCGATAATCAGCTCCTCCACCAACTTGAGAAAGAACATCAGAGTATTTCATTTCCAATAAAACGGGCATCCAATAAAAACTTGATAATCCGAATGCTATTAATCCAGAAATAGATAGCAAAGACAATAATTTTATTTTCTCCTGAGAGAAAATAAGAGCACATACAGTAAGAAGGAAAAGTATAACTGCGATCATGTATGCAGATAAATTATGGGAGGAAATTACACATGCAAGCGAAACACCTAATAATATAACCCATTTTGTCGATTGTGCATTTTTTTCTGTAACTACATAATATAATTTATAAAAACCAAGGAATACAAACGGGAATAATGCATATGCAAATACTTCATTTAAATTCCCACGGATAAATATATTTACTGCATGGTATGGGAAATACATATATATAACTGCGGATACTACTGCTGGGATCTTTCCCAAAAATTCTTTTATAAAAAAATACATCGAAATACCTGCTAACAGAACTCCAAATGCAAAAGCTATTTTCGTAGCAGATAATGCACTAAAACCGATTAATCCTAAAAATCCACCTACATAATAAGGAAGAGGAGCATAAAAATTAAATATTGGATAGCCATATCCATACCCTAAATTCTCAACCCATCGGACTGGGAACATACCATCCAACAGCGAATTTGTCATCTCAAATGTACGCGCTATTTGAGTATCATCATGGATAGAAAAAAACCCAGGATGAAAAAAAGGCACAATAGCAAAGTATGAGAGAAGTAAGACAAAAATGAGATAAAATATTTTTTTTAACATTTTACTTAAGCTCTGTTACAAGAATAGGATATTTACCTCCAGGCTTTTCAATTTTTTGAATAAGTTTTAAAGGCATTTGTTCAGGAATTGAGTCATGTTCTTTTAAAATAATTATGACTGTATTTTTATTAGCTTCTTGGTATATCTCATCGTCAATTTTATCAAGTGGCCATCGAGGAAGGACTGTAACATTCGGATTATCCCAATACTCAAGCATAAATGCATAGGGATATAGCCCAAATGTCCCTTGTGTCACAAGGGTGACGTGTTTTCCTTGAGAAATATCCTCATTTATATATCCGTATACACTATCAAGTCCGTAACCTGAAGGATGAGTCGCAATTAATTGATTATAGTCAGTCTGAGGCAGAGAAGCTTTTTCAGGAGAAGTAAGTAAATAATAATCCATTCTTAATAAAGGAATAAGGACAAGGATACTTGCAACAATGACAATCCATCCCATTTTCTTTGCGTGTACATATGCGGTGTAAAGACAATATGCTAATGCAAGAAGGAAATACGGAACAGTAAAAAGTATATATCTGGGGAAAATCTCCCTCCCTATTATTGCAAGAGCAAAGATTGGTACAAGCCATAATATCAGTAATAATACTCCTACTCTTGTTTTTTTAAACAATAATATTCCTATTCCAAAAATTCCTAAAACTAACACTGGGACTGTATAATATGCTTCGATCCAAATAAAAAATCCATTGAGGTTTGAGAACATCAGGGCAAAAGGATTTTTTAATAGTTCCTCAATTGGCTGCTGAAACTGAGAATTCTTTATTCCGGCCATAAAATATACACTTGAGATTCTCTGTAAATTATTAATAATCTGTGCAATACCAAGCGCAAGTATCCCTAAAGCAAACACTCGTTTCCACTCTCCTTTCTTTCGTGTAAATGAAAACAACAAATACCCTACGGGTAATAACCCAAAAAAAGTAATAGCAGTCGGTTTAGATAAAAATGCAAGTCCTAATGTAAATCCCCACATAACAGCTGAAAATACAGTAGGTTTTTTTGCAGTTTTTACTGCAAAATATGTTGATGCAAGCAGTGTTGAAGATAAGAGCGGATCAAAAAGTGCCATTCTGTCATACAAAAGCGCAAATGGAAATAGTATATATAATGCTGCACTAATAATAGCAATTTTTTTATTGCTAAATAATAACTCTGCAAGATAATATATACTCACAACGCTCACCGCTCCTGCCAATACTGCAGGCAATCTTCCAGCAATAAGATACCACCCGTCAGGCAATATAGTAAGGAAAAAAGCAGTCATCCATACTAGTAACGGTGGTTTTCCATCAGTAAGAGAGACAAACCACTGGGAATGTGTTGACTCAATCAACTTTGCCCAATAAATATAGATAGATTCATCTGTAAAGATTGGCAAAACTGTGAGATTGATAAAACGAGAAATGAGATATACTCCAACTAATGCAATGAATGGGAAATGGGGATTTTTCAAAAGCCTCATACTATTATTATACCTTACTCCGCTTTCTAAGCGACATAAAAATAAAGTATGCATATACAATAATTGAACAGATAACTGCAATGCTTAATCCGTATGCAAGAATAGTAGGAATTGGGCTGTCCCATGACCCTGTATAGAGATAGGGAATATAATACAGACAGGCAAAAAATGAGAATAAAGCTACAGGAACTCCTATATATTTTTTAAACGAAACCAGTGCAGCAAGTACTACTACATAAGAAAAATACCATGGCTGAAAATTCCCACTTTTTATTGACGCTGCAATAATTGCTCCAATCATACTTCCTATTCCTATATACACTGCTTTCTCAAAATATTGTGGCTTTAAAAGCATAATACCCATCATAGGCCCAAGAAAAGCAGTAGCGTACTTAACCCCTACAGAGAGTAAAAACAAAATACCAGAATTAATAATCTTTCTCTTGAGTAATAAATACACAGATATGACAGCAAGTGTAAGCATCAAAATATCATTATGTGATGATACAAGAAACTCTATTATCATCAGCGGGTTTAATGCAAAAAAAGCCGTAGCAAGTAAGGCATACTTTTTATTCTGCAGCTCAACTATTTTGTATATAAACCATGCAGTAACAAGAAAACTGATAGTAGCTAGTAGTTTAAAAAGATAAAATGTTATAAGAAAATACTGGAGTCCAGCGTAGGAAAAAGGAATACTCACTGCAAGCCAGACAGGACCATATGGATATGTCCTGTGTGTCCATTGCATAAAAGAAAGCATCGGATCTCCT
This sequence comes from Candidatus Levyibacteriota bacterium, assembly GCA_039809365.1. Taxonomy (GTDB): domain Bacteria; phylum Patescibacteriota; class Microgenomatia; order Levybacterales; family GWA1-39-11; genus JBDHUV01. Next base: position 21,591 of record JBDHUV010000006.1, read on the forward strand.
GGAAAATCTAATGCTTTTTTAAGATACGGATTCTCCTGATAATACGTTACAATTTTTGCATCAAAAATATAATTAAAAATGTCATGAGAAAACGCATTATATGAAAATGTAAGAATACCAACAACACAAAGAATAATTATACCTAAATTTTTTGCGTTTATTTTCTTTTTAGATACGAAATATATTGTTGTACCGTAAAGTATCCACAATAATATAAGGATTACTCCATATATTCCTACAGACAGTGGTCTATTAAAATATCCAATATATTGAAATGTTTGCTGGATTGAGTACAAAAAAGGAGATTTATTGAGTGCAAGACTCAAACTTACTTGCGTAAATGAATAGAGAAATAAGAGTACACTAACGACAATCCATGCAGGAAGTAGAAATCTTGTCATACCATACGTAAGGCTTATGAATATATACCTTTCTGTTTATTGTATCGCACTTTAAACAAATCCCGTAAGCCATTAATTGAGTCATTGATAGGATTTACTCTTCTTGTTTCAACGTATAACCAACGAACAGGGACCTCTTTAATTGTAAATTTCTTATTTTCTGCAAGAAGAAGAAGTTCTAAATCAAATCCTGCAGTAACTGCCGAACCTTTGATAGTTCTGAATCCATTATGAATCTTTTTTATTTTTCCAAAAATATACTGAGATGATTCACGAGTAAATAATTTAAATCCACACTGGGTATCATTAATATCAGGAAGGCCAACAATAATTTTTCTGAGCGTAATATTTGCAGCTGACATAAATTTACGAGATAAAGGAGCCCCTTTCCTTTCATTTCTCGAACCTATCACCACCTGGTATCCTTTCTTTATAAATGGAAGTAAATCTTCTACTTCTTCAATCGGAGTTGCTTGGTCCATATCTGTGAAGAGCACATTCTCACCTTTTGCTTTGAGCATACCTGCAGTAACTGCTCCTGCTTTTCCTGTATGGTTATTCTGTATAAGCTGTGTATATGGATTATTCTCAATAAACTGAGCAACAAACTCTCTACTTCCGTCTGTAGATCCATCATCAACAACAATAATTTCATAAGGGTATTTTTGATGATCTAGATATTTTTTAACTTTATCGAGTGTCCCTTTCTGTAAATTTGCCATCTCGTTATATGAGGGGATAACAACAGAGAGATGTACTTTTGCCATATACTCACCTATTATACAGAATTGTTTTTTGTAACACTATAACTTTTGCATATTTGAATACATCTGATATGCGCAATAACTATAAGATTTATAGATACATTACCAAAATTAAGATTATAAATCTATATTATTCAATAAAGATAATTACTATAAGTATAGTATTATCTCCAGGATATGGTATAATCGAGTCCGTTCTTTGAAAACTAATCTACAAGTCCGCATTTTTGCGGTAGAAAGGAACCATTCGTTCGTCTCTTTTTTCATTTATTTGAAAGGAGCGCAAGAGTGCGCACCAGGATTCTGTCACTGCTTCTTGCAGTGGCAATGACACTAACTTTCTTCGCGGGTGTTGCTTCTGCAACACCTTCTGCTTCTCAGGCCTTTGATAAGGTCTGGGGAGAGGCTGACAAACCTGTCCTTGATGGGCAGGTCACTCGGTCTTGGATGTGGGGTCCTAACCCCATCGGTTCGGCGTACGAACCATACGAAGAGTCCCCGAGTGGGATGCGTCTGGTTCAGTACTACGACAAGAGCCGCATGGAGATCACCAATCCAAACGGTGATCCAAACAACGGCTGGTACGTCACCAACGGTCTGCTCGTCTATGAGATGATGAGCGGACAAATCCAAGTCGGAGACGATAAGTTCTTTGCATTCCACCCAGCAGACGTAAACGTTGCTGGGGACCTGGACAAACCAGGTCTGTACTACTCAGTTCTTGCCCAGTTCTCTACTCTTTTCGGAAACGAGAATCGGGTCGAGAAGGATGTTGATCGATCACTCAATGAGTGGATCATCAACTTCAAGGCTGTAGAAGCCAAGCCTCCTGTCGATGTGCGCAACGCTATCTATGTTGAAGAGACTGGCCACAATGTGGCTGAGGTCTTCTACAACTGGATGGTAAGCTCACAAAGTGGGGTCCAAGACAACCTCACAGGATCTTGGGTCTATCCTGTTGGACT
>JBDHUV010000007.1:0-19930 GCA_039809365.1 Candidatus Levyibacteriota bacterium
GAGGAAAACCTTAAGATTTTTGGGAAAGGATTTGCGGGATTTTCAGATGAGCTAAAAGAACAAAGTAGAGTGGCAGGATCTCGAATTGAGTTTGTAGGTGAAGTTTCAGATGAAGAAAAACTACAGTTAATGATGAACGCAAAAGCATATATCTTTGCTTCATATAATGAGGATTTTGGTATTACTCCAGTTGAAGCAATGGGGATAGGAATTCCAGTTATCGCATATAAAAGTGGAGGTGTGCAAGAAACTGTCATAGAAGGAAAAACAGGACTATTTTATACTCCTAACACTCCTGAAAAGCTGAATGAAATAATAAAGAAGCGAGAGGAAATAAAAATATTGCCAGATGATTGTAGAAAGCAGGCACAAAAATTTGATACAGAGCATTTTAATACTTCAATGAAAAAACTTATCCAATAGAAAATGGGAAATCGCGCCTCTGAGACTTCCCAAAGGCGCGATAAGAGGTGGGAGAGAAGTTGTCTTAGACAACAACGATTGTTTTCAGTTCAGTGACCTTAGACGGATCGGTAGGGTCTATTTGTACGACCCTCACTTTAAAACCGAGTGCTTCCAAGAGCACTTTTGCTTCTTGGGTTTGTTGAGGCGAGTACGGTCGAACCTGACACTCTCCTCGGCTGCAACAATGGTTGTAGTCTCTTCCTCTCAATAGCATCCTTAATGATGCAGGAATTGAGTACCTGTCAAGGGCATTTCTTATTGCCCAAGGGTTGCCAGTGACAACTAGCAGGTGATGCATGGTTTTCCTCCTATCTCCCACCAAGCAATTCTATTATATCTTCCCATTATTTGAGTTTCAATTGCCTGTGATACAATGTCTGCATGCCTGAACTTCCCGAAGTAGAAACAATTAAAAAAGGTTTAGATAAACATCTGAAAGGACACACAATACAAAATGTCTTGATATATGACCCACTTCGTGTTACTGGATCTACTGAAAACATAATAGGAAGTACGGTGATAGGAGTGCAAAGGAGAGGAAAAGGTTTACTTATTAAACTAGACAATACGTATGTAATTGCAGTGCATGTAAAAATGACAGGCCAGCTTATTTATCAAGGAGATAAAACAAAGGAAATAATGTTATCTCAAAAAGTAAAAAAACTACCAAATACTCATACAAGAGTACTCTTTACACTGGATGGCAATGCATCTCTTTTTTATAACGATATTCGCAGATTTGGATGGTTACATATTCTTCCTCACGATAAAATAAAATCTATTCCTTTTTTTAGATCTCTTGGTCCAGAACCATTTGGAGAAGGAACAAATCGTTTAAGTATTGAATATTTCTCTTCACTAGTGAGGAACAGTACCTCACCTATAAAAACGATACTGCTTGATCAGCATAAAATAGGGGGGATAGGAAATATTTATGCAAATGATGCATTATATGAAGCAAAAATAGATCCAAGACGTTTAGGGAACTCGTTAACAAAAGAAGAGCTTAAAACATTGTTCGAAGCACTCCATTCACTGTTATTATTCTCAATAAAACAGGGTGGGGCAAGTGATACAAATTTTGTGAATGCACTTGGACAAGACGGTACATATCAAGAATATTTTAAAGTATATGGAAGAAAGGATATGCGTTGTAAAAATTGTAGAGATACAATAAAAAGGATAGTGTTGGCTGGAAGGGCAACATTTATTTGTTTAACCTGTCAAAAATAAACTATTTTGGTTGTGGAATTGCACAGCTAAACTTTCCAAGCATATGAGCATTATATATACTGCTCATGATGAGGATACTGAATATAATGGTGAGATACAGTATTCCTTGGAATGGAAGACCTGGGATAGCAGGGGTAAGCCCTGTAATCGATAACAAAGAGAGTCCGCATCCTGGGCAACCAGCAGAAGCAAGACTAATAACTCCAGCTCCAAATGTCCATTGAAGAGTTTTTTGTAATCGTAGATATGCAATTTTTCTGGTTACGAGCATAATATTTATCCCGACAACGAGTGCAATGCTTAAAAGGAGTAGTGTATGAACTGAGCCAAACATGCCCAGTGTTTTTAAAAACATGAGCCCAGATATTTTCAATTTTAATAAGAGAGTAAATTGTTGTGAGAAAATATTTGAGTAAATAGCAAATTCGTTAATAATACTTGATACAAGTAGATATATGAGTGCAATACCAATACTTTTTTTAAGAAAATCTACTGATAATACCTGCGTTTTGAAGATAAACAAGGCAGAGGAAAGAAAATGCTCTTTATTTTGCGAGTTCCTGATCGATGATTGCTTTAAATGATTCATATGGCTGTGCTCCTACCAGTGAAGTACCATTTACAAAAAATGCAGGAGTTCCGCTTACACCAGCTGCAGTTCCATCAGCTAAATCTGAAGCAACTTTATCAGCATATTTATCAGTATCAAGACATTCGTTAAATTGACTTGTATTCATTCCTAACTCTGCTGCCCATGCTTTTATATCATCGACTGTGTATTCAACAGTTCCCCCACTTGGATCAAGAGCTTGCTGTTTATCAAACATCAAATCATGAAACTGCCACATACGATCTTGATCATTTGCACACTCTAATGCTTCAGCACTTTTTTGTGCAGCAGGGTGGAAGGAAAGCGGATAATGACGATAGTACATGACTACTTTTCCAGTATCAATATAATCTTTCTTAATTTGTTGATAAGCACTTGTGTAGAATGAACGACAGAAAGGACACTGCATATCAGAAAACTCTATAAGAGTAACAGGAGCATCTTTATCTCCAAGTGGAGGAAGAGAACCTACTGCAACATCAACTTTTGCTGCAGGTTGATTAGGATCTGCAACTGCATTTGCTGTGCTCGGAGTTGGTGATGATTTTGATTCTTCTAAGCTTTGGACTCTTGCAAGAAGATATCCTACCAAGAATACTGCGATGAGCAGTACAACGTATAATAATTGTTGGGTATTTATCTTTTTGAGTTGCTCTACAATAACAGGCTTTGTTTTTTTTGCAGATCGAGTCGATGTAGCCATGTAACTACTATAAATTACTTGTTAATATTTGTCAATGAAATAAAATTACCTTGTACAATGATCTATCATTGCTTTTTTTGTGTGCATTTGATATCGTGTTCTGTGGTGCAGTAATTAGTGATTCTTCATGGTTAAAAATCATCCCTACAAAGAAAAAATTGTGATCTCTCTCGGAGGGTCTCTCGTTGTCCCCTCCACAGGTATAGACACTGCATTCCTTTCAGATTTTAATAAATTTATCAGAGAAAAAATTGCCCAGAATCCAAATCTTCAGTTTTTTATTGTAGTAGGAGGAGGACAGACAGCTCGTGATTATCGGGATGCTGGGCGTACAATACTCGATCAAGAACTTACTCCAGATGATTTAGATTGGTTAGGTATTCATGCTTCTCGTTTGAATGCTCATCTTGTGAGAACTATTTTCAGAGATATTGCTCATCCAGTTATTCTTGAGCAGTTTGATATCATTCGAAAAGTCACTGAGCAAGTAATTGTTGGAGCAGGGTGGAGGCCAGGATGGTCAACAGATTATTGTGCTGCAATGGTGTGTGGAGATTATCGTGTCGAGACTATTCTTAATCTATCCAATATAGAACAAGTGTTTAGTGACGATCCTCGTAAAAATGCAGATGCCACCCCTATACAAGATATCTCTTGGCCTGACTTTCAAAAATTAGTTGGAGAAAAATGGACTCCAGGAATGAATGTGCCATTTGACCCTATTGCTACGAAAAAAGCTCAAGAACTTGGACTAACTGTCATTATAATGAAAGGGAATGATTTAGAAAATGTAGATAACTACCTCTCTGGTAAAGAGTTTATAGGGACAACAATTGCTTAACTATTTTTTAAATCTTCAGGTAAATTAAGTACGAGTGCTTTTGAAAGGATTTTTTTAGGAATATCTTGAATATGGGTAGTAGTAATAATTGTTTGTTGTTTTGGTAAAGTCTGTACAATATGAGCAATATTACTTGCGTCTAGTTCTGAAAAAACATCATCAAGAAGAAAAATAGGCTGAGTGTTTGTGTGTTTTCTTACGTATTCAAGTTCAAATATTTTAAGTTGTAATACTGCTAATCTTTGTTCTCCTCTTGAAGCAAATTCCCGAATAAGACGGTCTGTGTTTGGAAACTGGATAATAATATCATCTCGTTGAGGACCAATAAGTGTTACTCCACTTGCTAGCTCTGCATCTTTATATTTTTCAAGACGTTTAGGCGTTACAAGGCTTGCATCATAGGAAAGTTCAAGAGGGTAAATTTGTTGCTGTGCTGCATTTACATACTCAATATACTGTTGTCTCTGTCTATATATTGTTTTTGCGTGTTCTAATAAAAGATTATTCCAATAAATAAACTCGTCTGCCCTGTACTGCCGCTTACCTGCTTTGATTAGTCCTAATAACTTGTTCCGTTGTCTGAGTGCCTTCATGTATGTTGTATGAGAAACCCTGTATTCTGTGGAGGTGGCAAAGAGTAGCCCATCCACATACTTTCTTCTCATTTGAGGCGATTCAGATATAATCTCTAAGTCTTGAGGAGAGAAGATAATTGAACAAAAAAATGATGCAAACTCTATAAGCCTTTTCCCCACTCCATTTATTAAGTATCTTTTGTGAAAAATTGAAGAATTATTAATTAATTGGACTGACATTTTCACAGTAGAGTTATCGTCCTGTAATGTGGAATCAATTCTGCTAAAATCTGACCCAAATTGGATAGTGTCTACATCTTTGTCTGCTCGAAAACTTTTTCCAGTAGATAGCATATGTATTGCTTCTAAAATATTGGTTTTTCCAACCGTATTTTCTCCTACAATAATAGTGAGTGGAGAGAAAGATAATGTTTGACGGGTATATGTACGAAAATGGGTAAGCGTAATTGTTGCAAGTTGCATGAAGAATAGTTATTTTTTTGACGCAGTATCAGGATCAATTGTCCTCAGTAATTTAGATAACTGGAGTGTAACAAATACAGCCAGGATTGTCACTATTACTGCGTAAATTAAAAGAGAAAAGAGTTGTCCTCCCTCAGGGAGCCATCTTTTGACATATGTTGCAACAAACTGTTGGATAAGACTATTCCAGGCAAGTGCTGAAACAAGTCCAAATCCCGAGGTTGCAAGTGTTAACATCTGTCTTACTATCTCGATGTGTAGTTTTTTTTTATCTTCTTGAGAAGATTTCTTTGTTTTTTTGGCCATATTGGTATAATACAAGGAGAGTCCTAATTTTTCAATTCGTGTTTGTTTTGTATGTATCAACCTAGTTTTACCATAACAAATAAAATAGTTCGCAACATAGGCGCAATAGACGCTGCCAAAGAAGTTATTGAGCATGCTCCGTTACTTCCGTATTGGGAGAAAAAATTTCAAGAAGAGGCACTGTTGCGTACTACTCATTATGGTACTCATATTGAAGGAAATGAACTGAGTATTACTCAAGTCCAAAAAATTATTGATGGAGAACGAGTCGTCGCAAGAGAACGAGATGTTCAAGAAGTAATTAACTACAGAAAAATAATTGAGTCAATGGCAGAGGATACGACTGAGACAATAGACGAAGATTTTATTTTAAAACTACATAAAACAGTAGTCCATGGAGTGCTCGATGAAGCGTTAGCTGGAGCATATAGAAAAAAAGAAGTTGTTATTAGAAATAGTATTACAGGAGATATTTCTTTTAGACCACCAAAATCCATAGAGGTTCCCTGGCAAATGAAAGATCTTTTATTATTTATTGCAGGAGAAAAAGAGATGCACCCAGTACTCAAAGCTGGAGTTGTGCATTATGAGTTTGTGAGAATCCACCCATTTCTCGACGGAAACGGAAGAGTGGGAAGAGCATTATCTACGTATGTTCTTTTTAAAGAAGGGTATGATATTAGACAGTTTTTCTCTCTAGAAGAGCATTTTGATAGAGACCCTGTTGCCTACTATACTGCGTTACAAAGTGTCCAAGAAAACAAAGGAGATTTGACTCAATGGGTTACATACTTTTCTGAAGTAATGGCAGCAGAGCTTGTAAAAATAAAAACACAGATAGACTCAATCTCTATTGATTCTAAGCTCAAGCAAAAATTAGGAGGTCCTGTTATGCTCTCTGAACGGCAGATAAAAGTAATCGAGTATATTCACAAAGTAGGATATTTTGAAAATAAAATGTTTTCTTCAACATTTCCTATGGTATCTGAAGACACAGTTTTACGTGAACTACAGGATTTAGTAAAAAAAGGAATATTAAAAAAACAAGGAAAAACAAAAGGTGTAAAATATGTGATGGCACAATAGAGATTAAAAAAATATGCTTTTTAAAGAATTATCCCAGTATTTAGAAAAATTAGAAAATATTACTTCAAGAAATGAGATTACAACAGTGCTTGCTGAGTTACTGGACAAATCTGATGTACAGAGTGTAGATAAAATGGTCTATCTATTGCAAGGGAGAGTAGCTCCTATTTATGTGCCTCTGGAGTTTGGAATGGCAGATAAAATGGTTTTACGAGCAATAGATAGTGCATATGGACTTGAAAATGGAGAAGCTGCAAGAAAATTTAAAGAGTTAGGAGATATTGGAGAGGTTGCGTCATATTTTGCATCAGAGAAAAAAATTGATAAACATTTTTCTGTAGTACAAGTATTTGATGCTCTTCACACAATAGCAACTATCTCAGGTGTTGGCTCTGTTGATATAAAAATTGAAAAACTCGCTACACTTCTTCAATCCGTAGATCCTCTTTCTGCGAGGTTTGTCTCCCGTATTCCTGTGGGAAGTATGAGGCTTGGTTTTTCAGACATGACGGTTTTGGATAGTTTATCGTGGATGGTTGCACAAGATAAATCCTTGAGAAAGGACATAGAACGTGCATTTAATGCTCATCCAGATCTTGGATATATTGCAAAAATTGTAAAAGAAAAAGGAGTAGAAGGTCTTGAAAAAGTAAAACCTTCTGTTTTTAGTCCTATTCTCATGGCTCGGGCAGAAAGACTTTCTTCAGGAGATGAAATTATTGAAAAAATAGGGGAGTGTGCAATAGAAGAAAAATTAGACGGATTTAGATTACAAGGACATTATAAAAAATCTACTCAAGAAGTAAAGCTTTTTACGCGCAATCTTGAAGAAGTAACATTTATGTATCCTGACGTAGTAGAAGGGATCAAAAAACAGTTTGATATTGAAGAAGTCATTTTTGAAGGAGAGGCTATTGCGTATGATACCCAAAGCGGAGAGAATCTCCCTTTTCAAATAACAACACAAAGAAAAAGGAAACATGGTATTGAAGAGAAAGCACAAGAGCTTCCGCTTAAAATTATTTGCTTTGACATGTTGTTTTTAAACGGAAAAAGTTTAATAGATAAAACATATACCCAAAGACATGATTTACTTGAAAAACATATTAAAAAAGGGAAAACAGTTGAAGTTTCAACAAAATATACTGCATCAACTGGTGAAGAGATAGAGAGAATTTTTGATGATGCTATCTCACGCGGGTTAGAAGGAATTGTAGCAAAGAAATTAGATGGTACATATCAGGCAGGAGCACGTGGATGGAACTGGATAAAATTTAAGAGATCATACTCTGCTCATCTTGATGATACGATTGACTGTCTTATCATGGGATATTATTTCGGGCAAGGGAAACGGACAGCGTTTGGCATAGGGGCATTTTTGATAGGAATTTATGATACTGAGGCTGATCAGTATGTAACTGTTGCAAAAATTGGTACAGGGCTTACAGACAATGAATGGAAAACTCTTGCAATACAAGGGAAAAAGCTTGAAGCAGATATAAAGCCTCCGTTATATGTAGTGGATAAACAGCTCACTCCAGATGTATGGATAGAACCTGAGATAGTAGTAGAGATAAAAGCAGATGAGATAACAAGATCTACAATACATACCGCTGGAAGAGTAATGAAGTCCTCAAAATCAGGGAGTGCGTTTGACGTTGATGTTCAAGGGTATGCATTACGATTCCCAAGACTTGAAAAATTCCGTAACGATAGAAAACCTGAAGATGTTACCACACTTTCTGAAATACAGAAAATGTTTTCTATGCAAGGCAAACAAAAAGAGTAATACGCGTAAAAAAAAGCAATATATCTTGGAAGGGTTGACATATCAAAACGAAGTATGTTACAAATATACCAATGGACAATAATAATCCACAAAATCCAAATCCAATGCCAGGTGATCGAACACCAACACCTCCTGTTGCAGATCCAATGAATCCTGTTACTCCACCTACTGAGAACCCAAATCCAGTACCAGATCCAATGACTCCACCTCCAATGCCTGAAGTACCACAAGCTCCAGAAGTTCCATCAACAGAGATTCCTGTTCCACAACCCCCAGTTCCACCAACACCTCCTGTTACAGATCCAATGAATCCTGTTACTCCACCTACTGAGAATCCAAATCCAGTGCCAGATCCAATGACCCCACCTCCAATGCCTGAGGTTCCACAAGCTCCAGAGACACCAGCTGAACCACAGATGCCAGAGTCTCCAGCGACACCTGAAACTCCACAAGTCTAGTATATTAATTCTTTTTGCTTTCTTAATCTTTTTTTCATTACAATAGTTATATGAGTGAATTTGGAGAAAATGATAGTGTGTATGGGAATGAAAGTAATTTAAATAATGAATTTTCAGATAGAAAAGAAGAAGCAATATTTAACGATCCACATACAAGTGAGAAAGAAAATGAAAGTGAACTGATAGATATCTATACAGAGTTACAAAACAACCCAGATACAGAGTATCTAGCATCTCTTTATGTGGAGATACTGGAGCAAACTGATAGATGTGTCGAAGTTGTTGCTGACGCCCTCTCAGAACTCAAAAACACACAGCTAATTCCTGCAGTTGCTCAATCCAATATGAGAAGTCAGGCAAATGAATATTTGAAAGCAGCATCACATATAGCAAAAGGTGAGAGTGCTACTATTTTAGTTTTTGGTTCCTATACTACAATACATTCTCTTGAGGAACTTGAAAAAAGAATGGGATATATGTATGAGCAATTTAAAAAAGTAGGCTCTGAGACACTATCTTTCGATATATTTGTGAATGAATATCTCCCCATTTTAGATAAGTATTTATTTTCTGAAGAATATGAAGAAGAAGAACATCCGAGCGTACGGGTAATACAACACGTTGATTCAGATGAGTCTAGATTTGATTTTTTAAAAGAGGGAAACTTCCTCGATTCAGACTCTATCAAAATGTCTTACAGTATGTCTCTTCTTGGGAAAGAGGGTGATCTCTCAGATATTGTAGTTGTAGACGTTCCTCATTCACATGCTTTGGAGTTAGATAGAGATCAGTACTGGAATTTATTAAGGGAATATTGGGTAGACATTCCTCAAGATGAACGGCCAGTAGTAGTAATTTCATATAATGATCTAGTTCCTATGGATCTGTATGACAAAGTAGCATTCACTGGTTTTCTGTTTAGTGAAGGAGGGGACGATAATTTAAGGAATACAATCAAACTTGCTCAGAGGTTAGTAAATATTAAAAAAGGAGTTAAAAGTTGGGATCAACCTACTCTTATATCAGTAAAGGAAAGTGATTATGATAAATCAGAAGACTTAAGAGAGTGGGAGCATATTACAGCAGATACATACCAATCTCTTAAAGCATTTTTGACTCGTGCGAACAATAGGAACTTAGAGTATGAAGAAACAATAAAACGACTAAAAGAGGATGGGATAATAGATGACAAGCTATCTGGTTCTAAAAGTCTTATTTTTGAACCAGGAATGGTTCCTACACCACCACGAACCATATTAGATTTAGGAACAGGAGAAGGAAGGATTGGAGGAATGCTTGCAAGGGCAGGATATAATGTTTTAGGTATTGACTTAAGCCAGGAGATGCTCAATAGGGGAGAAGAAAGGCTCAGAGACGAAGGAGCAGGGTTACGCGGGGAAAGACCGTCTCCTGATTTATCATATCCAGCATTACAGAAACTAGGAGGAGAAGGGATAGTAAAAGGAGGAATCATAACAGATGACGGAGAAGCAAGGAGAAAATATATAGCTGCAAGAGGGGATTTTCTTTCTCTTTATCCAACAATAGAAAATTTAATCCAAAATTGGGAAGAACTATATCCACATGTAAATATCTATGATTTTTTTGATATAGAGAATAGTCCTTATGTAAATTACAGAAGTGATGGAACCCCTTTTACCCCAACATATTTCAGTGATGTAATTTTTAATTGGCATACATTCAATGAAATAAATAATACATTAGATCAAAAGAGTGTATGTGAGGCTATTTTTCAACTACTTTCACCAGGAGGTGAATTAATGATTGAAATACCTGATACACAAGTTGACCCATATGCAACAGCAATTAGAAGATATCATGAGCAACATCCAGAGGTTCCTTTTGGAACGGTTAGCGATACTCGCTCTGATGGAGGAGATTTCCCTCCAAGATATTTTCCTAGTAGAGGAGAAATACTCGCATTACTACAGTCGGTGGGTTTTGAAATATCTCCGCCAGAGGATGTAAACACGTATTTAATAACTAATTATGATGAAGAAGGGAATCGTGAATTACAATTAAAAGAGTTGGTAATTCATGCGACAAAACCAAGAGATATCGATTGGAGATAATTATTCATTAAATTTTTCTGATGCACTCCATACAAGCTCAAAAATTGACCTTTCAGCGTTTGCGATCTCTTTATTTTCAATAATAGTACTAATGAGCTTTCCTTCTGGAGTTGTAGAGAAATATGCAACTTTATTCCCGACAATATTCTTTTCAATGTTTATAGGGAACTTTTCAAATGGGACGAGGCGAGTCTCTCGTAATTGTTCAGAGTCTGCTTTTTTATACGCAATTCCAGCTTTTGTATTTGGAGTAATTGATCTGACAAACATTTTATTTTCTTTTACTCTAATACGGTAATATTTCTTCCAAAAATCATCTAGTTTATGATCTATTTCTTCGTTTATAAGTACATACGCAAGGATTTCCTTTTTTTCAGGTAATATCTCTTCTAAATGTGCTTTTTTCATACCTTCAATTCCTTCATATACTTTCACAATTGGTCTTTGGGTAGAGAGTGTATATGCAGAGAGAAGTTGAGGAATTGCTACTTGCAGTGTATTCCTCACTTGTTGAGCTTGTGCATAGGTGTTTTCTACCTGTTCTACCAGTTTAAGAGGAGATTCAGGTTTAAAATGAATTTTTTTCTTAAAATCTCTTGAACTTACCAGTCCTTTGTTTTCAAGTGAGTAGAGAGCTTTATATACAGTGGGTCGTTTGAGTCCAGATTGATTAATAATTTCAGCTACAGGAACCTCTCCCAGGTTTAAAAGAATCTCGTACAAGCTACTTTCTGTGCCTGATAATCCAAAATTTTGTAATACATTTACCATACTTTAAAGATTTTTAGTGACAATCTTTTATAAAATACTATCATTATCTATGTAATTTGTCAATATATTTGTCATAGTCAAGTGACAAATATACCACAATTGACAAAGTTTATATACAAAAATAGCTATAAATGTGTCATTAATCATGTTATAAGTAAATAATCACCAAGACTTGACAATAAAAACTATAAGTCTTATAATGCCGATAATTCTTGAATGATTCATTTCATTCAGAATCGCACATTTATACATATAAAACTTGATTGCTATAAGTCAATCAAGAACTGGCAAGTAACCATCCAGATGCTTGAGTCAAAAGCGACTCTGTGCATGTAAATGAGAGAACGCCTTACTTACATATTTTATATAGATCCTGATTTCAAATCTAACTCTCTGAGTTAGAGGATATGCGAGAGAATGGACGAATATAGAGGACTGTGAGGACAAGACAATTCCGCTTGTAAAATCTCTACCTGTCCCAGACGCAAGTTTGAGGGGTTGAGCAAGTAGCAGGTGGAAGGAGTTGAGTAATGTACTCAATTGCTTCTTTCTGCTACAGAGATATGTTCTTTAACAACTGATTGTATTTAAAGATTCTTTTTAACTGTCCTTGTGGCAGTCGTTTTATGTTTAAAATCTAGATTTTCACTTTATACATAGGATGACTGTCATAAGCAGTCTAGAGAGGACAAAAAATGCTCGGGAGATTGCTCTCGGGTGAGCCGGTCGTAGACCGGCATAATAGCCATATCCACAGGGATGTGGCTCGGCTTCTTCCTGAAGCGTTGGCGAAAGTCGATGCTCAGGGAAGAACGTTTCTCGTCGAGGAGGTTGACTTCGGTCGCCTTGTCGGTGAGACGGTGTGTGTCACCACCGGCGTTGGTGACACCATCGTATTCGCTCAGCGCCCACGACGGTTCGGGCTGAGTCGGTTCGTGAAGAACCGTGCACCTGAGCCGTGTTCGAAGGTTGTGGTCATCCTTAAAAAAGATGATCATGAGGATTACTATGTTCTCATCACGGCCTTCGTGGGGCATTGGCCGGAGCCGGAGCCCTGGGACCGGAATGTTACGGAGCGATCCGTAGCGTTTTGGAGCTCGCACGCCCTGATCTGGGGTAGCGAGCCCGTGGTCTCGGGTACAGAGACGGATCAGTGTCCCTGGTAGCGTAAGCTACTATATAACTAAATGTCAGCATGTAGTAAAGCGTTGACTTTCCGGCCAGTCCGGAGATGAGCTGAACTGCATGAACATGGCAAAACCTGCTGACCCAGGCTTTATAAGTAGGAGAGGCGGGTCGGCGCCTCTTCTCTTGAAGGGTGATTCGCGGCCCAATCTGCGAGTTCTGCAAGGCACCCATTGACCCCTGAATGAAGGTGATGGGTGGCGCTCAAGGAAGAAGCAAAAAATGGGAACGTTCGAAAACATGTTGTCTGTTCTCTCTGAGCGGTTTGTCCGCTCGGAGCAGATGGCGCGCATCATCGCGCTCGCCATCGAGTCCGGCAAGAACGTCCTGTTGTGGGGGCCGGGCGGTCACGGAAAGTCCGAGATGATCACGGCGGCTCTGTCCGTCGTGACCGAGGAGGACAACGTGTTCGTCCAGTCCTTCGGTGAGGGCATGGATGAGGCAACCCTCTGGGGCGGCCTCGACTTCCGTGCTCTGGAGGACGAGAAGGTGCTCCGGTATCACCCGGAAAATTCCTTTCTCGTCAAACCGTATGCGGTCTTCGAGGAGATATTCGACGCCCCAGCGTCGGTTCTCTTGGCTTTGAAGGATACTTTGACTGCCAAGAAGCTCCGCAAAGGGTCTCAGGTGTGTGCGATGAAGACGAAGGTCATCATTGCTATCACCAACAAAGATCCTGACGAGATTAGTGACTTGGGTCCGGCCGCGGCGGCCTTGGTGGAGCGGTTCCCGCTTCAGCTCAAGGTCGAGTGGCCAAGCTATAAGTCGTCTGACTATCTGGCGCTCTTCCAGAAAGTTGCCCCGCAACTAACTGGTGCTGACCTCAATGGGTCGCAGGGTGTCTTGGCTGAAGTTATGGCTAAGGCGTCCGAGAGTGGCGAGATTGTCTCCCCGCGTACAGCTGTTCATGCGCTGGGAATCGTCAAGACCGCTGCGGCTCTGCGCGGCTCCCACTCGGTGGACAAGCAGGATCTTCTGGATCTGTGCTTCCTGCCGGGTATGGAGCAGTTCGCAGAGAATCTCAAGGCGGAACTCGACGCGGCATACGAGCGGGCTCAGGCCGAGAGTAGACTGATTGCTGCGGAGCAGAAGCTCCAAGCGATCATTTCGGAGTTCTCGGCTGCAAACGGGTCGCCGATCAAGCTACTTCAGGTGGCACGGCGTCTCATTGCGTTCCAAGATGAAGCTTCAAACCTCAAAGTGACCGACGGTCTCACTGACCGGCGGAAGCAAATGAGGGACACAGCTTCCGAGAAAGCTGCTGAAGCTCAGCGGCTGGCCCTTGAAAATACCCGCGTGTAGCGGAGAAAGGAGGTAATTATGCAATTCACATTTAGAACTACCCCTCCCGCTACATACATTTCACCTTCGGGTGAGGAGATGCGGGAGATGGCGAACGAGGTTGGCCTTAAGTCGTTCTCACGCGACTTGGTGGCAGATCTCTGCAATTTGGCTGCGGGAGGTAGAATCAACCCGCCGTCAGGATATCGTGACCAAGTGAGAAAGCGTGTCGAGGAGTCTCTGCCGACTTCCGACTCGCGAGGCCGGTGGTCGCTGCCGAAAGGCGGTTACACCACCGATCGTCAGGAAGCAATCACCGCTCTCACCGAGAAGGCGATGAGGTATCACACGAATGTCTGCGACTTTTTGCAGGCGGTCGACCTCACCAAATTTCCCGGTGGTAGCCCGCTCGAACAGGCGATGAGCCTGCTCAAGTTGCTTTCGAAGCAGCAAGGTGGACAAGGTGGCGGCGATGGTGGCGAGCCCCTCCCCATCTTCGCCGAAAGCGAGAGGCCAGAAGGGATTGCCGAATCTCTCCACGACACCATCGACACGGTGGACTCGCTCTCCGAGGACGAGCTCGACATGCTCGATCCGGACGGAAACAATCACCAGGTCGAAGAGTCACAGGAAGGCGACGGCGAGAGGTCTGGTCATTCGGGGCTTAACTGCCTCAAGGTGGCCGAAGACCTCGTCGAGGGGTCGGATCGTCGGGCAATGCTCGACATCTCCCGCACGTTGGATCAGTTCACAAAGCTTCAAGCTCGCCGACAGGTTCGCTTGGAGCAAGACCCAACGGGTGAGGAGGTGCGGCAGAGGCCAATCCGTTCTCTCTCGGAGCTTCCCAAGGTGTCCAAGTCCGCATGGGCGATGCGGCAACAGGCACCAGCTCACTTCCTCTATAAGGCGGTGAGCGGACAGCTCCAGGTGCGCGAGCGCGTCACTCGAATCGAGCGCAAGCAGGCGATCTTTATCCTGCTCGACGGCTCAGGGTCGATGAGTGGCCGGAAGCACTGGAAAGCTACAGGGGTGGTGATGAACCGCCTCAAGGCCGTCCTCTCCGGCGACGCGGTCCTATACCTCTCGGTGTTCGACACGCAGATGGGCAACCCTCGCTGCGCCTCGACACCGGAAGAAGCCCGCGCCCTCATCAAGGATTTTTCCTCTGGCAACTTCTACGGTGGGGGCACGGATATCTCAGCAGCTGTTCGAGCGGCTGATGCTTTCATCTGGGGTATGATCGAGAGTGGGGAGGCACTATACCGACCCGAAATTCTCGTCCTCACGGACGAGGATACCTCGGTCAACGGCCTCAAAAAGTCGGAGATCCCGGGAACCCGGGTACACGGCTTCGCCATGGAGGTGGCCAACTCCTCCTTGGTAGCATTCGCCCGGTCGACGGGCGGGGTTGGCGTTGATCGTTTCTAGTGGAAAGGAGCGGATGGTGATAACTGTCCGTGGTCCTCCGAGCAGGAGGATGACCCGTAAACACCCCAAGAGTAGGTGGGGGTTAGAGTTACCTACTCGGTATGCTTCCACCATCGGAGCCCATTTCGGTCAGGTCTTCCTGAAGGTTGATCTGGGTAGAACCGGACAGGGGTGGCCTCCTAAACAGGGCTAAAGCTATGGATATGTTTGCTGATTTGGTATCCATAGAAAACCCGGTCAAAGTACTGGGAAGGTCAGCCGTGCTGAGCTAGAGTGAGCACGTAAATACACTCTGCCGGTATGGACGTTAGCATGACACGTCTATGCTGTACTCACATGAACCTATCCTGTCCAGTCATGCCGTGGTGTTGCAAGTCACCACGTTAATTACGGTTTATCCGAATGGTTCTGGACAAGGTTCAGAATAATGGGATCGGCGCAGTGATCCCATGAACATGCGCGGATAGGGAGTCGTGCCCCGAGACAAGCACGTCAGCTCTTTGGGTATGGTTGCGCGACCTGAAAGAGCATCCTTCGGGATGGCCGCGATGGCTTAACTAAAATAAATCGTAATACTTGCCAGGTGCAGTAGGGACACCTGCTCCCGCTAACGCAGGAAAATTCTGCCTACATTGTCTTGAATGAGTTTTCTGAGGGATTTCTCTAAAAAATCCCTCAAATACAATCAGTTGGGAAAGAATTTGTCTATAGAAAGCTGCTTATAATCCTAAAATATTTGATGAATGGACAGGTCGTCAATGAGCTGTCACACATACATAATAAGGATTTTGCAAGTAGCCTTGTGTTTTTATAAGAGCCTTTTAAGACGAGGAAATATATTCAGATAGAGTACATAAATGCTTCGATAAATCTACATATTTTTCGTTTTTAAAAGTTATACCTTCTTCTTCTAATCTTTGTTTTTGTTCTTGTGGACCTCCCAGTCCAAAAGTAGGAGCTATTCTTCCTGCTGCATTTACCACTCTGTGACAGGGCACATTATCAGATTCGTTGAGGTGGAGTGCATTTCCTACTACTCGTGGACTTATGCTAAGCTTCTTTGCTATTGTTCCATATGTTGTAACTTTTCCTTCTGGAACTTTTTTTACTAAGTCATAGACTTTCTGTTTTATAGATTCAGGCACACTATACATGAAATCCTCCTGCAAGAGCTACCAGGATAATATTCCGAAGGATTCTTCCTAAAAGAACTGCAAAAAGGAATTTGTGAAGCGGATATCCTGCCATTCCAGCAAGAATCCCAAGACCATCGACTACAGGGTTAGGAATCGCAGAGAAGAGGAATATAATTGGAAGTCCATATTTTTTAAATATAAAGGTGTTGAGGTGGTAGAGAATTTTGTGTTTTTTCCCGTTGAGTACTTGAATAGTAGATTTTCCAAAAATAAACCCTACAACTTCTCCTAATGAAGAGCCTAGAGAACCTAAGATTACTACTGCGATAGGGTTATAAATCTGGCTTGCTATTGGAATAGAGAGCATAGCAGGAGACGGAAGAAAAATCGTTGCACTCGAGAAAAAATTAATAAAGAGTACTCCTAAAAGACCAAGTGATTCTACTTGTTTAAGCTCGTCTTTAAAAAACAAAGGCACAATAAGCGCAATCGTTGAGATAACAAAAAGTATCGCAAAGAATAGTTTCTTCCGTGATACAAACGATTGAGAAGGAGGGTTATTTCTTTTCATGTGGGATACTGTCTTTTAACTGTTTTAGTTTCCACATAAAAAGAGCTCCTTTTCTGTCTACATTTGCGTCTTTTACATAAGAAAGTGCTTTCTCAAGGATTGCACGATTGACTGTTTTTGCAAGCTTAATATATAAAGCTCGGTGTTTGTAGTCATTTAACTCTTCTGCAAGATATAACCCGTACGATTGAAACTCACGCGATACGTATTTATCTGTTACTGGATTAAACTTTTTAAGAATATCTGAAACTTTATCAGCCATGTTTTAATTATATCAAAGGAAAGATACTGCTATTGCAAGAAGTAGATAAAGTTGGTTTAATGCAGACATGAACACTAACCTCGTACTTGATCTCCATCTTCACTCTAGATTTTCCCAAGCAGTATCTAAATATATAAATCTTTCTACACTCTCAGAGTGGGGAAAGAAAAAAGGAATAGACGTTATGTCTGCTTCAGATATTACCCATCCTGTTTGGTTTGAGGAAATAAAAGAACAGTTACATGAAGTGGAAGAGGGCATTTATTCTATTCACAATACTGTGAATGAAGAGAAGTATCCAGTATTTCTTTTAAGTACTGAAGTCTGTCTTATCTATACAGATTTTGGAAAAGGGAGGAGAGTTCATATCCTTATTTTCTTCCCAAATATTTCGGTTGCACAAAAAGTAAATAAAAAGCTCGTATCTCAGGGATTTAATATTTCGTCTGATGGAAGACCTATTTTAGGACTGTCTCTTCGTAAACTGTGTGATCTGTTATTTTCAATTGATGAATCAATTATGCTTATCCCTGCACATGTATGGACTCCCTGGTTTGGGTTGTACGGCTCAAAATCTGGATATGATTCATTAGAACAAGCATTTGGAGAGTATGCAGACTCAATTTTTGCTGTTGAGTCTGGTCTTTCTTCAGATCCTGTTATGAACTGGCAGATTGAAGAATTACAATCGAGATCGATTGTCTCTTTTTCAGATGCTCACTCACTTTCAAAAATTGGAAGAGAGGCAACTGTTTTAAGTCTTCGTGAGAATAAGGGAATGCAAAAAACAAAAGAACGAATAAAAAAGCAGATTACCTATTCCTCTCTTATGAATGGAATGAAAAAAGATAGTGACAGTCTGTTTAAAATTGCATATACCGTAGAGTATTATCCTGAAGAAGGGAAATATCATTATACTGGGCATAGAAACTGTGGAGTTATGTTTTCTCCCGAACAAACAAAAGAGCAAGGAATAGTCTGTCCTGTATGTGGAAGGTTACTTACAGTAGGAGTGCTCCATAGAATTAGTGAGTTAAGTGGGAAGAACAGAATATCTTTTACTCAACAGAAGGATGCACAAGGAGTTGTCTGGGATCACAATGATAGGTACGGGAGATTTTTCCATATGGTTCCATTACTTGAAATATTGTCAGAAAGTTATGGTGTGGGTATCCAAACAAAAAAAGTGCAAGGAGCATATGACACTCTCCTTAAGAGTTTAGGATCAGAGATGCAAATACTCCTTTATTCAAATATAGAAGACATACAAAGGATAAGTAATGAAAAAGTGGCAAAAGCTGTTCAAAAAGTAAGATTACGAGATATCTCTATTCAGCCTGGATATGATGGAAAATACGGAACAGTCTCTATCTGGCCAGACGATACTTCACTTTCTTCTGAGCAACTGAAAATACTCTAGTTGATCCTCACTGTTTTTGAGTATAATAATCTTAAGAAGCACTATCTGCTTCTGCCTGAAGGGAGGTGAAGTTCACATGGCTCAAAGTCAAATAAACGCTAAAAATCAAAACCTAATGGGAGCAGTAGCATATTTACTTGGACCTATTACCGGTATTGTTTTGTTACTTATTGAAAAAGAAAATAAATATGTACGTTTCCATGCAATGCAAAGTACTATCCTTTTTGGGGGTATTTTTGTACTAAATTTCTTCTTAGGGTATATTCCGGTGTTAGGGCTTATGATTGCACCACTTATTGGAATAGCAAGTCTTATTCTCTGGATATTTCTGATGTATAAAGCATACTCAGGAGAAATGTACAAGCTTCCTTATATAGGGAAAATTGCAGAAGATCAACTTGCAAAATTGAAATAATTTTTTTCTCTGATGACTGTATATACTGAGAGAGTAGATAGATTAAATTCTATAGACACATTTCTCATATATACAGTTTTTCAGTTTTTCTGTTGTTGACAAGCAAGCCAACTTTTAGATATAGTGGTATGTGCTCATATGGACGTAACTACATACACAGATGATAATTTTGAAGCAGAAGTTGTGAAAAGCACAACCCCTGTTCTTGTAGACTTCTGGGCAGATTGGTGCACACCTTGTCATATGCTTGCTCCTACCATTGATGAACTTGCTTCAGATTATAAAGGGAAAGTAAAAGTAGGTAAATTAAATGTCGATGAGAATCCTCAAACTCCTGGTACATTTGGAATTATGTCTTTGCCAACTGTTCTTCTTTTTGAAAAAGGAAAGCCTGTTAAAACATTTGTAGGTGTTCAAGGAAAAGAAGAGTTTAAAAAAGCGATAGATGAAGTCCTTTCTTAGGGACATCTCCTCAATATATTAATACTTTCACATGGATAAAACAGTATACGACGTAATAATTATAGGTTCTGGGCCTTCTGGTTTAACTGCTGCAATTTATACAACTCGTGCAAATCTTAAAACTTTGGTTGTTGCAGGAGTGAAGTGGGGTGGTCAACTCATGTTGACGACCCTAGTAGAGAACTTTCCTGGTTTTCCTGAAGGAATTATGGGACCGGAACTTATGATGAATATGAGGAAACAGGCAGAACATTTTGGTGCAGAGATTATAAATACAAATTTTAAAGATGCAGACTTTACTCAATCTGAAAAAGGAATACTCACGGTAAACACAGATGATGGAAAATCTTATCAAGG
>JBDHUV010000008.1:0-19632 GCA_039809365.1 Candidatus Levyibacteriota bacterium
GTATTTGTAACTTGAATATCGTGTTCTTCATCAATTGTGACTTCAAAAATGGGTAGTCCTTTTGCTAGTGCCTGCAATGTTGCTCCTAATTGAAGAGTAGAGACTCTTTGAAAGTTTTCGTATACAAGCTGGTCCATCCCTATTTTCTCTACTAAATCTTTTAAGAAAAGATCATCTCGCTTTTTATCGTAAATAAAATACATATGCTCATCATCTTTTGAATTTACTGTATAGTCTTCATTTTTAATGATAAGGACTCCTTCTTCTGCATGATCTCCTTGAAGAGTCACAAGTGTAACAGGTCTTTCAGGAGAGTCTTTTAAAAGTAATAGTGCTTTTTGCACCTGTTCAGGATCAAGTCCAAAAGTGAGCGCATACTCTTGACTCATAGCTTTTGAAGCGTGCCCACATCCAATAGAATAAGGGATAGTAGGATCAGCATGTGTGTCAGTATGCATATAAAAAGTTCCCTCTAGATCGATAATAGATTTGTATACAATATCTACACATTGTTCGACAGAAAGATTGAGTTTTTGCTCTGAGTTGTATCCCAGCATTGCCATGACATATCCAAAATCTGCCCCCGCCCGAGCAATCATTCCAGAGTACTCATCATCCTCATATCTTCCGTCTACACATTTACGACCCTCTTTAGTTGAGATGATATTTTTAGAGACAAATGAGCTTACTGTATGGATATCCATTATTATATTATTTGGTATACAGAACAGATTTTCAAGGAGAAATTTAATTAGACGGTGCTAGTAAACGTAACGTGTGGATTTTGTGAGTCTCCAGTAACAGAATACACAGGCAAACCTTTTGCAAGTAATTCTAAAATTGCATTTAATTGTGAATCTGCTGCATTTTTGAATCCATCAAAAGATAATCCATCAATATCTAATTTTTCTACGAGATCCTTCATAAAATCATTATCTCTTTTTTCATCATAGAGAAAGTACATAGTATCTCCATTTTGTGAGCGCACAGACAAATTTTCTGAAGAAATAGAGAGTACTCCTTTTTCATCGTGATCTCCGGGAAGATTTACAATTACAATCTTTTCATCCTCAGAAGATGCTTGTTTTACAAAAGTAATAAGATCTCTCATGTCTTGTGCATTAACTCCAAAGAGTGGGGCAAGGTCTTCATTTGTAGCCTTTGATGCATGACCACAGCCGATAAGTGGATGATCAGTATTTTCGTGATCATCAGAAGTAAGAGGATCAGCATGATGATCTGTATGCATATAAAAATTATCGTCATCTCGGGTAACTACTTCATATATAGCTTCAAAACATTCTTGAGTGCTCAGTCCTAAGTTTAATTCTGTATTTACCCTCATCAAGGCCATAACATATCCGAAATCTCCGCCTGGACGGGAAATCATACCTGTATTTGAATCTACAGTACTGTCATAACGTCCATCTACGCAACGTCTTCCCTTTCTTGCAGGGACAGTATTTTGCTCTACGAACCTTCTTGTTTTCTCGAGTTCTGGTTGAGCTTCATCTTGTTCAATTGTTCTAAATGATGATTGTTCTACCACAGATATAGGATTATACTCCTGTGTTTTTTCTTGTGCAATAACTTTTTGTGTAGAATATTGACGTATAGATTTGCCTATGGTACAATTCTCTCAGTCCAAAGACAGCAAGTATAAAAATAAATCTTGCCGAGGAGATTTTACTATTACGATTTTTTGTAATTGAACGCTCCTCAGGGGCGTTTTTTTATATCTTAAATAAATATGCCAAGTATTAAAAACCAAAATGAATTAAGTGAACTACAGGAAAAAGTTGATAAATCAACTGCAATGTATGTAGTGGATTACCAAGGATTAACTCATCAACAACTTGAAGAAGCGCGCCGTGAATTAAGAGAGAATGGAGCTGAGATTGCAGTCGCAAAGAACACGCTCATGAACCTTGCATTAAAAGCAAAAGATATTGATGTTTCAGATCAGCTTCAAGGACCTACTGCAACATTATTTGCATACGAAGATGGAATTTCTGCTGCAAGAATTCTTAAAGAGTTTACAAAAAAATATGAACTACCAAAAATTAAATTTGGAATTTTTGAAGGAAAAGTAGTCTCTACAGCAGATGTAATGGCTATTGCAAATCTTCCAACCAAAGAGGTTCTTCTTGCAAAACTCCTTGGTGGTATGAATGCTCCAATTTCTGGATTTGTATATGTATTAAATGCGAATATCTCCAAACTCGCACAAGTATTGAAAGCAATTGAAGAGAAAAAAGCAAAAACAAGCTAATCTCCAGTTTTAGCTTTCCAGTTCCCAAAAAACTGGAAATTGGTAAATTAAAATTGGAAATTTAATAGCTGAGAGGTGGTGAAAAATATGGCAAAAATGACACAAGAAGATTTAATGAAAGCAATTGAAGAGATGTCTGTTCTCGAGCTTTCAGAACTCGTAAAAGCACTTGAAGAAAAATTCGGAGTAACCGCAGCAGCACCGGTTGCAGCAGCAGCTGCACCAGCAGCTGGAGGTGCTGATGCTGGAGCTGCAGCAGGAGAAGAACAAACCATATTTAACGTGGTGATTTCTGATTCTGGAGCACAAAAACTCCAAGTTATTAAAGCACTTCGCGAACTTGTTCCGTCTCTCGGACTCAAGGAAGCTAAAGATTTAGTTGATGCAGCTCCAAAAGAAGTAATGAGTCAAGTCAACAAAAAAACAGCAGATGAAGCTAAAGAAAAACTTACCGCAGCTGGTGCAACAGTTGAATTAAAGTAAGAACTTTACGTTTCTATGTTTACAAAAAGTCTCGCTCTATGCGAGATTTTTTGTAGAGAGGAGAACTATTTATGAGTATTGAGAGATTTTTTGAAGGACTATCCAACTTTGATCCGAATGCACAAAATACATTTAAAGTGAGACTAGTTCCTGAAGAGATAATAGGGAATATGGGACGTCTCGAGTATGATCCAAAGGTAGAATCTGATTTATATAAAATGTGCCAAGAATTTAAAAACATGATTCATAAGCCCAGACAGGAAAGATATGCTGAGAGTTACTTTGATGATACATTTGGTGACATCCTTATAAATAATAGTGGGGATTTTTTTACTCCTGAAGAGTTATGCTTGTTTTTTCAACGATCTGCAACTAAAGTTACAGGTTTTTTAGTTCAAGCATTAGAAGTGGAAAGCTTTAATAATCAACAAAGAGGAATGGTTATACTCGCTACAAGAAGGTCATTACTGAAAGGGTTGGAGTATGTAGAACATCATGAGAGACCTCAATATAATCGAGTTGTTTCAGAGATATATAGTGAACTTGTAAAGCCAACAATTGATGGTGAGGCAATTAATAATTTATTACAAGAATATGGACCTTCTATAGATCAAGTTGTAAATACTGCGTAGTTTTTGTATAATAGCCTCTATGGCATTCAAATGTGATAACTGTGACAAAGGAATTATGTACGGGCACAATGTGTCGCACTCAAAGCGACGAACTAATCGTGTCTTTAAACCTAATCTGCAGAAAAAAACAATTATGATAGGACATGTTAGGAAACAAGTAAAACTTTGTGCTAACTGTATTAAGTTAATGAATAAAATTCAAAAAGATGCATTAAAAGCTCAGGCTGCAATTGCTGAAGCATCTGCTAACTAATAAGATTTAATTTTTTCAAAAGTAATTCTCCCTCTTCTTGATAGCCATTTACAAATTCTTTGTATTGCATCTCTTTTTTCCCTTCTACTTGGATTTTTCCTTCAGGTAACAGCTTTACAATTTTCGTTTTACCGTTTTTTGTTTTCCAGTACAGTAATACTCCTGGCCACGGAAAGTATGCTCTGATCATTTTATCGAGCATTTTTAGAGAAGGGGGTGACTCGAGATTGATTTGCCCATCTTGTTTTACAATCTTTTCTGTCCATGTTTCTTTTGTATGATCTTGGGGTGTGGATGTTATATTTTCTCCCTTTTCTAGTTTCTCTACTAATGTCTCAATCATTTCGCTTCCTTTTGCAAAAAGTGTGTGTTTTAGTTCTTCAGTTGTATGAGTTCCTTTGAGGGTCAAAGACTCTTGTGCCAAAATTGGCCCATGATCTATTTGATCGTCAAGAGTAATAATGGTCACTCCTGTTTTAGTATCATCAGACAGAAGTGTGTACTGTATAGGGCTTGGACCTTTATATTGTGGAAGAAGGCTGGGATGAATATTCCATATCCCATGAGGGAAAATATCTATAATATACTGTGGGATGATGGCTCCAAATGAAGCAAGTATTCCTAAATCTGGCTTTATATCCTGTACTTTACTCCACAGTTCTTTTTTAGAGATTTGTTTATCCTCTGTTACTTTTGTTGAAAGGAAAGGAATTTGGTTAGATTCAAGGTACTCAATAAGTTCTCCATCAGTTTCTGTTGTTAATACAAGTTTAAGCCCGTGTGATGTAAGCATTTTAATAACAGGGATTGAGTAACTGCCTGATCCGAAGAAAATAATTTTTAGTTTATTCATTATGAAATTATATCATGGGATGCTTGACAATTGATTGCTAAGAACCCCAAACTGTATTAGTATGGATGATTTAGAAAGTAGTGAATCAAGTAGTGGTGTAATAATTAACAAGACTCCTGTTATTGCAGAAGCAGTTTTTGATAATGGCTATCCAATAAATGCATTTGGACCACGAACGGATGAAGTTATTCTTAATCCTGAGTTGCGACGGCAAGTAAAATGGTCTGAGGTTCTGAGTGCATGTGAAGAGTTTAATGAACAGATAAAGGAGTCGGTACAGAAGGGGAGTATTTCTCAACACTATGGAGAAATGATAAAACATGTAGTATTAGGGCCGCTTTCATTAGAAGGCAAGGTTTTTACTGACAGGGATGAAGGAGATAGATTTCCTGAAGAGCTTAAGGAAAAATCTGCTCGGGCACAGGCAGTAATTGCACATGCAATTTTTTATGCCTCTTTGTCAGGAGTAAGTGATGAAGAATGTGGAAATATCTACGATATGGTTGCAATACATGACAATATTGCTAATAGTCCAATTGGAGAAGCACAAGGGTACAAAGGTTGGTGGAATGGTGTTAAATCCCTTGTTACAGTCATGAGAACATTTGACGAACAGGGCTATACAGTCTATTTACCAAATTATGCACAAGACCCAGACACTACACCTCCTCATGAAAATGAAATACTAATGTGGGATGTGAGGAATGGTATTGACCTCATGGCTCAAGATGCATATGGTAATTTGTTACTAATAGATGCAAAAGGTAGACGTCATGAAAGATCTGTACATTCTACAGAATTAGTACTTGACGCTATCAAACATTATCCTCCTATAATACGAGAACATATAGAATCATTAAATCCTGCGTCATTAAGAGAGGCAAAAGTAATTATAGATACAGATAGTCTTCCTCGTTTAAGAGCAACAGATGGATTTGAAGGAGGGAGATTTGAATTATCTGGGTTTGCCCATTTGTCGAATGCTGATAGTATTGATATTATAGAGAAGGTGACTGCTCATTAACCTCAAGTACTTGTAACCTAAATTATGGAAAAAGATAAATCTCGTACAATTCATACAAAACCAGATCCTAATCTTTTAAAAGAAATATTTAACGGAGTCCATAATATTACTCGTCGTGTCTCTGGTCTTTCAACTCCAGGGACAGAGATTATAGATGATAGGGGAATTTTGGATGGTTCAGACCTAAAAGTAAAGGATGATCAATACTCCGAACGTGAAAGAGCAAATGTAAATCCAGGTACACATCTACCAGAGGAGGATATCCTTCTAGAAGAGAAATATTCAACTTCTAAATAAAAATTAAAGGTTAACTTCTTCAAACTCTTCTTCACCATTTTTTGTTTTATATGATCTATACAACTTTTCTTTTTGTTCTAATACATGCTTTGTAAAAAGCACTCCATTTAAATGGTCCATTTCATGCAGAATAATAGTTGCCATAAAGCCTGTATATGTGTTGATGTATTTTTTCCCGTTAAAGTCGTAGTAGGAAAGAGTTAGTTTTTGTGGTCGTGTCACATGTCCCCATATATTCGGTATAGACAAACATCCTTCAAGAACTTTTTTCTCATCATTAGACTTCTTGGTTTTCTTTTTTATATTTGGCTTACTTACAGACTCTAATACAGGGTTAATAAAATGCATCATAGGAGCTTTCTCTGTCGGTCTCGCAAGGAATATCCGTAATGAAAGATCAACTTGTGGTGCAGCAAGGCCAACACCAACAGGATCGCTGGTATGTGCAAGCGTGATCTCCATATCTGAGATTATTTTTTTAAGTTTTTTATCAAATTTTTTAACTGGTTCTGCTTGTTTTGTCAGAACTGGATTTGGTGTTGTAACAATTTTCATATGGTAATTTCGTTCTGAAATTCCCCTGATTATATCATGATAACCAAAATAGGAGAAACAGCTATAAAATACTAATATTAAGGAATTTTATTAAGTAGTTCTTGTGCTTGAGTATCATCAGGAATAATATGGTTAAGTATTAGTTCTAGGTAAGTGCGAGCTTTTTCTCTTTCTTCAGTTGCTTTTGCAGAATCTGTCGCCGCAATTATATCGGCTAACTCTGTGTGAAGAAGAGCTTTTGCATACAATGCATCCCGATAATTTGGTTTCAGTGTAATTGCTTGTGCTAGGATATCTATTGCTTGTTGGCGTTGTCCGCCTTCTTCATACAGCAATGCTTTGTTATACATTACTCTTGCATCAGTTGGAGCAAGAGCAGATGATTTATCTATTGCTTCGATCGCAAGAGGATAGAATGACGGCTCAATTTGTGCAAGTGAGTACATAATTCGTGTTCTGGACTTCCAGTACACAACATTTTCAGGATGTCTTTGAATAACACTGTCAGATAGATACTGTGCTTGTTTTGCAAACTCTGCAGCTTGTGTGGCCTGGCCTTCATTTTGGAACAATAGTGCAAGAGTAGAAACATTTACTGCCAGCTCATCTTTGAATAAATCTTCTTTTGGTCTTTTTTGTACGGCAGAGATAAGATATTGGTTTGCGGTCGTGTAATCTCCAATTTTATCAAGGTTGTTTCCAAAAGAATAATCTTTATCTGCCATCCAGTATCTGAGTAACACAATCTCTGTAATAAAGATGATAAATCCAATACAAAATACTGCCATTTTTATTTTTGCCGAATCATATGTTTTCTCAGTTTCTTCGTTTTCCCTTTTTACTGAGTGAGTATTGAGAAGGTGAAGTATCCATAAAGGAAGCATAAAAAGGAACAGATTCATGATAACTACTGAGAATCCAAAGAAATTAGAGATAAGGATACTGACCCAACCTGCAAATAGTGCAGAAGAAAGAATTATGTGTTTTGGTAAGATAGAAGACTGAATTTTTTTGTTTCTCTGCTTTATAACAGAAAAGACCATCTTTTTTATAGATAAAAAGATGACCCACCCTATAAAAAGCATATACGAGCCAAGTCCGACAATACCTGTTGTTGCAAGGTAGTTTAGATATTCGTTATGTGCTTTGTTATATAAATAGTCCCATTCTGAAGTGAGATTGTGTTCTGCAGGTCTATGTGCATAGTATGCATAGGCAAATGTCTCGACACCGCTTCCAAATAGAGGATGGGCTTTGAATATATCAAGGGCTCCTTTCCAAACAATAAGTCTAATTTTACTTGAGTCAGTCCCTCCGTACTCTAAAGCAGGAAGTGCTGGAGCAGTATCTTGCTCAGTTTGTTGTGTTGAGCTTGCCTCCGGAGCAGAAGGAGTAAATGAAAACTGTTTTAATCTATCAATTGGTGTTCCTAAAATAATACTCACTATTATAAATATTGCTGTATAAGTACCTGCTACCACCATACTTTTTTTCCAAATATTGCGGTGTTGTGTATTGAAAATAAGATGGAGAAGAAAAATACAAAACATGATTCCTAGTCCTGCCCATAATCCCAAGAACCCTGATTGTGAGTCTGTCCAGATTACATCAATATAGAATATGATAGGTATGAAAAAGAGGAAAAGAGAGATAACAATCTGTTTTAAAGACAATTTTATTTTTTTAAGTGGAGTACTTGTTTTAATACGATCCAATAAATACTTAAGACAAAATGAGATCCCTATAGGAATCAGTACTGCAAGATATGCCGCAAGCCAGTTTGGTTGTCCAAGAGTTGAAAATATGCGTACTTTTGGTTGGAATGCTTGAGTCCAGCACGAAACGTCTAATGAATGGCGGAAAACCAAACAAGTAGGGTCGTATCCAAAATGAGAAGGAAATCCCCATAAAGCAACAACAATACCAGAGGCAAATAAAACAGCAATTGTTTTTATTGTATATTTTCTCTCCCTGTTCAGGATGTTACTTGCAAATGCATAATATAAAAATATGTAACAGATAAGAGAAAGAAGTCCTCCATTAAATCGTGAATAATATCCCCAAAAAGAGACGTATGGATCCATAGAGAAAATAGTAGATACTAATTGAGATAGAAAAAATATGGCAAGAGGTATATCTAATGGAGTTCGTCTAAAAATAAATTTTTTGGTAAAAATCGTCTTTGAAGCCCATAGGAAAAGGATGATAAGAGACACTCCCCACAGAAGCCACATTTTATTGAGTTCAAATAGTTCAGATGTAGTAGGGAACATTACAAGAGGTACTGCAGCGAAGATAAAATAAAAACAATAGCGAATATATGAGTCTAATCGGGATATGAGCATATACTGTTTGAGTGTAGCATATGAAAAACTGCTTGTACAGACAAGGAAATGGAGAGTTTTTATTACTTTCTATGTACCAAATGCAGGAGAAGTATAGAAATTAGCGAGTGTGTCAGTCTTCTGCTTAATTTCTTCAACATTTACTCTTTGAGGATTATCTTCTAATGTACGGATGAGTGCTTTCACATATACTGGGTTTGCAGCCCTCTCTATTTCATGAATATCCCAAATATCTAACTGAGGATCAAACGATTCGTCTAACCAAGGACTTGAGGTTTCTATGCCAGAATATTTTTTTGATACTTGTGAACAGATAAATGCATAATTTTTTACTATAGAATAGAGTGCTGTATCAGAATCAATAGTGTTCGGTACTAATCCACCAGAATAGAATGATTGAAATGTGTCTTGTTGGGTTTGTATTGTTTTATTTTGTTCAAAGGCGATACGTGTCTCTTCTTGTACAGGCAAGTTATTTGGGTTGGCATTTAAAATAATATTTGAATTTCTCTTTGTATCAGGCTGTATTTTTTCTTCAAACTCGTATCTTTCTCTAATCTCTTGTGAAGGGTTTTGTAAAACTTCACGGATAATATCTAAATTTACTGGTGCATCTTGAATTGCAGAAAAAATTTCTTGACATCCTGTAAGGATTTCTTCGTTATATTGAATATCTTCAGGGTGAGCAAGAGCCATCCTCATCATTTCTGCATATATCTCTACCAGTTTTTCATCAAGTTTGTTTTCGTAGAGCGTATTCAAATCTCCTCCAAATTTAATCTCTCCATTTTTTAATGCAGTAAGGACTTTATCTCCCACAAGCCTTGAGATTCGCTTATTAAATTTTAATTCCCCAAGAGGTTTTCCTTCTTCATTACTTATCTCTGTAAGTATATCTGAAACAATTGAATATGAGTCTGAATTAGCTACAGTACTTTCTAATTGATTATCACGGAACGACTTTGCAATCTGTTCTCCAATGTCTCTTTTCAAACTAGGGAACATAAGATCTCCTGGATGTTGGAAAAACTGCCCATCAACAGAGAAAGATTGAGAAAGCATCCTCCACTTTCCTCTTTCCACTCGTAGTAGTATGTCAGTAGGATAGAGACGGGGAGATAGTGTTGGATCAGAGCCGTGTCCAACTGCTTCATGGAGAATAAGTTCGTCGTTTTCGGTGAGAGTGTCTTTTCTTTCCCTGCTTATCACTACTTTTCTTGGTTTACCACTATAAAATGCAGTGTTAGAAGGTCCACTTTCATCCACAGATACTTCGGTCACAAGATTGTCTGAGTATCCAGCAAATGTTGCGTCTATAATTTCCTTGACTCGAAGGCCGTATGATTCAATATTTTTTGGAAGAGTATTTTTGAATTCTCTTTCTTCATATTCCCAGTTATCAGAAGGGTCTACAATATTTTCGATAATTTCGGGGGGAGGAGAGCTTAGTCCAATTGCCTGTCTGTATTCCATAATTGAGTTATAATACTGTCTCCATACTTCGGGTATCTTTTCTAATGACTCTTCAAAAGTTTGCCGAGATATTTCAGATCGTTCTTTGTGAGATGGGTTTATTGCCTGCATCCCTTCTTCAGAGACAAGACGAGTAATAGGGATTGCTACAGCAGCTCCAGCCACTCCGACCGCTGCCCCTCTTAATAAATCTCTTCTGGTGAACGGTCTTCGTGAATAAGGTATTCTTTCAGTATTTTCCGCCATAGTATGATGATAATGGATTCTTTTACTGCAGGCAAGGAAAGGAACTAGACGCTCTGTACCCAAGACGTTATAATGAGATAGCTATGTTTGACATATTCTCACGTTTTTTTCGAAATTTTTCTCATGATCTGGGTATAGATTTAGGTACTGCAAATACACTTGTCCATGTAGAAGGGAAAGGAATTGCAATTCGCGAACCTTCAATTGTTGCAAGACACGCAAAAACAAAACAGATTATTGCAATTGGTACAGAAGCAAGAAAAATGGTGGGAAAAACTCCTAGTAGTATTGAAGCAATAAAGCCACTTGAACATGGGGTAATCTCAGACTTTGATGCAGCTGCTGCCTTACTCACTCATTTTATCCGTGATGTGCACAAATTTAAATCTCCTATTGGAATGCTTGCTCGCCCACGAGTTGTCGTTGGTATTCCAAGTGGAGTAACAGAAGTTGAAAGAAGAGCAGTCTGGGAAGCTGCGCTTCAGGCTGGTGCACGTGAGTGTTATTTAATAGAAGAGCCTATGGCAGCTGCAATTGGAGCAGGAGTATCTGTTTTCCAACCTACAGGAGTTATGACAGTAGATATTGGTGGAGGCACAAGTGAGATCGCAGTTATTTCATTAGGAGGAATTGTAGTAAATAGATCATTAAAAGTCGCTGGGAGAGATATGGATCATGCAATTGTCCATTATATTCGCCTCAGACACGGTCTTATTATAGGGGAGCCTACTGCAGAAGATGTAAAAATTAAAATAGGAAGTGCGTATCAAAATAAGTTAAAAATGAAGCAAGAAGAGGACAACGATGAGAAAAGTGGAGAAAAAGCTGATAAGAAAAAAAAGACTGCAAGTGACGAGAAAGCAACTTCTGAAAAAGTTGCAATTATTAGAGGCAGAGATATTGAGACAGGAATGCCACGAAGTATTAAGATAGGAGAACAAGAGATTCGTGAAGCTATTGGTCCTGTCGTAAATCAGATTGTTGAATCAGTTATGGAAGTTGTTGAAGAAACTCCACCAGAGTTGACTGCAGATATTCTGGAGCATGGAATTTTATTGACAGGAGGGGGCTCATTATTACCAGGTATTGATGAGATTATTATGGATAGGACAAAAATCTCTGTGACTCATGTGAAAGACCCTTTGACAACCGTAGTTCGGGGGACTGCAAAACTTCTTGAAGATGACTCTATGCTTGCTAGAGTCAAAGTAACAGGAGGATTGCGGTAAGCTATCTTACTCCAGTATTTTAAAAATTACTATTGTTTGCGAACACAGGATGTAATAATCCGGAGGAGAACTATTTATGCCACTTTTTCGTAGAAACAGACATCGTTATACCCGATCGATGGTATATGATTATTCTCGTGTTACGCGTATTCAGCAAAGGAGAAGGTCAAAAAATAAAACACGCAAATTCTTTCTTTTTTCACTCTATTTTTTCTTAGGAGTCTCCCTATTATATTTTCTCGTAAATATATTTATAGGGAAAGGTATAATAGGGAGTTCAGATAATATTATCTCCCCAGTTGTTGCTTCAATTCAGGAATCAGTAGATAACTCAGTAAAAAACATCTCAACTCTTTTCTCTACGGGTTTACGTGATACTGTAGACACATCTTTAACAGGAACGACAGGGACATATGCAGTATATATAAAAAATCTTAAAACAGGAG
The DNA here is from genome assembly GCA_039809365.1 of Candidatus Levyibacteriota bacterium. GTDB lineage: Bacteria > Patescibacteriota > Microgenomatia > Levybacterales > GWA1-39-11 > JBDHUV01. The sequence continues at coordinate 12,109 of JBDHUV010000008.1, forward strand.
AGCAGTATAGTTTGCATGAAAATAGAGAGTTTTTATCTGCAAGCCTATACAAATTATGGACAATGGGAGCAGTGTATACACAGATTGAAGAAGGGAAAATTGCAAAGGATGATGTTCTTTCAGCAAGTATTGAAGATCTAAACAAGCAGTTTGGTATAGCTTCTGAAGAAGCTGAGCTTACAGATGGTTCAATTAAAAAAACAGTAGACGACGCAGTAGAGCAGATGATTGTTATCTCTCATAATTACTCAGCGCTTCTCTTGACTTCAAAAATAAAGTTATCTTCTGTACGTGATTTCCTCAGTACGTATGGGTTTTCCCACTCTACTGTTGGAAATGATCTTCCTCAGACAACTGCGGCAGATATTGGCAAATTTTATGAGCTTTTATATAACAAAAAAATTGTAAATGAAATGTACTCAGATGAGATGATGGCGAGGCTAAAAAGGCAACAACTCAATGATAGAATCCCTGAGCTACTTCCTGAAGGGACAGTGGTTGCTCATAAAACAGGTGAGTTATATGGGTTTAAACACGATGCTGGCATTGTATTCGCTCCAAAAGGTGATTATATTGTTGTAGTGTTGTCAGAAAGTGATAACCCAGCGGCAGCTGCTGAGCGAATAGCCCAGTTATCTAAAGCAGTGTATGATTATTTTGAGTCTGAATAAAAGCCCTAAGCGCTTCTTGACATGTGAGCCTGATTTAGGTATCATATGAACACGGTAAAGCGCAGATGCGTTTGAGTTACTTTTAGTAAGTGAATTATTACATGATTTTTCTTTCATACTGCTAAATTAAAATACTTTTCAGATCTTTGGTTCTCACCTTGATCTCTGCATCTTCGCGATTTTATCCAATCCTTTTGTTCCTTAACAACTGAGAAAGATTAATTTAAAGTGGTAGGAAGACTATTGTCCAAAAGACAATAACTTTCTATACTTTGACAGCATAAAAACCTGTCAGGGTCCTTTTTCTCCATTTTTTAAAAATGGTAATTCTTTTTATTGAGAATTTGATCCTGGTTCAGGATGAACGCTGGCGGTGTGCTTTAGGTATGCAAGTCGAACGGGATTAGTAGCAATACTAATCTAGTGGCAGACGGGTGAGTAACGCGTATGAATCTACCCTCGAGTGGAAAATAACTCCGCGAAAGCGGGGCTAATGTTCCATGGTAACTCCGGTTTAAAGCTCTTAACTGGGCGCTCGAGGAGGAGCATGCGTTCTATCAGCTTGTTGGTGGGGTAATGGCCTACCAAGGCTATGACGGATAGCTGGACTGAGAGGTCGATCAGCCACAGGGGCACTGAGACACGGGCTCCACACCTACGGGTGGCAGCAACCAGGAATATTGCACAATGGACGAAAGTCTGATGCAGCGACACCGCGTGGAGGATGACAGCTTTCGGGTTGTAAACTCCTTTTGCCAAGCCCTTCACAGCTTGGCGAATAAGGCCTTACTAACTACGTGCCAGAAGTCTCGGTAATACGTAGGGGCCAAGCGTTATCCGGATTTACTGGGCGTAAAGCGTGTGTAGGCGGTTCATTAAGTCACTTTTTAAAGCCTGTAGCTTAACTGCAGTTTTGGGAGTGATACTAGTGAACTAGTGGTTTGTTCGGGGTATCGGAACAGTTGGTGTAGTGGTGAAATACGTTGATATCAACTGGAACACCGAAGGCGAAGGCAGATACCTGGGATTTACCAGACGCTGAGACACGAAAGCTAGGGGAGCGAAACAGATTAGAGACCTGTGTAGTCCTAGCCGTAAACTATGTCTGCTAGATTCCGGTCGCAAAGCGCATAATTATTTGTGCATTTTGCGATCGGAGTCGTAAGCTAACGCGTTAAGCAGACCGCCTGGGGACTACGGCCGCAAGGCTAAAACTCAAAGGAATTGACGGGGACCCGCACAACCAGTGGAGCGTGTGGTTCAATTCGAGACAAAGCGAAGAACCTCACCAGGGCTTGACATGTAACCGTTTTAGTCGTCTGGAAACAGATGGCGATCCGTAAGGAAGGTTACACAGGTGCTGCATGGCTGTCCTCAGCTCGTGCCGTGAGGTGTTCCCTTAAGTGGGGAAACGAGTGCAACCCTCATCCTATGTTAAATATTCATAGGAAACTGCCCTGCTATGCAGGGAGGAAGGAGAGGCGGATGTCAAGTCAGCATGGCCCTTATGCCCTGGGCTACACACACCCTACAATGGCGAAAAACAACGAGTCGCAAGCACGCGAGTGCAAGCTAATCTCTCAAATTTCGCCTCAGTTCAGATTGCAGTCTGCAATTCGACTGCATGAAGTCGGAATTGGTAGTAATCGCGGATCAGCAGGCCGCGGTGAATACGTTCTCGGGTCTTGTACACACCGCCCGTCAAGGCAGCAAAGTCGGGAGCTATCGAACGCCGATGTATTTCGGAGGAGATAGAGCTTGATGATGAAGCTTAAGTCGTAACAAGGTATCCCTAGCCGAAGCTGGGGATGGATCACCTCCTTTCTAAAAAAACCTTTAGTCGTCCTGATGTCGTAAATCGATGGAAGGACTCAAGTGAATTTCACTTGAGGTCTCTGGTATATACCAGAGTAAACCTTCCTACCACTTTAAAGGAATCTTTCTTCAGTTTTAAAAATCCCGCTTGTTCGGGATTTTTTTGTGCTCAATTGTATATTTTTCTCCTATTACGTATCTATTCTATACCCATCTTTTGCTAGGATTTGTGCCTGATTTATGGTACACTTTCACTGTTCTTCAGAGGGCACGGTGGCGAAGTGGTAACGCAGGAGTCTGCAAAACTCCCACGCGAGGGTTCGATTCCCTTCCGTGCCTCAACTTCTTTTAGATTATTATTATTTTGTTATGTATTTATCATGTATCTTTTTTTATGGAGATATATAATCATGATAGTTTTAAACACATTATGAAAGAAAACATGAATTATGAAGAGCATACAAATGAGATAAAAAGAAATCTCACTGTTGGTGTAAAGACTGTAGGAATTCTTGCAGGAACTATCTACCAGGGATTAAAACCGACTGTTGAGTATGTGGTCAGAGATGCCCTCTATTCTCAACAACGAAAAGTGTGGATGGATAAGAAAATGAAGGGACTATAATTCTTGTATATGGCAGGACCTGAAAGCAGAAGCTATACTGAAAAACTTGCAGGTATTTCAAATACTATAGATATAGGGATGTTTTTTATAGGGGCACTTACTGCGAATGGAGCATTACTCGTTTTATCTGTTGCTAGTTTTGCAGGAGGTAAAAAAATAGAGTCGTTTGCAGAAAAAAGGCGAAAACAAGGTAAATGGATTCCTTGAAAACATACTATGGATGAAAAAACTAAAAACAAAGAATATAACGGAGAAAATAAAGAGTATTCTCAAGATCCTCGAGGTGAGTTTCGTGATTTAGTTGAGATGGGTGCATATAAATCACTCTCAAATAATGAATTCTTTCAAAAACTACAACCTGAAGAGCAGTTTGATGCAATGCAAAATACATTACAAAACTGTCTACAAAAACGTGAACAAAGATTTTTTCGGTTAGTGCAACAAAAGCCAGATTTAGCCACAGTATATCGTAATAACGAGATAAAGCCGCTTCGTGAGGCTATCGGTGCATTAGATGAGATTGCGTTACAGAGTGGTAAAAACTCTGTTCCTCAGAATCTTTTTAAAGAAGAGATATAGTAGAAGATGCTGTTTAGATATGCTCAGCCTTGAGTTGGAGTCTGTGTTTTGATAAAATTGTGAAGTCTGCAAATGCGGGCGCATGGCTCAGTGGTAGAGCGCGTTCCTGATAAGAACGAGGTCCTTGGTTCGATCCCAAGTGCGCCCACCCTTTCTCTTAGATCTCTTTATCTCATAGTTAGCTAAATACTCAATAATTTGCTATAATCCCACGTATTATGTCACTTGAAAGAGGACCCAGATCATCTGAGCACATTTCACCTCCTGAAATCTCTGTAGATTTTTATAGTGTTTCATCTGAATTTCATTCTGCAACGAATGAAGATAATTATTTTATCCTATCAGGAAATAAAGCATTCGGTATATTTGATGGTATGGGCGGGCATGCTGGTGGAGAGAAAGCCTCTTCATTAGCTGCTGAGGTAACAAGACAAGGATTTGAAGACTTAACAAAAGAACCAACGTTAGACGTAAACTGGGTGAAAGAAGAGATAGGATATCTGCTCAATGACGCGCATAGAGCTATCGTAGAAGAAAATAATGAAAAAGATTCAAATATGGGGACTACAGCATGTGTTGGATATATTTTAGAAGGCTATGATAATAGAAAGCTTGTAGTTGGGAATGTAGGAGACAGTAGAGTCTATGTAGTAGATAAAGAAGGGGAAATTATATTTGTTACGTTAGATGATACTCCTTCATTAGATCTGGGAGAGTCTAATAACGAACTAGACAAGCAAGTAAAATATGATCAACAAAACAGATTAAGTGAGGCGAAGGATTATTCTTCTCTCAGTATAGAAGATCAGTTTCTCTTTCGTAATCGCCACTATATCTCACAATCTTTAGGAAGTAGTGAAATGACGCCTTCATTATATGAGGTAGATCTTCTTCCTGGTGACAGAATTATGTTTGTTACAGATGGAGTAAGTGATAATCTTACAGAAAGTGAGATGATCAAAATACTTCAATCACAATCCGAAGGAGTTACAGGAAGCAAGTCAGCATCAGCTGCTTTAGTTGAAGCAGCATTACAAAGAAGCAAAGATCCACATCATTCTCGGGCTAAATCAGATGATATGACCGCTATTGTAGTAACAATAGGAAGTGAAAAAAGGAATCAAATGAAGGCTAAGGAACAACCATCTATTTCATCGGCAAATACAGTAGAAGAGTTATTTGGCGCTATTGACGCCCATGGTCCTTTTCAAGGGTCAACTCAAGAATTTGAGACTGGGTATATAAAAAGGGTTATTGAAGAGGTTCTGGCTGGCAATATGTCAATAGAGTATGTTACAAGAGCTGATGGTTTACGAAAAGCAGTTGAGAGAATTATTAAAAATACTGATAAGACTAGATAAATCCCCTCATTGCAGTTTTACCATCTCATTTTCTCCTCTTTATATTTACAATACTGTAGTAATTTGTTAGTATTAACCCATGGTTTTATCTGATCGGGATATTAAGAAATATATTAAGGAAAAAAAGATCGTCATAAAGCCATCTCCAAACTTTGATGTCCAACTCGGATCAAACTCTATAGATCTTAGACTTGGAAAAACATTCAGAATTTTTGACCACAGTAAATATGCATACATAGATCCTTTCAAAAAAAATATAGGTGATGAAATAACAAGAGAGGTATATAAGAAAAAAAATGAACCGTTTATTATCCAACCAGGAGAGTTTGTTCTTGGTACTACCATAGAATATGTAGAGATACCTGATGATCTTGTAGGTACATTAGAAGGGCGTTCAAGTATTGGGAGGTTAGGAGTAATTGTGCACTCAACTGCAGGGAGTATAGAGTGTGGATTTCACGGGAATATTACACTTGAGCTTGCAAACTTGGGTAAAATGCCTGTTGCACTCTATCCTGAAATGAGAATTTGTTCACTCGCATTTATGCAGTTGTCTTCACCAGCAGAGGTGCCATATTACAAGAAAAAAGGTGCAAAATACTCAGGACAGACAGGCCCAGATGAAAGTAAAATAGATCTTGAAAAATCATAATGCACATTTTGAGTTCTCCAAAAGATAGAAAATGAAATATCATCTCGAGTTTGATACTTCCTTATTTAAAAACCCATACAAAGGGTTATATATTGCACTTGAGGGAATTGATGGTACTGGAAAAACAACTCAAATTGAGCGATTAAAGGCATATTTTGAGAAGAAAAGGAGAAAAGTAGTCATTACCCGCGAACCAAGAAAAGAAGTTGGGATTATCGCAGAATTAAACAAAAAAATCCTTGAGGGAAAAATAAAAATTCCTGGAGCAGCATTTCAGTATATTTTTACAGCAGATCGTATCATGCATTTTGAAGAACTTGTGGTGCCTTCGCTTAAAAAAGGACAAGTAGTTATAACAGATCGATGTTTTTGGTCTGCTATTCCGTATGGAGCTGCTGACGTAGATAAAAAGTTTAACCGTAAAAAAGCACAAAGTTTACTTGTTGCGCAAGGAGTACTTGCACATCATTATCAAGTAATTGTTCCAGATATTACATTTTATTTAGATATCCCAGTTAAAAACTCTTTGGAGCGAATGAGCACATTAACAAAAACAAAAGAGCTCTATGAAGAAGAAGATATATTAATACAAGTAAAAAAAGGGTATGACTGGCTAAGAAAACAGTTTCCAAAAGAATTTTTGGTAATTGATGCACAACAGTCTATTGATGAAGTGACTGCGAATATGGTACAACTAATAGAGTCTAAAAAGCTTAAACAGAGATGAAGATAAAAATTAAAAGAATAGACACAACTTTACCTCTTCCACAATACGCAACTTCTGGGTCTGTTTGTTTTGATCTTGTAGCTCGTACCGATTTGCAAATAGAGTCAAAATCTATTGCACTTATTCCAACAAACATTATTATTGAGACTCCTCCAGGATATATGTTTGTTGTTGTCCCTCGTTCAAGCACTCCAAAAAAGAAAGGACTGCTTATTCCACACGGGATTGGAGTAATAGATCAAGACTACTCAGGACCGAAAGATGAAGTTCTTTTTCAAGTATATAATTTTACTGATGAGACAGTTTCCGTTACAAAAGGAGAGAGACTTGCACAAGGATGTTTTATCCCAGTTGAAAGAGTTGAGTTTGAAGAAGTTGATACAATTCTTGATAAAAGTCGAGGTGGGATAGGCTCTACAGGATAAACATACTATGGCAGTGGTAACAAGTGAAAAACAATACTTAGATTTACTCCAAGATATTTTAGATAATGGCGTATATAAAGATGACCGGACTGGTACAGGTACGTATTCCTTGTTTGGAAGACAAATAAGATTTGATCTTTCTGCCGGATTTCCTCTTTTAACTACAAAGAAAGTATTCACAAAAGGAATTATCCATGAGTTATTGTGGTTTTTAAATGGTGACTCAAATCTTCAGTATTTAGTGAAAAATGGAGTGCATATCTGGGATGACTGGCCGCTAAGATTTTATAAAGAATCAATGGAAAATGAAGGTAAAACTCCCCTTTCTCGGGAAGAATTTTTGAAAAATATTGTAGAAGACGATGCATTTGCCAAAAAATGGGGAGAGTTAGGACCTGTATATGGATATCAATGGAGGCATTGGCCAACAAAAGATGGAGGAGAGATAGACCAGATTAGTAATTTAATCTCTGAGATTAAGAAAAATCCTAATTCTCGCAGGCTTATTGTCAGTGCCTGGAATGCTGGAGATATTGAAGAAATGGCAAAAGCAGGACTTCCCCCATGTCATAGTTTATTCCAGTTTTATGTGTTAAATGGGAAGTTGTCATGTCAACTTTATCAACGCAGCGCAGATACATTTTTAGGAGTTCCTTTTAATATTGCAAG
>JBDHUV010000009.1:0-17586 GCA_039809365.1 Candidatus Levyibacteriota bacterium
TCCTCTAAAAAAACAATGGGAATGGTAATAATTTTACTTGTTGCTGTTGCAGTTCCTATTACGTTAGGTCTTATTAAACAAAATCAGGATAATAGACAAGAGGCTGCTACTAGTGTAGGAACTACAGAAAAGATTGCTCAGTGTAAGGCAGTATGTAATGAATTGTATGCAAATGCTACGAGCGGGACTGATTTTGTTCTTTCTGGATGTAAGAATGCTTGTGAAATGAGTGGTGGAGTTGTACCTAGTGTGACAATTAATCCTTCTCCAACAGGTGTCAGTTCTTCCCCTGCTCCAACAAACACGCCGTCTCCTTCAGGTACTACTTCATCAGATTCTATCACAGTAGGTAATTTTACTCCAATTATAAATGGAGATAAGATTACATTTACTATTTCAGGGACATCTAAAGGATATTGGGTATATGTTATGAGATCATCTACAGCTCCTGATAAAAGCAAAAGTACTCAATATACTACGCTACAAAATTATGATTCCTCTTTACCTCAGGAAAATACATTTTATAGAGCACAAGTTTCTTCAAATGGATCTGTGTCATTTGCCAAACCTACAAGAGAAGGTCCCTATTGGATTGTCGTAAATGGTCATAGTGAGTCAGTACAAGTACCTGGTTCACTTACTGATAGTGTATGTGCATGGGATGGGAAGTTATATAAATATACTGCTTCAGGTGGCGTTGAATCAACAGGGAGTTGTTCAAACGTAGGTGTAAAAGGAGTAGCCTCTGATACATCATCTGGAAATCCAGGAGATGGTGGAACTGGAGGGAATACAGGAGGTAATACTGGGACGACAAATCCCACTGGAGGTGTCTTCCCGACGCGACCCCAGGGGCCTTCACTGTGGGATAAGATTCGTTGTCAGAATAGTTGTAGAAATTCACGGGCGCGTGATTTAGAGAAATTATGTATTGATAAATGTCTCGCAGATGTGGGTAATAATGGAAATCCAGGCGGGGCTACCGGAGGACAAAACATGAACTTGGCACTTACTGTTTCACTCCCGGGTATTGGATCAGGACAAGATGCAAGTACGAGTGGTACAACAGGAAATAATATGAATCCAAAGCGTACTACAAGACAAGGACAAATGCAGATATTTAATATGAACAATGAGCAAGTAAAAAGCTCTGCTGTATCGTTTACATACTCAGCAAGTGGATCTGCCCAACAAACAGGGGTGTACACAAGTACCGTAAATATTGATGGAATATCACCAGGTACCTACTATATAAAGTTGAGTATGGATAATACTCTCTTTACTCAAGTTTCTGGAGTGATAACTTTGAAAGAAGGAAATAATACAGTTCCTCGTGTTACGTTAATTCCTGGAGATTTAAATCAAGATAATAACTTGAATATGTCAGATCACTCAATCTTTGTGGGTTGTTATGGCAAGAAAGAATGTCCTGCAGATGAAAAAACACGTTCAGACTTTAATGATGATGGTGTTATCGATGGGAAAGACTATAATATTTTGATTAGAGCTTTTGCTATTAGAGCAGGAGCATAAGATTAAATTAGATATTGTATACTTACATAATATGCCAAAACGTACAATCATATTGATTACAGTCCTCACAGTATTAACTGCTGTATTAGTATTTCTTGCAATAAAAAATGAGCAAAAAAGACAAAGTCCTGAATCACAAGATACTCCAGTTGTTGTTGACCAAAAACCTGAAAAAACAGCACTGCTAGTATTTTCCCCTACAGAAGTTGTGTTATCAGGGAGTCAAGCAGCTTCAGTTGAGATATCCATTGATACAAAGCAGTATAAAGTGGATGGAGTACAGTTAGATCTTTTGTATGATCCTGAAGTACTTACAAATGTACAATTAACTGTCCCACAACAGAATTTCTTTGGCGGGCCAGGAGATGTAAATAATTTTATTAATGAGGTTGATGCTCAAAGAGGAAGAGTTACCTATTATTTAGGGATTAGTCCTACATTGACGAGTAAGCAAGGCAAAGGTGTTATTGCTGAGTTATCGTTTACACGTAATCCAAGTACTGATGCGACTGAGAGTGCTATCGAGATACTTGATAAATCAATGATTGTTGAAGAGAAGTCCCATGAAAGTGTTCTTGCTACTCCGTCTCCATTGCATATTATAATTGGGAGATGATATCTTCATGAAAATATCCAGGGTACTATCCTATCTATTCGAGTCAAACACACGAGTTATTCCAATTATTGGTGTCCTGTTACTTGCTATTGCAGTTCCTATTACTCTGAATGTTGTGCAGCAAAATCAAGATAATAGACAGCAAGCAAGTGGACCACTCGTTACAACACAAGATACAGTGACTGCCCCTTCAAGCTGTGCTGAAGCTCAAGGGGATTGTGTGCGAGAAGACAATACAAAACCAGAGTTTTCTTGTTTTGGGGTTGCAAAAGATGATAAGACCCCACTGTGTAATCATCCAAATCTTGTTTGCTGTATTAAGAAAAGTCCATCACAAGAAAATAGTACTTGTATAGCTGAAGGGAAATCTTGTGATTATAAAGATGTAACTGAGTGTGAATCATCTCGTGGGGTAGGAAATTGTGAGGAAGCGAGTAATTATACGTGTATTAATCATAACGTATGTATTACAGTTTCTGAAACAGCTTCACCTTCTGCTTCTCCTTCTCCATCTCAGACTCCTGCAAAAGGTGAATTGTGTCCTGATGGATCTTCTAATTTTTCCTGTGGATTTGCCACCTCTGATACACACTGTCCAGTCTGTAGCCCTACATCTGCCTGTACTTCAGATAACTATTCTATTGCAAGTTGTTCAAGTGGCGGTGGATGTACACAAGACTCTGATTGCGCAGGGCTTCCAGTTAGTTGTCCTGCAGGAACTACAGGAACTGTTGCCTGCGTACAAAATATCTGCAAGACCATGAATTGTAAGTAAGGGTAATTCATCTCATTTCCTATACAGATTATTGCCTGGACTATTGACAATGTTTAGCAGTCATGCTATCATTTTGCTAATACAAGAAATATGTACGACTTAACCCAAAGACAGGTAGATATTCTTAAAAATATTGTTCGAGAATATATTGATACTGCAGAGGCAGTAGGGAGTGAGACACTCGAGAAAAAATACGATATTGGTGTATCCCCTGCTACAATCCGAAACGAAATGGCAGATATGGTAAAAATGGGGTATCTTGCAAAACCACATTCTTCTTCAGGAAGAGTACCTACAAGTAAAGCTCTGAAACTATATGTAAATGAGCTCATGAAAGAGAAAGAAATGTCTGTGGCTGATGAAGTTGAGGCAAAAGAAAAAGTGTGGGATCATAGAAATGTAGAATCACGCTTTTATAGACAGTTAACAAGGAGTCTCTCTCAAAAAACTGGGACATTAGCAGTTGCAACCACTCAGGAAGGGGATATATATTTTTCAGGATACTCTCATATTCTGGACATGCCTGAGTTTTATGATATAGATATTACAAAAAATCTCCTTTCTTTATTAGATGATGTGTCTCATTTTGATATGATCTTGAAAAGAATGGAGAGTGACGCAGCAGTCATTTTTGGAGAAGAGTTTGATGAAGATCTCCTTCGTCCGTATGGTTTTGTTTTTTCGAAGTTTGTGACTCGTACTAATCATGAGGGATCAGTTGGAGTTGTAGGGCCTGCTCGTTTAAGATATGAGCTTATTGTCCCTTGTGTGAAATATTATGGACATCTTGTAGAAGAACTTGCAGATTGGTAAAAGCATATGAAAAAGAAAAAAGCAGAAACACAAGAACATACAGACACATATACAGTTGAGGAAGCACAGCAACGCATTGCAGAACTTGAAGATCAATATATGCGTGCAGTTGCAGATTATCAAAATCTTGAAAAAAGAGTTGCACAAGAAAGACTTGAGTTTATAAAATTTGCAAATAAAGAGTTGTTAGAAAGACTTCTGCCTTCATTTGACACACTTTTGTTAGCGGAAAAATATGTGCAAGATGATGGGTTGAAATTAACAATAAAAACGTTGTATGATGCATTAGAACAAATCGGGGTAAAAAGAGTTGAGACTGTAGGAAAGCAATTTAACCCAGATACAATGGAATGTATCGAAACAGTCGAATCTTCTGATCATTCAGATGAAGATATTGTTGTAGAAGAAGTAAGACCAGGGTTTACACTTTACGAAAAAACATTACGCCCTGCGCTTGTAAAAGTAAATTCTGTACAACAGAGTTAATAGAAAGGATAAATTATTATGGCAAAAATTATCGGTATTGATTTAGGAACAACCAATTCAGCAGTAGCTGTTATGGAAGGTGGTTCACCAAAAGTTATTTTCTCTTCAGAAGGACGTAACGTGACCCCCTCAGTAGTAGATCCAGTTGATAGGATTGTTGGTGATGTGGCAAAACGCCAGATGGCTCTTAAACCAAAAAGAATCATCTATTCTATTAAAAGATTAATGGGGCACAGATTTAAAGACTCTGTAGTACAGAGTGAGTTAAAAAGAATCCCATACACTATTAAGGAAGGTAGAGACGGAATGGCAGTCGTTGAAGTCGACGGAAAAACATATACTCCACAAGAAATCTCAGCTCAAATTTTACAAAAACTCAAAAAAGATGCTGAAAGTTATTTAGGGGACTCAGTGAAGCAAGCAGTTATTACAGTTCCTGCATATTTTGATGATGCACAGCGCCAAGCAACTAAACAAGCAGGTGAGATTGCAGGACTTGAAGTACTCCGAGTAGTAAATGAACCAACAGCAGCAGCTCTCGCATACGGACTTGATAAAAAACACGCACACACGATTGCTGTGTATGATCTTGGTGGAGGTACATTTGATATCTCTATTCTCGAATTAGGTGAAGGTGTATACGAAGTAAAAGCAACAAATGGGGATACGCATCTTGGAGGAGATGATTTTGACTCTGTCATTATCAACTATCTTGCTGATGAATTCAAAAAAGAACATGGAGTTGACCTTCTTGCAGATCCACAAGCATTACAAAGACTAAAAGAAGCAGCAGAAAAAGCAAAAATTGAGTTGTCTACTTCAATGGAAGCTGAGATTAACCAGCCATTTATTACCATGGGAGAGTCTGGTCCTCTTCACTTAACAATGAAGCTCACCAGAAGTAAGTTTGAGCAACTTGTTGATGATCTTATTAAACAATCCTTTAAACCTGTACAAGATGCATTAAAAGATGCAGGAGTTTCAGCAGATAAAGTTGATGAAGTCATTCTCGTTGGTGGCATGACACGTATGCCAAAAATTGTAGAAGAAGTAACGAAATTCTTTGGAAAAGAACCTAATAAAAGTGTAAATCCTGATGAAGTTGTAGCAATCGGTGCAGCAGTACAAGCAGGTGTTTTAGGTGGAGATGTAAAAGACGTATTATTGTTAGACGTAACTCCTTTAACATTAGGTATTGAGACTCTTGGAGGAGTTGCTACCCCATTAATTCCACGGAATACAACTATTCCTACTAAAAAATCTCAGGTGTTCTCTACTGCTGCAGATAATCAGACACAAGTTGAGATCTCTATTGTGCAAGGAGAACGTCCAATGGCAGCAGATAATAAATCATTAGGACGATTTATTTTAGATGGAATCCCTCCTTCTCCTCGAGGAGTTCCTCAGATTGAAGTAAGTTTTGATCTTGATGCATCAGGTATTTTGTCTGTTACTGCTCAAGACAAAGCCACAGGAAAAGAACAGAGTATTAAGATTACTGGATCAACAGGACTTACTGATGAAGAAGTTCAGAAAATGACTCAAGAGGCTGAGAAAAATGCAGAAGAAGATGCAAAGAAAAAAGAGCTTATTGAAGCAAAGAATCAAGCTGAAAATCTTATCTTTACTGCAGAAAAATCACTCAAAGATGCAGGGGATAAAGTTGCAGAAGATGTTAAAAAAGATATTGAAGAAAAAATTTCTGCTGTACGTGAAGTTGTAGCAGAGGACGATAAAGATAAAATTACAGAAAAGACAACAGCACTTTCTGAAAGCTTACAAAAAATTGGAGAATCTATGTATAAATCTGAGGATAAAGAGGGAGCATCTACACAAGATACTCCATCAGAGAACGAAGCACATGATAAAAATGATTCAGATAACCCAGATGAACCTGTTGAAGGTGAGATCGTAGACGAAAAATAACTCCTCTTTTCCTGAGTAATATTCCTCCATTTTGTTTGTATTGATTTTCCTGTTTATGCTACTATTAGAGTATGCCATGTGGTCCAAATGAGGTAAATACGGATTTTGGGTGTATTCCTAATGATCCAATAGGTTTTGTTGAAAAGTTTTATGGAATAGGTCTTTCCATAATTGGAATGATCTCACTTCTTTATTTAATAGTAGGAGGATACTTTATTCTTACTTCACAAGGAAGCCCAGAAAAACTTCAAAAAGGCAAAGAATATATTTTGTATGCAATTTTAGGATTGCTTCTTGCTGTGTTTGGATTTGTATTTGTCCAAATTATAACTGGTGTTCTGCAGATACCAGGATTTAGTTAACGTTATACATGAGAAAATTACTGCCCAAAATATTATTATTTCTCTTTGTCTTTGGAGTTTTTTTTACTGCTCAAGTTCCGAGTTATGCAACTTCTATTCCTGAAGGTCAAACAGTCCCAGATTATGTAGAAGATCCAGAAGTAACATTTGTTGGAAAAACTGCGAGTCGTGCAAATGATTTTTTGAACTGGGCTTTAGAAAATTATGACTGGATCTGTGTAAATAAAGTAGATAATACCTGTGATAATAGTAATAATCCTCTGATGGAGTTCTGGGCGCTCGTGCGTAATATAGTCTATGCAGTTCTGTTACTTTTTGTACTAGGGACTGCAGGAGTGATTATTGTTACCCGAGGTCAAAATATTACCATAATGAGGTTTGTCCCCAGATTTATTGCAATAATTTTATTAGTTACGTTTTCCTTTGCGCTTGTTCAGTTCTTGTACACGATTGGAGATATTATTCAAGGTTTTTTCCTAAAGCCTGATGGGAAGATTATTTCATCTGCAGACCTTTTATATATTGATTTTAGATATGACTTTAATGGGTTGAGAGCAGTAGGTGCGCAATATGATGAATCTGCATTTATTTCGTTATTATTAGTCAAACTTACTGCTATTACTTATTATGTAATGACAGGAGTGTTATTAGTTCGAAAAATTATCTTATGGTTTTTCCTCATTGTCTCTCCAATTTTCCCACTCCTTATCTTTTACTCTCCAGTGAGGAATACAGCAAAAATTTGGGTAGGAGAGTTTTTTAGATGGCTGTTATATGCACCACTATTTGCTCTTTTTCTTCATGGGTTAGTCATTATGTGGAGAGATAAAATTCCTCTCGCATTTCTTCAAATAGATCAAGGACTTCCAGGGAAAGAATGTTCACTTATTCCTGCAGATGTATCCAACTGTTATCCAACAGCAGTCAATATATTATTAGGAGGTCCTGGACAGACAATTGGATATAACAACTCGGTAAATTTACCTGATACATTCGCTTTGTATGTGGTTGCGCTTATTATGTTATGGGTAGTAATTTTACTACCATTTTTACTCCTAAGAATTTTCCTTGATTATATGAATTCAATTTCCTTTGGAGGATTTATGACAAAGCATGTGAATAAAAATTTTGGGTTCTTGAATCCACGTAATCCATCAGGTGGTCCTGTTCCTCCTACTCCTCCTGGTAAAGTCACTCCAGCAGGTATGGCTCGTCAATTACCATTTATGAATAAACGGGCAACTACTATCACTGTAGAAAGGCCAGCGACTACAAATATACGATCGTCAATAAATCAACCGACCGCAGTGCGTGAAGTAAATGAGGTCTTACGCTCTGTTAATATTAGTGTTCCTAAAATGCAGGATGTAGTTAAATATGAGAAAGCACTTATTAGTAGCAGTGTTACAGAAAGACAGCAAGTCACTCAAATTAATAGTACCCTTGAAAAGATTGCTAATCCATCACGAGTTACTTCTGTTACAGAAAGACAGCAATATAACCAAATTCATGAAAAATTGGTTACGCAACAAGAGAAAGGGAATCCACTTGCAAACTCAGTATTATCTGCTGCACTTACCTCAACAGTTAGTCGGAAAGTAGACGTTAATGAACAGCTAAGATCACTTCTCCGCCAGCTCGCAAATCCACAAGTCTCAAGTCCGCGAGTGAGACAGAAACTATCTGTATTGAGAACTCAGTTAGTAGGAGCAGGAAATGGAGGAGACCAATTTGCAAGTACCGTATTAAAGACTGCTGAGAAAATTCAGAAGAGGGAACTGACTGAGGCAGAAGAGAAAGTTGCACTGGAAGAGATAAAAACACAAGTAGAACAAAAGAAACAATCAGGAGATCCTGTAGCACAATCAGTTGTAACCACAATGGAAGAGGCACAAGCAGTTACTGCAACTCAGTCCTTACCAGTCGTAAATAGAGTACAACAAGTAAGTCTTGAAGATTATGAAGAAGTACGTAAAATGTGGGTTGAAAACTATGAAACATTAGAGCCTCCTCGTACTTTGGAAGGAAAACAACTAGAACGTGAAGAATGGGTTGCAAGTGATATCCAAAAAGTAAATGAAGCAATTACTCTCTTGTCTTCTGTTGAACCTGCAAAAGTAAATGAAGGCATGGAGATGGTTGGAACAATATTGCCATTCTTGCTTATGGGTGGATTCTCAAAATCTGAAGTAGTTGCGTATTTGAAAGCAAAGCTTGCAGCAGGAAAATCTGTTCTCGAATCAGCACACAAGAAAAGAGAAGAAGATTCTATGATGGTAGGAAGAGAAGAACAAGCGCAAGAAGCAAAGACAATGACTATGGAGCATGCAAGAGAGTTACCTACTGAAGAGAAAAAAGATATGGATCAAGACATAAGTAATCCTACAAGTCCATATGCAAGCGGACAAGAATCTCAAAATAATACAACTGATGAATCTCAAAATTAGTAGGGCTGCTTGTTGTCTACGAACAAGTATGGCTATAATGATATAAGTATGTTTGGAAATTTATTTAATCAAAAAAATAATAACAATGATCAGAATGTTCAACCTCAGGCTCCTCAGGTTGTTCAAACAGGTCAAACTGAGCAGACGACAACATCGTTTGGAATACAGGCTGGCCCTGCAGTAATCGCTCAGACAGATACAGTTACAAATGTACAGAATATGCCTATTCCCCAACAACCACCTGCTCCTGGGGTTGGTGTACCTCCTGTTTCTGTACAGCCTCCTCAAGGAGTACCTCAGCCTGGAACAGCCCCCGCAGATCCCAACGTAGCTACAGAAGTGCAGACAGTAGGTATGGATCCAACAAAAAGAGAAAATGTTTCAGCACTTTCTAGACTTGATGCTCGTGCTGCTCAAGTACTGCATCATGCTCAAGAAGAGACAAAAAGAGTAAAGCAAGCATTAATAGAACCTGATCAAGTATTATACGGACTTATTTATGATGGAGATATTTATAAACTGCTTGAACAGTTCCAGATAAGTGCATCAAAAATAGCAAAAGATATTCAAGCAAAAGCTCAGCTAGGAACATTTACAGGTCAGCCTACCTTAAGCCCACAGTCACAAGAAATATTTGAATCTGCATTCTCTGCGGTAAAAGCTCGTCAGGCAAGCTTTATTACTCCTGAAGATATTTTGCTGGCACTATTTAATGCTGCTTCTATGGGAGAGTTCTTAAAAAGCCAAGGAATGGATAAAAATAGTGTAGAAGAGAAACTTGCAAAAAACAGTAATTTTGTTGGAGGAGGAAAACGTTCAGTCCTAGATAAATATAGTATTGATCTTACTCAGAATGCACGAGATGGAATGCTAGATCCTGTTACAGGAAGAGATACAGAACTGGAGAGACTTATCCATATTTTACTTCGAAGAACAAAAAATAATCCAATTATTATTGGAGAAGCCGGAGTTGGTAAAACGGCTATTGTTGAAGCTCTTGCTCAAAAGTTAGTAGCAGGAGAAGTACCTGAAGAGCTAAAAAATAAAAAAGTAATCCAACTAGATCTTGCGTCTATGGTTGCTGGAGCTTCACATAGAGGAGAATTTGAAGAACGTCTACGCAGTGTTATTCAAGAAGTACAAGCATCAGGGGAGATTATTTTATTTGTTGATGAAATTCATATGCTCGTAGGTGCTGGAGGCTCAGATGGTGCAATGAATGCATCAAACATTATAAAGCCATATTTAGCACGTGGACAACTCCAATTAATAGGAACAACAACTACAGCAGAGTTCCGTAAATATTTTGAGAAAGATAAAGCCTTTGAAAGAAGATTCCAACCAATTATGGTTGCAGAACCAACAGAAGATGTCGCGATTGAGATGATGAATGTAATTAAACCAAAGTATGAAAAATTTCACGATGTTGTTATGACTCCTGAAGCAGTATCTGCTGCTGTGCATCTTTCAAAAAAATATATAGGTGAAAGATACCTCCCAGATAAAGCCGTAGATCTTCTAGATGAAGCTGCTGCAGAAGTCAAATTACAAAAAGCACAAGGGAAGAGACAGGATAATAATATTATTAAAACAGATATTGAAAAAGTTGTGTCGAGTTGGACAGGAATCCCTATTACGAGGTTGACTGAAGATGAAAGTGAAAAATTACTTAAACTTGAAGAACTAATACATAAAAGATTTATAGATCAGACAGAGGCAGTTACTGCAGTTTCAGAAGCAGTGAGAAGAGGAAGAATAGGGCTTTCTGCTGCCAATAGACCTATTGCCTCATTCATATTTCTCGGACCAACTGGTGTGGGAAAAACAGAGCTTGCAAAAACACTTGCAGAGATTTTGTTCGGAAGAGATGATGCAACAATTCGCCTGGACATGTCAGAGTATATGGAAAAACACGAGGTTGCTAAGTTGATAGGCGCTCCTCCTGGATATGTAGGATATGAAGAGGGTGGACAGCTTACTGAAGCAGTCCGTGCAAAGCCTTACTCTATTGTTCTTCTTGATGAAGTTGAAAAAGCACACCCTGATGTGTTTAATATTTTGCTTCAGATACTTGAGGATGGAAGACTTACCGATAACAAAGGAAATACAATTTCTTTTAAAAATACTATTATTATTGCAACCTCAAATCTTGGAAGCCAAGTAATTCAAAAGTTTTTACTTGAGAAAGCGAAAAATGCATCAGCTTCTAAAAAGACAGAAGAAGCAGAGAAAAAAGAGCAAGGAGACGGACAAGCTCCTCAAAATGAAATTGGACAACCAGAGACTCCAGAAGGTGAGAATGACAAGAAACCAGAAACAGCATATAGCAAACAAGAGATTAAATTAAAGCTTGGCAGTAACTCTGAAGCAGAAGGTGATTTTGCTGAACTTACTAAACTTCTTCAAGAAGAGCTTCATAAGTTCTTCAGACCAGAGTTGCTGAATAGGTTTGATGATCTGGTTGTATTCAAGCCTCTTGCGCAAGCAGATATGATGCAAATTGCAAAATTAGGGATAGGTAAAACACAAAAACTCTTAAATGAACAAGGATATGAAGTCGAAATTACAGAAAAAGCTCTTGCGCAACTTGCAGAGGAGGGATATGATCCTGTATATGGTGCACGTCCATTACGACGACTCATTCAAAGCTCTATTGAAAATAGTATTGCTATTGCGTTGATTAGTAAACAGTTTGCTATTGGAGATACAATTGTTATTGATTATGACGAGCAAAATCAGAAATATACCTTTATAAAAGGAGTTCCAAAGAATCCTCAAGTACAACAAGCTGGAGAAGGACAAATACCTGGTCAAACAGGAGAAAATGCAAGTGTGCAATCAGCCCCATCTCAACAAGGAACTCCTGTGCCTCCTGTAAATGGAGTTCAGAATACAGTCCCAGCACCTCAAAATCCACAACAGCCTCAATCTGGCGTACCACCACAGACATCTCAGGCTTCAGTAGCTCCTCCTATACAAGAGCATTTTTATGGAGCACCTCCGTTGCCAGAATCACAGCCTCCAGCTGGTAATAATCTACCTCCTCAATCTCCTTCCCCCTCTGGGACAGGAGCAACAATAGATGGTGGGATGGCGGCTGCAACAGCATAAATAACGGTATGGAAAATCCGCAACCTTCATTTTTACAGCGTCTGACTGGTTCACCAGTACTCCTTATAGGTGGTGTTGTCGTGTTGCTTCTTATCGTAATAGCCTCAGGTGTTTTTTTGTATTTACAAAAATCTGAGACAAAACCTCCATTAGATCCAATTCCTCAAGGAGCTATGTATAAAGTGGATGAAATAATAGTTAAGTTTAACGATGGATATTTACCAAGTCCTCAAGGTCAAAACCCAAAATGGGATAAACTTCATGAGAAACTCAGTTCATTAGGAGTTGAGAAGTATGAACCTGTTTTTGAGTCTAAAGATCCTGCTTTGCAATATCATTATCGTCTTACATTGAAAAAAGGATCTGATGTACAAAAAATACGAGAAGAAATATATAAACTTGATGAGATAGGCTCTTCAGAACCAAATTATTTCTTAAAAACGCAGGCAGTACCAAATGATCCTTTGTATCCAAGTATGTGGGATCTTCAAAAAATTCAGATGGAAAACGCGTGGAATATTCAGACTGGATCCAATGATGTAATTGTTGCTGTGATTGATTCTGGAGTAGATTATACACATTCAGATTTTGTAGGACGCAGATTTGTCCATGGGAAAGATTTTGTTACGTGTGACGATTATGTAATCAATAAAGATACCTCACAGATACTAGGTTGTCGTGAACCAAAGTCTATGGATGATGATCCCATGGATAATCTGGGGCATGGTACTCATGTAGCAGGGACGATCGGTGCAGTATCAAATAATAGTGAGGGAATAAGTGGCATTAATTGGAATATAAGTTTGATGGCATTAAAAACACAAGATAAAAATGGAAATGGTTCAGGAATAGAGATACCAAAAGCAATTGAATATGCTGTAGATAATGGAGCAGATGTTATCAATATGAGTCTAGGAGGGCCTGGTGTATGTTCTCAGGGCTCTGTATACGAAACGGCAATTACTTACGCAGTTAGTAAAGGTGTGGTAGTTGTTGTTGCAGCAGGAAATGATAGTAAAGACGCGTCAGGATATATTCCAGCGAGTTGTAAAGGGGTTATTGTTGTTGGTGCAACAGGTCCTAATGATGAGCGGGCAAGTTATTCAAATTATGGTTCAATTGTTACTATTGCGGCTCCTGGGGGCAATCAGGCTTCTAAATGTACGTCAGAAACTTGTATTAGTTCTACATATCCACAGAATCAATATACTGCAATGAAAGGCACCTCTATGGCATCTCCCCATGTTGCAGGAGTAGCAGCATTGTTACTTGCCCAAAACCCGTCACTTACTCCAGATGATGTAAAAAGGTGCTTAGTTGAAAGTGGAGATCCAATTAGTACAGATAAGCCTATTGGAGGGAAAAGGTTAAATGCATATAAAGCTTTAAATGGATGTGTAAAAAGTAATAATCCAGGGGTTACAACAGGAGTTACTCCTCCAGAAACTGCTATAACAGCAGCTCCTGTTTCAGATGAACAAAGATCATATTATATAAAAGGGCAAGTATATAGAGATACAAATAAAAATGGAAAAAAAGACACAAATGAATCTGCTCTCAATGGCGCTGTAGTGAGCTTATCTGGACCAGTTTCAAGAGATCCTATTCAGGTAGGACCAGATGGACTTTTTATGTTTTCAGGCCTTGAGTCAGGAAGTTATCGAGTAGAGACATTTGTGAACAGAGTTGCTGTGATGGAGTATAGGTTTGCGCTAAATGCAACATTGCCTAATATAGAGTTGCCTGTCCCTGTCATGGTTGATCCTCCTCAAGACACATCTCCAAATATACCAAAGTCTCCTATTACTGGAAAAACAACGGTAACACCTACTCCTCGTCAATTGTTTACATGTAAAGAAGAGACGACTAGTAGACAAGTTAATAATAAAACAATACAGATAAAGTATCTGAAATGTACTCCAAAACAATAATATGCGTAACATCCTAGCAATCACGCGTGTTATTTGATAAAATTACCCGTATGGCAACTCGTGATTATTATGAAGTATTAGGCGTACCTAAATCTGCCACTGCAGATGAATTAAAGAAAGCATATCGCAAGCTTGCGATGCAGTATCACCCTGATAGAAATAAAACAAAAGAGGCAGAAACTAAATTTAAAGAGATAAACGCTGCGTATGAAGTTCTGTCTGATCCTCAAAAAAGACAAACATATGACTCTGTTGGTCATGCTGCGTTCGAAAATGGTGGAGCTGGACAACAAGGAGGCCCATTTGGAGGATTTGGTGGTGGTCCATTTACCTATACATATAGTACCTCAGGTAATCCGTTTGAAGGAACAGGATATACTGATCCTTTTGAGATTTTTGAACAGTTTTTTGGTGGGGCATCGCCTTTTGGGAGGAGAAAACCTGCTTACTCATTGAGAATAGAGTTCATGGATGCGGTGAAAGGCACACAAAAAAAAGTAACAATTGATGGGAAATCAAAAACAATTAAAGTTCCTGCAGGCGTACAAACAGGATCAAGAATAAGATTTGATGACTTTGATATTGTAATCGATGTTGCTTCTCATCCTAAATTCCATCGCGATGGATATGATATTGTAACAATTGAGGAAGTTCCCATGACGATGGTTGCACTAGGAGGTACAAAAGAGGTAGAGACTGTAGATGGTAAAGTTACATTAAAAATTCCTGCAGGAACTCAGCCAAACGCAGTAATTAGATTAAAAGGAAAAGGGATAAAACAGCTCCAAAAAAACACAAAAGGAGACCATTTTGTGAAGGTAGTAGTAAAAATCCCTACAAAGCTTACTTCTAAGCAAAAGCAGTTACTTGAGGAGTTTGAGAAAGAGTCAGAAAAAAAGAAATGGTTCTAGCCTATAGAATGATCTTTCTCTATTTTCACAGAGACTTTATAACTATACAGTAGATACAGTATACTGAGTATATATGCCGCTTCTGCAGTATCCTGTCTATTTGTTAAAGTTTTGGTATATTGATGCTACTGCATTGTTTTTTCATTTCTACAAAGAGATATTCTCATATTGTATTTCTCTTTTTTCAATCCAATCGTTAATTTATACATTTTTTAGACCAGTAAAAAATGAGTATAGAAAAGAACTTGTCCTTTTCTCAATTCTTTTTGGTATGGCTGTAAAGTCTGTATTACTTATTATCTCGTTTCTTATTATTGGAGTCATCCTTGGAGTTGGAGTAATCATGCTTCTCGCATTTTGGGCATTTCCGTATTTTCTTTATCAGTTATTAAGCTTATGAAAGAAGGCAATTATACATATATTTATTACAGGTTTTTTAACAGGAAAAGTATCATTTTTGTTCGTTATTCTATTTTTCTTATCAGTACATTCGCTTTATTTTTGAGTATTAATGATTTACAAAGCGCAAAGCTTATTTTAGTAGGATATGCGCTATTTCTGTCAAACGAGTTGTTTATCCATATGAGGCTTAATAGGATGATTCCTGAAAAAACAGTAGAGGAAGTTACTCCAGATAGTTTAAAGTCTAGTATGTTTTTTAGAACAAGATCTGCGTTTGATAGCACGGTAGATGGGAAAAGTCTTGCAAAAAAAATTGAACGGTATCCAGAAAACTTATTCTTACTGAATAAAATAAACGGCAGTACAAATGCTCCAGAGATTGAAGTCTCAAACCAAGAAGTTTTAACAAAAGCATATGCGCTTGTAAAAAGTGTTAAAGGAAAATATATTACTCTTCTGGATTTATTTGCCGCATATATTCTTTTTGCAGAAGGACAACAACATTTCCTACAGTCAGGAGAGATGGACGAGCAAGACTTTATCAATATTTATTACTGGGCACGTAACTCATATAAAGTAGATGAGAAAAATGCATTATTTAGACTATCGTTTTATGGAGACGGTGCTTTTGATTTCTTTATTTATGGATGGAATGCAGAATTAAAAAAATATGCTCGGAGTATTACTGCTTCGGTTCTTGCCAAAAAACACCCTCCGAGTGTAATGGGAAGAGCAAAAGAGTATCAAGATTTTCTTGTTGCCCTCAATAAGGTTGGGTCAAGAAATGTGTTATTAGTTGGTAATCCAGGGACAGGAAAAACATCATTGGTTGAGTATTTTGCGTATTTATCCCATATGGGTCGTGTTCCTGCCTCTGTTTCACACATTCAAGTGTATGAGCTATTTATTGATCGTTTACTTGCAGGAGTGTCTGAAAAAGGACAGTTGGAAGAAAGACTCGTGTTAATAATTGATGAAGTACTTCATTCAGGAAATATAGTTTTACTTATTCAAAATATTGAAAATATTTTTGGAGCAGGAGGTTTTAACTTTGATATCTCAGGAACACTCTATGAATATCTTAAAAATGGAGGAATAACACTTATCGGGACTACAACGCAGAATGCGTATAAAACACATATTACTCCAAAAGAGGCAGTGTCGAATGTGTTTTCTGTTATAGACTTCCCAGAACCTGACGATACAAATGCTCTCTTTATGTTATTTGAAAAAATTGGGCAGATAGAGAAACAGTATAGGTGCGAAGTAACATACTCTGCAGTGAAAGCTCTTGTAGATTACAAAGCAAGTTATTTAACAGATAGATATTTGCCAGGGAAAGCTATAACAATGCTTGAGAGTATTGCCACAGCTCATAATTTACATAAAAATAAAATCTTGATTACAAAAGAGAGTGTTGAGGATTATATTTCATCTCAGACGCATATTCTGTTAGGAGAACCTACAAAAGAAGAGAAGCAATTACTGCTAAATTTAGAGTCTGAGTTGCATCAAAGAGTAGTAAGTCAACCTAAAGCAGTAGAGGCGATCGCTTCAGCAATGAGGCGCGTGAGAAGTGGGTTAAAAACAGAGAATAGACCAATTGCTGTATTTCTTTTCTTAGGGCCTACTGGTGTAGGAAAAACAGAGACTGCAAAAGCTCTGGCTTCTGTATATTTTGGGAGTAGCGATAGAATGATCCGGTTAGATATGAGTGAGTATCAGATGCAGGACTCTATCGAGAAATTACTTGGAGAAAGAGTTGGCGGGGCATATGCTGAAAATGCATTTACAGAAATAGTTGCTCAAAATCCTTTCTCTCTCATCCTTCTTGATGAATTTGAAAAAGCACATCCACGAATTTTGAATTTATTCCTTCAAGTATTTGAGGATGGGAGGCTTACCGATAATAAAGGGAGGACAGTTTCTTTCCAAAATTCCATTATTATTGCTACTTCTAACGCAGGAAGTGAGTATATTCGTCAACATACCATAGACTCAGATAATCAGGCCCAGTTTACAAAGCAGCTTCTGGATGTACTTATGCAATCACGTATTTATACTCCAGAGCTTATTAATAGATTTGATGAGGTTGTTGTATTCCATTCATTAACAAAAGAAAATTTGTACGAAGTTGCAAGAATTTTATTGCAGGAAGCGTTTGCACCGCTTGCTGAGAAAAATATTTATATTGACTTTGATGATTTATTAATACAAAAAGTTGTGAATGAGTCATATGATGAACAGTTTGGGGCAAGATCAGTACGGAGATA
>JBDHUV010000010.1:0-14821 GCA_039809365.1 Candidatus Levyibacteriota bacterium
ATTTTCTTTGCATGCTTTGTCGCTTTTGAAAGAACAAATGAATATGCAGCCCTTTTTGCTTTATATACTGGATAAGATAATGTAGATGCTTGCCCCGTATCAAAGTGAGAGATTATTACATCATGGAGAGTCAAAACAAAAGGTCTTCTATACAAAACAGGAACAGAGTAATAAGTAAAATGCATTAAATCCAACTGATCTTTTTCTAGAAGTTTAGGGAACTTCATTTGCTCTTCCAGAGAGTGCCATCGAATATCTGCGACTCTTTTTTCAATTAAAGGATTTTTGAAATGGACAGTGTTATAGTCTTTTTGCAAAAAATATAATACATAGGTGTGTTTATACTCTGTTCTTTCTATACCATAGACAAGATTGCGAATATATCTCCCTACGCCAGTTTGGTTCCATAGCCGACAATCAATCCCTATCTTCATACATTCCTTCAAACTCTCTTTGCTGATTCCACACTAGCCCTAATACCCTTTTCAGAGAATTCATTCTCCACCTATTATCTACTTTTGTGTCTCTTGTCAGAGGATCTTTTACTAACTCATCAACTCCTAAATCTGAGACTATTTGTTCTCTGTTAATATACCACGGAATCTTTATTATATCTTTTCCTTTATCTGATAAGACAGTGATCTCAAGCCCGCTCTCTTTCCCCACTGCATGTACATCACCAATTTTTTGAATAAACGGGAAATTCCTCTCTTCGTCTGTATTATTCCGAATATCTTCAATTTCCTGAGTGTCTATATTCAACCTTTCATTATCTCTCATATTTCTAACACCTTCAGGTGCTACTTCAAACCAAATACTAAGCAAATCTCCTTTGCCAGTATACTGTATAGCTAACTCACGATCTATCTGCGCAGTTGTGAAATTGATTTTATTCCATGGATTTGAAACATGTTCAAGAGGAATCCCTAAACGTTCAAATGATCGTACAGACTGTTTAGTGCTTGCTTCACCTAATCTGGTAATCTGTACCTCTGAAATCTTATTTAAATTTATATCATCTAATAAGAAAATAAGATTATCTGGTGAATATGTCTCTCCATTTGGTCCTATTCCCCCATACTGTCTAAAAATTTCCCCATAGTTTGGGATTCCCTCTGCACGTCTTTTATGCAATAAAAATCCTTTACTTGCATCAGACCAATGCTCTATTACTCTTCCACGATAAAAAAGATCTAACTCCTCTGCCATATCATCAATCAACTGTTGCCCAACTCTATATTTATTTTCTAATTCTTGTGAGTTTTCCATTTTTATAAAGTATTCAGATTACTTATATTATTGTAATCCAAGTTTTTTCATTGTTACAAACCTTTTTAAATCTATCCCTGCAAAGACAGCCCAGGTAATAATACCAGGATACTTCTTTTTATAATGTTTTGTATAAAAAAGTTTCATTGCATTAAAACGTGCATCTTGTATACGAGATTTTGTTTCTTTTGTTGCAAGTGTTTTTCCTTTTTTTGTGCCACCTGACATCCCGTTATAATGAAGAATCGTGTATTTTGGTACATACATGATTTTCCATCCTTTTTTACGAAGTCTGTAACAAAAATCTAAATCTTCACCATTAAAAAAATAATCCTCGTCCCACCAACCTACTTGCTCCCCTGCTTCCCTTCTTACCAACATAAAAGCACCAGTAATCGCATCTACTTCATGTGTTGTTGAAAGATCTTTCCATCCTTGGGTATATCCAGTCAAAAGTTTAGATTTTGGAAATAATTTAGATAATCCTGAAAAATACGTAAATGCATTCCATGGAGTAGGAAAACCTCTATGAGACGCATAGTCTATTCCCCCATCTGGTGTGTTTAACTTACACGTCGATGCTCCTACATGCGAATTGGAGTCCATAAACTCAACCATAGAATCTAGTGTGTTGGCATGAACCACTGTATCCGAGTTTAAAAATAATATATATTTACTTTTGCATCTTCTCACCCCTTTATTATTAGCTTTTGCAAACCCAATATTTTCTGTGTTTGCAATCACACTTATTGGGATATTCTTTGCAACACGCTGTACTTCTCTTAATTTTTTAATTGAATCGTCTGTAGAAGCATTATCCACCACTATAATCTCTGTTTTTGTTTTCTTCACTGTATCAAGAACAGACTGTACTGCAGCTACTGTAATATCTGCAGTATTATATGAGACAAGAATGACTGAAAGATCTATTTTTTCCATATATTTTATTTTCCTATTGTTTTCCAATATCTATAGAGCTTCTCACCGATAACCTCCCATGAGTAGTGTTCTTCAACAAATGCACGTGCTCTGTGTGCCATAAGCTCTCTGCCTTCTAAATTCCCAAGTAATTTGTTAATTTCTTTTATAAACTCATTCCCATTTTGGACAATGACTGCTTCTTTTTTATGTTCAATTCCCATTGTAGTAAGCCTATCCCCATACCCAATAATTGGTAATCCGCACGCCATTGCTTCTACAATTTTAAAGTTTGTTCCTCCACCAATACGAATTGGAAAAACAAATGCGTCAGCTCCATAATACTCATCTCGAATATCTTTTACAAATGGAATACACGTTACGCGTGGATCTTGAATATCGAGAGACTCAACATCTTTTCCGATAATCCGTAACTCATACCGATCACCAAGATGTTGAAATACTTGCGTATAAAAGTTTTTTATCGCAGTTATGTTTGGGAAGTAGGTAAAGTTCCCAACAAATAATAATATAGCGTTTTCATTCTTTGAGATTGCTTTTTTCTTTTTAAACGAAAATGTATGGATATCTACTCCATTCTCAATAATCTCACAAGGAGAATGTGTAATCTGAGTTATTGTATCAGCATCTTCTTTTGAAACAGCCATTGTATTGTCAAATGATTGGAGTAGAGCATGTTCATCTTTTTTTATTTTTTTTGCTTCGAGAAGATATAAAGGAAGAAATATTTTCTTTGTACTTGTTTTTGCATACTCCTCATATAGCGTATGCTCAATATTTTCAGTCCCAAATATTTGTTGTACACCCAGTGTTCTAAGAGTTTGAGAGAAGTAATATGCAGTGTATAAAGATTCATAGTGCACAACATCAATATTTTCTTGTTGTACTGTTTTAATAAGTTCTTGTTGAATAGACGGTTTAAAATACAGCTTTTTTGTAATAGACTCTAAAGGATTTGCAATTTTTGCAATTGCAGGAGTATTACGTACAAGAGACAACGGGTTTTGGGCAATTGATTTAAAATTTGCTAACGGTCTTTTAAACAAGCGTATAGTAGATATACCTAAACTTTCAATTGCCTCTATAGACTCAGAATCAGGTACGTCTCTATAAAAAGAAAATAAGGTAGTGTCTATGTCTCCTTTTCCATATTTGAGCATATGGAAGGCTCTGTTCTTTCCACCACTTGTAATAGGTACAGGGAAATCGTACGTAAAATATAATAACTTCATTTCTTTACCTAACTATACCAAATTCACTCTCTTTGCTAACTATCTTTTATGCGCAACAATAATATAGTCATCTGTTTTTTCAATAATGGTATATTTTTGTTCATATTCTTTGACTGTATCTTCACTTGGATGGAGCATAACAGTGTGAGTTGCACCTTTTTTAATAAGATCTTCTGTTGATGCTTGGTAAGATGGCCACCCTTGCCTGTTAATGTAATACAAGAATGTCGTGTCTCCATCTAATGGAGCAATTACTTTTGCATCTTTTGGAAGAATTTGATCTGCTCTTTTTCCTACTTGAACAAGAAGTGGATTGTTAATATTAAAGTAATCTCTTACATGATACCAGGAGAGCATAACCATAAGTCCGGTAAGTCCTACTACAAGTGTATACGCAATCACTTTATTAAGTTTGTCTTGCTGGGTAAGTATAAAATCTACACCACGACCCATGAGAATGACAATACTTGGGATAATAGCAATCTGATAATAATCATGTTGTACGTTTCCTCTTGCAATAACTATTAAATACAAAAGGCTAGACACTAAAAATGAAAGGAAGAAGAAAAAATGTTTCTCTTTTGGTCTTCTTAAAAGCCCTAAGAAGAGAAATACAGGAAAATATCCTGAGATGAGTTTGGATATCCGTTCTCCAAAAATCCAATAAAAATATGCGCCTTTGAACCGAATATCTCCACCATTTAATAACCAGGCTGAAACAGGAATACCTTCAGGATACTGTAAAATCCAGACTCTCCACAAAACAAAAGGAATTACTGAAAGGACTGCAACTATCCACACACTTATTTTTTTCAACACAGATATCCCATGCGTTTCAAATGCAACGACTGCCATGGGAAGCAAGAAAAAGAAAGCATACGGTTTAAAAAGAAGAGATACCATTGTAAAAATAAGGGTACCAATTATTTCTTTTTTTGCCTGTAACACTGAAAACTTTTTCTCACTCCATAACGCAAAAAAATAAATTGCTCCAAGTACCGAGGCAATCATTGCAGTATCAGGAAGTACTGCTCTCCCGTAATAAATTGAGTATGGGAGAATTGCATACAGGGTAGCCGCAACAAAAGCAGCACGTACCGAACTATACTTTCTGACTATAAGAAATATAAAGAGAGTTGCGAGTACTGAAAAAAGAATTGTGGTAAGCCTTGCAGTTGCATCTATCCCAAGCGATGGAATTAACGTAAATATCCCAACATGGATCAGATTAAATAATGGAAACTCCACAAACCTATACCCATGAGGATTGTCATGTCCTGACTGAACATTTGAGATATCAAAGTATTGAGGATGGGCAAGGTCAATTCCTTTCTCTATATAAATTTTAGAGACTGCAGCAGTGTCTGTTTGTCTCCATGCATGCCAATCTGCAATAGGATTTGTAAGATGATAAAGTCTGAGAACAAACGTAAGTACGAGAATACCTACAAGTGCAATCCATATAACTTTTGTATTATTCATACGGTGGTGTGTCCTGCTCTAACTCTGCTTCTGGACTCGCAGGCTGTTTGTCTACAGGAATGTCTTCAATAAGTGGATGGATAATTCCATTCTTATCAAATCGGAAAATTCGAGTTTCTGGATACGAAGCTTTGAACTCTTGTGCTTGCTTCATTGTCTGCCCTTGCCTTACATCAATATCTTTATTTTGTGTTGTAAACCAGATAGCATCTTCTATACCTAATGGGAATACCCACGCAGTATTAATTTTTTTCGGAACGTTTACTAAATAATAGATTGTCCCGTCTTTTATCTCTTCACCAAAGTAAGAAGCATAATATCCAAGTTCCTCGACTGTAGATTTACTTGCCTTACTTGCGTGTGCCCAATCTTTGTTTATTGCTTGGAGCCAATATATATTCAAAAATGCAACTCCCCCTACAATGAGTCCAATGACTGCATAGGCAACTTTTGCATTCTTTTTGGCAACCACCTGGAATATATATCGAAGGAGTAGGACAAAAAGGAAAATAAGTGCAAATGAACCAAAGTATATATATCTTTCAGCAAGGTTACCAAGTCCTAAGAAAGGAGACATAGATACGACAAAAAGAAATACTCCGAGTATGAGATATCTTTTTGTCTCATTTTGCATTCTCTTCAGTACAAATCTGCTTACAACTACTCCTACAACAAGAATTACCAGTGCAATAACTGAAGTGAGAACTAACTGGTCTCTCAAACCTGTCCGCAATGCTTGATACCATGGCAATGACTGAACTCCAAAAATCTCATACATAACATACCCAATAATGTTTCCCACTGCATTTACCGGAAGTTTTACGAGATTATAATCATAGTCTCCAGAAAATCCTGCACTTTGTGCATTGATGCGACAGAATAAATATCCAGGAATAATCAATAAATAAGGGATATATGTTTTCCACATCTCCTTTACCGTTTTTACTACTGACTGTTTTACAGACAGTAATGAGTATCCAATTACTAAAATTGGGCCAACAACTCCATATTCATGGAAAAATGGAGCAAGAATCATAAGGATAAGAGACGCAATAAGCAATAAATTATGTCTTGATTTCTGGTAATACCCAAACAGCAACAGTGCGAGTAATACAAAAAGAATTGAGAACATATGACCAGTCGCAGAGATCCAAAATATCATTTCATAGTGTGCACTAAGTATGAGGAATAGAAATGCAGAGATAAATGCAAATAACTTTCGTTTAAATAACTGCATCCCTAATAAATACACAACGAGTGTAATTGCAGCGTGGAGTAAAATTGAGACAAAATGATACGCAAACGGGCTGAGCCAGAACAGTGCATACATGATATAAAAGTAAATTTTTGTACCAGGTCTGTAGAAAAAGCCATGTGCATCTGCAAAATAGCCAGTAAATGTATTCATTATAGATGAACAATCCCCTCCAAGATGAGAAACAGAAGCAGTACAATCGGCTGCCCATCTCAGCCAGACAAAATCATCTGCAACAAAATAATTTTCTAGCACCCCCATATACAAAAGAATTGCTCCAATAAGGAATAAAATGAAAAGTACGGGCGGAGTTGTTGCAAGAGCTTTTAGTTCTTTTAAAATCGAAAACTTCCGTTTTTTGTACAGTAATAAAAATGCCAGAGAAATACCCATGAGCATCCACAACATATAGGCAACCTTTGATGCTTCAAATACGTCAATGAGGACTGCGTTTAATGCCAGTCCAAAAATACCTGCTGTTGTTCCGAGGATAAAATGTTTTGTAGGTCTTGAAGTTACATCAGGAAGTAACCTGTATACATATACTGAGTACACAATAAATATAAGTGCAAATGACAGAAACCCAAGAGATCCAACTTCACCTAAAATACGGATATAGTTTCCGTCAGACGCAAGACTTATTGATGAATATCCACTCCCAAAAAGTATATCTCTTTTAAATGCTTCAAATGCACGTGGCCATGTACCTTGAAGCCGTGTTGTGAATGAAACGTCATAGGCAAGAGCTTTTTTCACAACAAAATCACCGGTAAGAGTTGTATCTGCCTCAGATTCTTTCCCCTCACGATAAATAGTCTCTGCAGTACGGACTTGTTTGTCTGGAACATTAATAAATCCTGTTCCTTGTGGCAAGTTCTCTCCTGTTGACTGTTCTTGATCAATAACTATTCTTTTCTTTCCTGTTTTTTCATCAACAACTTCTTTTGCAATCCCAACTGCTTGCCCTGTTCTTGCATCAACAATAACGTCTGCCTGAGAAATTGTACTTGCAAATCTATCAGATATTCCTTCAAATGTAGACGCAAGTAAAATACTTGCAACAAGCACGGGAATAATGAAGAGTTTTTTCTTTTGAATTATAAGCAAAAATGCAATCGTTACCAGATATACCGCAAACGACACACGAGAAGCAGTCATCAAAAGAAGAATTAAACCTGAGGCAGATACTACTACAAATAATGCTTTTAATGCATAGTTTTTAAATCCAGTAACAAGTGCTGCAGTAATTGCAACAATCATAACCAGATATGCTGCCAAGTCATAATGGCCTGCAAATGTTGAAGGAACTCTGGATAATGCAGATAACCGAAGTGGTGTGCCTTTTGCAAACTCTTCATTCATCGTCAGATACGCATTAAATCCAAGATACCGTTGTCCAAATCCATATAACACAACTGCTACTAAGGTAAGTGTAATAACTGCAATAACACCGTATAACTGTCTCTTTGTTTTAATAGCTGAGAACGCCAAGAAGAAGACAGATAAATACTCGATTCTCCTCAGATAATGGAGTGCAGCAAGGTTAGGGAATGCATCAATAAGAGTAGGAAAAATAAAGATTACACCTAAAACAGTTGCAATAAGTCCTACAATCCAAAAAATACCAATTGGAATTGTGAGTGGAGTTTTTAATGTCGCTTTTCTTCTTAATAATTGAATTACAAATAACAGCACTCCTAATGCAATTGCAAAATCATCTCCTCGTATATATACCCACGTATTCTTAAGATCTATAAGAGGGAGTTTTGGATAGAGAGGAATAAACGCTAAAAGAAAAAGCGTATATACATATAAAATATTATCTGAAATCCACCGTAATTTTTTTATCATAGGGATGTGATTGCTTGTTTGTATCGTTCTTTTAATGGATGATCTCCTTTTATTGTAGCAAAAAGCATAACAAGATAGGCTTTTAGGAAGAGCAATACTCTCAAACTTAGATATTCTACACTACTTCTATGTAGTTTGTAAAAACGATTCAGTCCTTTATAAATATGAACAATAGCAAACGTCCTATTTGAGCTCCCTTGTCCTATATGGTGAATCTGTATACTTGGGTCTATAACCACAGAATACCCTGCTTTAGTGACTTTATAACAAAGATCAACGTCCTCAACATACATAAAATACCCTTCATCAAACCCTTTTACTTGGTCAAATACAGATTTTTTAACCATCATAAATCCACCACTTACCCAATCTGTTTTTTGAATAGAATGGAATTTTTGAGAAGATATTTCACTTTTCTCTCCTAAGAAAAGCATTTTTGCAACATGGGGAAGTGTATAGAAATTACCAAATGATCGTTGGTACGAATTATCTGGATTAATCATAAGTCCTCCTGCAATTCCTACCGTTGAGTCTTCAAAAAGTGCAGTCAATTTCTCTAATATATCTGGTAATAAAACTTCAGTATCTGAGTTAAGGAAAAGGAGATACTCACTTTTTGAATCTTGTGCTCCTTTATTACACCCTTTTGCAAACCCTACATTTTCTGTGTTTTCAATAACTCTGACCTGTTTAAAATCTTTTTTTACCATTGAAACACTATCATCTGTAGAGGCATTATCTACAACGATTACCTCAAATGGCTGGTCCCGGAGTTGAATGAACAAAGAGGTTAAGCATTTTCTAAGCAATTCAGATGTATTATATGAGAGGATAATGATCGATACTGTCTTCATACTATGAAGTTTTGTGTCAAGATAACAAATCTTTTGTTAATTTCCATAACACGTAACCACCTGTCTATCTAAATAATGCAGGTCTACCCAGTTTATATTTAGGATTTTTTAATTTTCTTTCTCCAATAACTTTTGCAGGAACTCCCCCCACAATCGTAAACGGTTCAACATTTTTTGTAACAACAGCACCTGCTCCAACAACGCAACCTTTGCCTAACGTAACACCTGGAAGAATAATTGCTCGTGGTCCAATAAATACATAATCTTCAATGACAACAGGTTCAAATGTGGCTTTAAATGATTCATCTGTTATATCGTGTTGCCCGTTATATATCATGACTTCTGATGCAATATCTACATGACTGCCAATTTTAAGAATATCCCGTCCATCGAGTACTGCACGTTCTCCAATAATGGTATCGTCTCCTATAGAGATATTTTTAGGATCATAGAAGCTTGCCCACATATGAATAGCACCTTTTTTCCCAATTTTTATTCCTGCAATACGATAGAAAAACTTTCGCACAAGATGGGATGGGATATATCCTACTATGCGTAAAAGTGCGATATCTGCTTCAAGTGTAATAGCTTTTAGTCTTCGAATGATTTTTTTAACCATATATGTATATATACACGATTGTTACGTTCCTGCAACTTCTTGTAGTGCCTCAAGTGTTTGTTTTGCTGTTTTTTCCCAACTAAATTTCTTTCGTTGTTCTTTTCCTTTTTGGATCATCTCAGTTCTCAAATTCTCATCTGATACTACTTTCTCTATCTTATCTGCAATATCCTGAATATTTGTTGGATCACAGTATACTGCAGCCTCCCCTCCTGCTTCAGGAAGGCTTGAGACATTACTGGTAATAACTGGGCAATCATACTTCATTGCTTCAAGTACTGGTAACCCAAATCCTTCATACAAACTTGGCAGGACATAACAGGTGGCATTTTTATAAAAAGCAGGCATATCTTCATCAGGGACAAAATCTAGGAACTTTACAGAGTCTTCTACATTATATTTTTTAGGAGCTGCAAGGATTGGTTCATACAACCAACCTTTCTTTCCAATAATGACAAGTGAATACTCAAAATCTTTACTTTTTGATTTTAGTAAAGAGTATGCCTCAATTAATCTTTCAATATTTTTTCTTGGTTGCAGCGTCCCAACAAATAAAATATATTTTGTATTTACTTTATATTTTTCGTTTAACGTATCCATAGATATAGTTTTTCCCTCTTCTAAATCCTCTCGTACTCCAAGATAGGTAACAGTAATTTTGCTTTTATCTATCCCGTAGAATTTAATTATATCATTCTTGCTTGCTTCACTAATGGTAAGAATTTTTGCAGCATTTTTTGCAGAATACCGTGTCCAGCTTTGTAATTGATGGAGATCTTTTTTTGCGAATAACTCAGGAAAGTACTCAAAAGACATATCCATAATAGAGATAACTGAAGGTACAGGACAAAAGCGAGGAGCATAATGAGTAGGACTAAAAAAGATATCTGGCTTATTTCTTGTGGTATACAAATGGAGAGGTAATCCAAACTGAGTCCAGAATTTCGGTGGTTTTACGACTGTATACTGCCAATTATCTGATGCTGTAGGCAGATGCTCTTGGGGCTCAGATTTGAGATATACCCGAAACTGTATATCTTTTGGTTTTAGAGTGTAAAATTGCTTTAATAACTCAGAAGCATACTGTCCTATGCCTACTTTTGTTCCAACATTTGCTTCATTTCCATCAATTCCAATTATCATAGTATATTAATTATATAAAGAATATAGATGTTACACACCAGGGTACATTACTTTTATTTTTTCTGTAGGTATTCCAAGTATTTTCTCAATATCTTTTTTTGCAGATTCAGAGATAGTGAGAACAAGGTCTGACTCTTTTTTTACCCAGTTATTTTTTCTTTTTTGCACGTTTTGAATTTTTTCTGCTGTTTCATCTGGAAATAGATATACTGTGGTGTCATAGACAATTGTGGCTTTCTTTGCTTTCCTTGTAGGAGGCTCTGTCCAATCAGAGGATATAAATATATCAACGCTCCCAATAAACCACTCAATAGGGAGAATATGCAGAGTATTCCAGATAAAATCTAGAAGTGACGGGGGGAGTTTAAACTGTTTTATTTGAACGTTTGCTTGACGTGAAATTGCAAGTTGAGGTAATTTTGCTCGTAATGACGAGAAGAAAAGGATGTACTCGTTCTCAGAGTCCTGCTTTACCATTTCCTCAACAAGATTTTTTAAATAATTTGCCACACCTGTTCTTTCATACGCAAGCTGGCTTATATCTATTCCTATCCTCATACTACATATATTGTACAGGATATGTCGTATAAATGGGATTATATATTGCGGTATAATCAACAGTAGACATGGTATTAAACGGAAACTTAATCGATCTCTTTATCATTATTTTTATCTGTGTATATGTCCTTGGTAAATTTAACAAAGGGTTTATTCAGGGAGTAATTGACCTTGCAGGCTTTATATTCTCACTTGTTATTGCTCTCAAGTTTTATTATATTGCTGCCAATTTACTCATTGCCCAATTTCAACTTCCTCATGGTATCGCAAACGCTCTCGGATTTTTTATTATGGCATTTGTAGGAGAAACAATACTATTTCTTGTGTCTGTGGTTATTTTCCATTTTATCCATTCTAAAATTCTTGAGACACCACTGAATAAAAGACTGTCCTTTATCCCAGCACTTGCATCCTCTCTTGTCTTAGTAGCTTTCTTTCTCACAGCAGTTTTGGTTTTACCAATACGACCAAATATTAAGCAAGCAGTTACAAAGTCTCATATAGGGAATTTCCTTACAAGTAAAACAATAGGGCTTGAGCGGTCAATCAATAACGTGTTTGGTGATGCAATCCAGGAAGCACTTGCTTTCATGACCGTAAAACCTGAAAGTAACGAGACAGTTAATTTAAAGTTTAATACTACGGATTATGCCCCAGACCCTGCATCAGAAAAAGTCATGTTACAACTCGTTAATAAGGAAAGAGCAAAGGCAGGACTCAAAACATTAGTAGCAAACGAGAAACTCCGTGAAGTTGCAAGAGCTCATTGCTCTGATATGTTTGCAAAAGGATACTTCTCTCACTACACCCCTGATGGTCTTTCTCCCTTTGATCGAATGGACCAAGCACATATTGATTATCTGGCTGCAGGAGAAAACCTTGCATATGCTCCAAGCGTAGAAATAGCTCACCAAGGACTTATGGATAGTCCAGGACACAGAGCAAACATACTATCTGATAAATATGGACAGGTAGGGATTGGTGTTATTGATGCTGGAATATATGGGAAAATGTTTTGCCAGGAGTTTAGTAATTAATTTTTTTCTGGGAGATAAAATCCAAATTCTTTCACCTTATCCCATTTATCAGAACTAATTGTAGATGCTTTTGTTTTTAGGATATATAAGCATGTGGGTTCGCCATCAAAATATAAATTTACATAACGTGATAGTACAGAAATAGGCAGTGGATTCTTATACTCACTCTGACCACAATCTGTGTAATAAAACTCTGGAGGATTATTTGCAAACATCTCATCTCTTTCAGAAGCAAATTTTGGAACATTACTCATAACAGGAAAATACATAGCATATTTATAACTTGAGTCTAATCCTGACTGCCAGAATACAAGTGTATCCCAGTCATCAACAAAAACTTTGTCATTTGAATCAGAAAGGATATTAATCACTTCACCATTTACATAAAACCTTCCATAGTTTGTACTAAACTCTTCATATCTGTCAACATCCCTTTTTACTATAGAATATGGCTCTTTAATCGCAAACCCTATTACTCCTCCCATTGCTACAACAGATAAAATCAAATACCACTTAAGATGTAGTTTCTTTTGAAGATATACGAAAAGCATAAGAGTAATAAAGAGATATACCCCGTACCATGGGAGCATATGAAAGCCTGCATAGAACTCACTTCCTGGATCACGAAATCTAATATTTGATAATGCCAAAATAACTCCAATTAAAAGGGAGACAGTATATTTCTTTTGAATAATCAAAATGGCAATTGAAATAACGAATATACAGCTTATTAACAATAAAATGAATCTAAAATCTGTATTTTGTCCCCCAATAAATATATAGAATGGATAGAAAATAATTTTCAGTATTCCAACACCCAATACTCCTTTACTTCCTAACTCTTCCTGGATATATCCACCAAAATTAAGAGTAAACATATTAAAAATGTAATCTTCCCAAATTACTGTCTGAATCATCCAAATACTCGCCACTATCATGCCAAAAATAGAGATTATTTTTGTTTTTAAATATTTTTTGTCTAAGAATGTATACACGAACAAAATTCCTGCAATTGGAATAAAAGGTTCGCGAAGAAATGCAATCATCCATGTGCTGATAGCAATCCCAACAATATCAACTCTTGATAAAGATCTCCTTAGAAGCGCTTTTTGTAAAGCCACCCCACCCATATATACCAGAAAATATGCAACAAGTGACTCTGCCAAGAATAAATTTC
The DNA here is from genome assembly GCA_039809365.1 of Candidatus Levyibacteriota bacterium. Classification (GTDB taxonomy): domain Bacteria; phylum Patescibacteriota; class Microgenomatia; order Levybacterales; family GWA1-39-11; genus JBDHUV01. The sequence continues at coordinate 13,417 of JBDHUV010000010.1, forward strand.
CAAATAAATAATATTTTGTTAATTCAAATAGTAAAACAAACCATACACCTACCCATCTAAATTTAAGTATGAGAACAACTGACATACATACACTAAAAAGTCCTATAAACATACGATGATATAGCACAAGTTGATAAAGGTCATGAGGAGTTGTAATCTTTTGAATTACATAGCTTAAATAAACCATGAGCATATGGTGGTGAGAAAAAATATGTGAATATAATAATCTGTTTTTATCTAAAAAATATGCGCGAACGTAACTATTGTATGCATCAGTAAAACTAAATGATGTTGAATGGAGAAAATGGAGATACAGTATTCCTAGGATGAGAATTGGTAAAAAAAATAAATATTTTCGTGCTTTTAAAAAATTAATTATTTTATTCAAATACCTCATTAATTTATTTTAATATATAAAAATGTAAATTTGTACTATGATCAGAATATGAAACAATATTTTTATTATTTAAACATTTGTACTCTCTATATGTAACTATCTTATGAGAACCGATACTAGAAGTTATATTCTGTATGGCAGGAATATCACATTTTGACAGTGCATTATGTAAGGTTAATAAATTTTGTTTTCGTTCTGAATAAAGATCATCTAATGCGTATGTAATTATTTGATCTTCATAATACACTGATCTCCCTGTAAGCGCGGCTACAAATGAATGCCCTCTCCACACAAGCGTGTCATTTTTTATATGTGGTATGACAATGATAAATTCATTATCTACAACACGTTCCGAAATATTTGATAGTACTGCTACCTCATTTTTATCTGCAATAATACCTGGGTCATTATGTACTGATATGTATGGATACACACCACCAATTATAGATATTACTACTATTAGGGAAGTCACCACAACTCCAATACGCTTATATCTCTCAATAATATACCAAAGTACAAGACTGAAAGGAATAGAAAAAAGTATTAATAATATCCAAAAGAATTGCCCAATATCAAAAACTGAAATTGACTGAATAAAGAATGTAGGAATCAGAAAGGCTGTGAGAAAAATTATAGATAAGATAAAATTATAATCATTTTTCCAAAACTTTTTACTAAATAACTTTGGTGCATTCAAAACACCTAGTAACTTAACTTCTAAAATTAATATCCAAAATACAACAAATGCTTGTAAATATAATAATGTAATTCTCAGATAGTTATTATGATCTTCAAAAATCTGTCGTTTTATTTCCCAATGCCAATCTGCAAAATATGGTTGCTGAATAAAGTGACTATAAAATAATAATGGTGCAAATACAATCTGTCCTGCACCAAGATTGTTCGGTAAAAATGTGAGTGCAGTGATAAGTGCAGTAATGCTATCAATTCCGATATAATATTTAATACCATTTCTTTTATATTTGAAAAAATAATAGACAGTGTATG
>JBDHUV010000011.1:0-12630 GCA_039809365.1 Candidatus Levyibacteriota bacterium
TTTATCTATAAAATATAAATTGTTACAAATCACTTTAAATTTTCAAAACTTGTTAATCCCATGATTTACTATTAAATCTTATAGTATTGACTTTCTTTACTGAATATTATATAATGACTTAATCTTATAACTCTGTTTATTAGTATGGATATAAGTACTTTAAAAACCAGAGTCTAACATTTTACCCACAATATTTGTGAGTAAAGTGTTGGACTTTGGAAGGAAGAGAAAGAGAAGACCATGGAAGTGGTAGTCGATACCAGTACTATCGGGTTACTGACTCTCATATTTATTGTACTACTCATACTACCGTTGATATCTGTAGTTGTAGGCTTTGGGGATCGAAAGACCGCTGCCATCTTTGGTTGCATCTTCGCAACCATAGGTACGGTTTTGTCTGTCATGCATGGATCGACTCCCTTGACTGTGTGGTGGGTGGTTACGCTCACATATCTTATGTGGAAGTCTATCTTCCCATATAGAGAGGATCCAGAATAGCTTGAAAGCACCTGCGGGTGAGAGAGGAATTATCTAATTGTGTTACACAAATGCGTGTGATTACAATATGAACATATTTCTTCCCTCATACAAACCCAAAGGTGCTTTTTCCATTTTTGTTAACTTGCACATAACCAAAAGAGATTTAATATATAAAGCTATATTTACTAACATAATATAAAGTTGATTCAACTAGTATATTTCCAGTACAATACAATCAGAATGAAGAAATTATTTATTAGTTTACTCGCTATCATATTCTTTTTTAATACTACTCAGATATTTGCACAAAGAGCAGTTCCTACAACTCCACTTGTAGAAGTAGACGAGACTGCAACACAAGAAGCAGAAGCTTCTATTTCAGCTCAACAGCAACAAGAGCTACAGAAGTTAAAAGAAGATGATGTAACAAGAGTTGATCCAGATGAGGAAAGAAATAAAAGGATAGCTCTGCTTTTTGCAAACAGAAATATTGAATCGCCAAACATTCTTAATATCATTGGGTATGCTGTTCAGTATTCAGTCAAAAGTGGAGTACCTGCAAATACTGTAATTTTAATTCTTATTCTGCCTGTACTCGCTACAGCAGTTGTATTCTTTAGACATGTAGTAGGTGTTCCTTCTCTTGCTATGTTACTCCCTATCGCTCTTTCTATCACATTAGTTGCAACAGGACCTGCAGTAGGTTTGCTTTTGCTTCTTGCAATAGTTTTTTCATCAACTCTTGCACGAGTCATTCTGCGTAAAATTCGCATTATGCAGTTTGCAAAAATGGCCCTGACTATTTTTATTGTATCGGTAGGCATTCTTGCAACCTTAACACTCAGTGCAGAAGCTGGAATTATTGCAGTTACTCAGATCTCTATTTTCCCTGTACTTCTTTTGATACTTTTGAGTCAAAATATTGTAGAGCTTCAGATCGATAGAAGTATCCCTGATATCCTCATTATATCTGCAATCACGGTATTTCTTGGTATCCTTGGATACTTCTTACTGTCATACGAACCTATCAGAAACTTTGTCATCCTCTATCCAGAAATCATTCTTCTTGTTATCCCAGTTAATGTCATGATCGGTAGATATTTTGGACTAAGATTTACTGAATACTTTAGATTTTCTCCTATCACACACCATGGCAATTAGTAATAAAGTACTGGGCATGAATGCCCGTAATTTTCTGTACATTAGAAAATATAATAAGTCATCTCGCTATTTTGTAGCAGATGATAAACTGGAAACAAAAAAAATGCTTTTAGCTCATGGGATCCCTACAGCAGAGCTATTTGCAGAGTTCTCTTCACGAAACGATATAAAAGGATTTAACTGGGATCTATTACCCGAATCAGGATTTGCAATAAAGCCAGCAAGAGGTTGGGGCGGAGGAGGAATCCTTGCTATTAAAGGATGGAACGGTAAATCTGGAAAATCTTTCGGAGGAGATGAGTACACTACAGATACTCTTGAAAATCATGTATTAGATATTTTAGAAGGTGCATACTCACTCCAATATCTTCCTGACAGAGCTTTTATTGAAGAGCGTCTTACAGAAAATCCATTTTTTAAGAAAATAAAAGCAGTTGGTATCCCAGATATCCGTGTTATTGTGCTAAACGGAGTTCCTGTTATGGCAATGATTAGACTTCCAACTAAAGAGTCTGGAGGAAAAGCAAATTTACATCAAGGAGCACTCGCATTAGGAATCGATATTAAAACAGGAATCTCTACAAATGCGGTTTGGCATGACAAAACAATCAACTACATTCCTGATACAAAAATAAAAGTACAAGGTATAAAAATCCCTGAGTGGGACACATTACTTCTTATGGCAGTAAAAACCCAGCTTGCTTCAGGTTTAGGATATGTGGGAGTAGATCTTGTGATTGACGGGAAAAAAGGACCTCTTGTTTTGGAATTAAACGCACGCCCTGGACTCTCAATTCAAATTGCAAATAGAGCCTCTTTACGTACAAGATTAGAACGAGTTGAGAATATGGATATTCCTACTGCAGAAAGAGGAGTAGAGGTAGGCAAATCATTGTTTGCTGCTCCATTTGCTACAAAAGTACAGATTGAGAAAAAAGTACTTGGAGTAATTGAAAATATATCGGTAATAGGAGAGGGAAAAAGTAAAGTTGTTGAAGCAAAACTTGATACAGGTGCATATAGAACTTCTATTGATCTAAATCTTGTGAAAGAGTTAAACTTGCCAATTAATAAGGATAGGAAAGTATTTATTAGATCAGCGAGTGGACAGAAATTTAGACCTCTTGTTAACCTCACACTTGAGATCGCTGGAAAAAAAATTGTTACCGATGCATCCGTAGTTGATAGATCTCATCTGTCTTATCAAATCATTGTAGGAAGAAAAGATATGAAAGGATTCATGATCGATCCTGAACGGGCAGCACCTGATGAATCAGGAGAACTATAATACCAGAATCAATCACTTCTTGATTTTACCTCTTTTTATACGTTATCATATGAACACTCCCAGTTAGTTTTGCGTACATTCACATTCTACCGGAAGGCGGCTTATATCATTATGGAAAAAGGACCACGTTTATTTAATATATTTGGAAATCAAAAATCTGCTGATTTACCTAATCAGACATATGATGCGTTTATTACTCGTATTACTTCAGATTCAATACACCATACAGACTTCGTAAATGATGAGATAGATCATTTCCGAGAAATGGGTCTGTCCTCACATCCTGATGAGATGATTGCAAGAGAAGCACTAGTAAAACATGTGGAAGCAGGTAATGTAAGAGATGTAGAAGAACTGATGCATGTTGCAATTCCCGATGTAAGCGAAAGACTTCATTTACTCAGGCAAACGCATGAAACTAGTGTAGAAATTTCTAAACAAGATTATATGGGGAATACACATGATGCACAGAAAGCACTTGATGAGTTTAACCTCTTTTCGGATCAATATACTAGAGAAATGGGAGAACACCTTCTTGTACCAGGAGAGCCTCTAATGCTTCTTGAACCTGCTTTGGGAGACGATGACTAAAGACTTCGTATTTGTACTCTTTCATATTTATCTGCCATAAATCCGTTCGGTTTTGTTGTAAGTTTATCTGCATATAAAAGGAATCCATTTCGAATAGTGTGATTACCAAACTTCTCATTAATAGCGTCTATTGTTTCTGCCAATTTTTCCTGTTTGCGATTATCTTCAAATAAAGAGAGGGGAGTGTTTTTTTCATCTTCAAGACTTCCAACCCATACACTAATTTGGCGAACATAATCTTTTGTACTCATGTAATTAAGTGAGTATGGTATTGTAGGTTTCGTTCCATTTAAAAGATAGAGAAGAAAGGAAAATAGGTCTTTCCCAGTATTAATATACTGATGATACGTTTTTCTCACAAAAATATCTTGACTTCCTCTTAAGTAAATACCTACTGTCCGTGCAGATTTTTCAAGCCTCCTCAGTTTAATCCCTATTTCTTCACAAAGTTCATAGATATTTTGAAGGACAACAGTACTGTCATATTCATTTCGTGGTAAACAATAATTACGTCCTACAGATTTTACGGTAATAGGGTCATAATACGGAATAATAGGTCTTTGATCAATTCCTTGACCTACTTGATATAAAAACTCTCCTTCTACAACACCAAATTCTCTTTTGAGAAGATCAACTGGCGTTTGCCGTAACTCAAGCAGAGTAGTTACCCCTATTAAATTAAGCCTCGCTTCAATTCTTGACCCAATTCCACAGATATCGGTGAGTTTACACATATCATATGCTTCCAAAAGAGTAGCTGGAGTAATATACTGAACCCCATTCGGTTTTTTCATACCAGAGGCAAGTTTAGCAAGTAGTTTGTTGTGTGAGACACCTATAGAGGCTGTAATATACTCTCCAATTTCTTCTTTTAAACGCAATTTTATTTCTGTAATAAGATTAGGTATACCTCCATAAAAATGTGCAGTTTTGGTAACATCCATAAATACTTCATCAAGAGAAAATACCTCTACAAAAGGAGAATAGTTTTTGACAATTGAGATAAACTTTTTACTAATCTCCCAGTATTCATCAAAATGAGCAGGAACAGGAATCAAATCAGGAACAAGTTGTTGCGCTTCCCATAACCTACTTGGGGAGCTAATACCAAGCTTTTTTGCTTCTCTACTTGCAGCAATAATACACGTTCTTCCGTTTGTAGCAGTTACTCCAATAGGCTTTCCTCTTAAAGCTGGATTAAACTGTTGTTCACAACTTGCAAAGAAAGAGTCAAAGTCTATATGGAATATTGTTTTTGTCATATTTTTATACTGCCGAAAGTACGTATTATCCTGATATATTCTTTAATCGAGTATCCAATATACATACATTTTGACAACTCTTTTGAGTAGGGCAGGAAACATCATAGGATATATAATATATTCAAACTTTTCTCGAAAGTAAATAGAATATTACTAGAAACTTCTCATCTTAAATAGATCAAAAATACTTTAGGATGATAGGTATATGAAAAGGGGATTAGGAGACATTCTCAAACGAATTAATTGCTTCTACAGATTCAAAGGCTTTTATTTTTTTATAATTCTTTGGGTTGCGAAGAAACTGTACCAATATTTTGTAACAGTCTAAATCAAAGATATATTCATTTTGGATAGAACAATCATCTTCATTTTTACAGTTCCCAATAGAACACCATTGATCTATAACAAAACTTGTAGTTTTTTCATCTGCAACGTTTTCCTCAGTAATAACAATAGGACCTTTAAATGGCCACTTTTTAATTTTGTACTCTGAGAATGCTTGTATCATGCGAATATTATATGCAATAGGTTTCTCTTTACCCATACACGCACCTTTACACCACCCGAGACGATAGGAAAAACATGAAGACACTGTATGTTCAATACCAAGTATTTTTGGACACAGACTATACACACGCGCAAGATCACGCAGGATTGTCTGGGCTTGTCTTTTAGATTTTACAATTGCCAAAATATTTGAAAGATCTCCAACATCTACTTTGGACACTTCTTTGTATGTAACAGAGTCATATCCATTGTTATCAGTTGTTTTAAAAAGAACAAACAGTTTTCTTTTGTACCGCAGTTTCCGGTTGTATAATGGTTGGATCTGCTTTATCATCTGAGACTCAAGAAAAAGCGCAGAGAGCTCCCCAGAAGTAATGATTGTCTCTATATGGTGTGTTTGTTCAGATAACTCTCTTTCTTTTGTATACTCTGTGTCACTGGCAAAATGAGAGAGAATGCGCTCTCGCATATTAATACTTTTCCCTATATATAACACTGTCCCATCTTTTGCGTGGAAACTATACACACCAGGAGATTCAGGAAGTTTATCTAATACTTCCTCTGAGATATGGAGAGGACGAGAGGGGCGTTTTAAGGCACCAAACACCGCAGACTGGAAAATATCTTGCTGTATATTTTGCTGTACATACTGATAAAACTCCCATAAGATCTGAGCATCTCCCAGTGCTCTATGTCTGTCTGAACAGACAAAGCCAAATCTTTCAATGAGTGCATCAAGATTATGGTGCCTATACTGAGGGAAAAGAGCACGAGACAGTTTTACTGTACAGAAATGCTTCATCGTAAAAGGAGTAAGATGCCGTTTAAACTCAGATCGTAAAAATCCGTAATCAAATCTTACATTGTGTGCAACAAAGACACATCCTTCTAGTATTTGTTGGATCTCGTCTTTCTTCTCATAAAAAGAAGGCGCATGTTCAAGTTCTTGTGCAGATATACCGGTGAGTTGCTCAATAAAAGGGGAGACGTGTTGATCAGGATTTAAAAGAGTCTGATATTTCTCTACAACCGTATTGTCTTCGACTCTGACAATACCTATCTCAATAATCCTATCATACTGATTACTATGTCCTGTTGTTTCTATATCTACAAATGCGAGTTTTTTAGGCAGATTCATGAAGCAGCAAAACTATAGCAAATTTTTCATGTTTGTTCAAACTACCAGATGGCGTGCAAAAGAAGCAACCAGTTTGTATAATACACATATGCAAAAATCATTTAAATATTTAGATATTATTACTGCATTGTTTGTTGCAGTACTTCTCATCTCAAATATTGCAGACACAAAAGCAATTGCAGTTGGGGCTCTTTCATTTGGAGGAGGAACCCTTTTATTTCCTTTAACATATATTCTCGGGGATGTACTGACAGAGGTATATGGATTTAAACACGCAAAACGAGTACTGTGGATCGGATTTATGTGTGCTATTTTGATGGCAACGACTTTCTTTCTTGTAGGAATCTCACCCGCAGCTTCTGACTGGATATATCAAGAATCATATATGCATATATTAGGACTTGCTCCTCGTATTGTTATTGGGAGTTTGAGTGCATTTTTAGTCGGAGGATTTATAAACTCAATTATTCTTGCAAAAATAAAAATTATTACAAAAGGAAAATACTTATGGATACGTACAATACTCTCTACAGTTGTTGGTCAACTTGCAGATACCACTGTCTTCATGTTCATAGCATTTTATGGAGTCTGGCCAAATGACCTTATTTTTTCTGTCATCATTTCAGGATATCTCCTGAAAGTTTCAACAGAAGTTCTCTTTACTCCAATAACATATGTTGTTGTTAATTTCTTGAAGAAAAAAGAGCACAGTGATGTATATGACAAAAGTACAGATTTCAATCCGTTACCAACTGCATGAAAGATAACGCATTCTATACATCATTTCTCAACACATTTGAACCTCAATTCCAACAGGCTGTAGAGGAAATGTTTCAATCCTCACACGACACAAGTTTTGGTTCAGATTTGGTAGATATATTTCAAAAGCCTCTCCAAGGATATCTTGCTGGAGGAAAAAGAGTACGACCATTTCTTATCGCAGTTGGAGCTAATTCCCTTGAAAAAAAAGTAATAGATGCAGGAATAGCCTTTGAACTTATTCATACATTCGCATTAATTCATGATGATCTTATGGACGGAGCATCAAAAAGAAGAAATAGCCCTACCGTTCATACGTTCTTTAGTCAACAAGGATATAACGGGCAAGCTGGTGCAATTTTACTTGGCGATTTTATCCTTGCAGGAGCAAATGAATATTTAGCAAAGCATGTACCTGACTGTATGCCTATATTTGCAAAAATGCAGAGATTTCTATGTGTTGGACAGTTTTATGAAATGATTCATTGGAATACGATGATACAACCAGAGGTTAGTGAAAAAATTGCAAGATTTAAATCTGCACAGTATACATTTATGTATCCTCTGCAACTTGGACTCCTCCTTGCCTCAAGTGATATACACACATTGGATACATATGCAGATGCTGCCGGACTTGCATTCCAGATTCGTGATGATTGGCTCGATATATCACACGACAAAACATCTGGGAAAGACTCAGATTTAGATAGTAAAAATAGTGTGCCAAATATGGTACAGAATATATATAAAAAAACAGGCGATTTAGAAGCTACAAAAAAGGAAGTAATGAAACTTTTGGAAAGTTATAAGGAGACTGCTTTAAAAGCTCTCGAATCAGCAAACCTTACTGAATCCCAAAGTTCAGCACTGAATACGTTACTCGAGTTTTCAACCACTTTGTAATATTTCTTCAATATTTTTTAAAACATCTGCAGGATCATCATATATTTGTTTTGCTCCTGATAACGTGGAATCTGGAAAACCACCACATCGTACTGCGATTACAGGAACTCCACATTTTTCTGAGGCTTCAATATCATAGGGAGTGTCCCCGATTAATAACACTTCATCAGCAGGAAGCTGTATTTTATTGAGAGCCTCTCTGACAATATCTGAATCTGGTTTTGAATTTTGCACATCTGAGGAAGATGTAGTTGTATGGAGAAACTCTTTTACGTGTACTGTATCCAGTAACTGGTCCATATCTTTTTCTGAAGCAGAGCTTGCTGTTACCATTTTTATTTCTTTTTCAGAAAAATATTTTACTAAATCATACGCACCAGGAGCAGGGGAGAGCGTTGGAAGATATTTTGTTCGAAATATTTTTCCTCTCATCTGGGATATTTCTTTCCCTTTTGCTTTATCTTCTTGTAACTCTGGAAAGAAAAATGGAATAATTTTATCACTCCCCATTCCTATAAGAGGACGTACATCATCATATTTAACTGTATAACCGAAGTGAGCAAATGCTTCTACCCACGAATGAGCATGAGCATCATTACTCAGAATAAGTGTTCCATCGACATCAAATAGGATTCCTTTTATCATGAAAAGAAGTATATCACATGGATGTAAGTTTTATGTATATGGGAAAGTGTTGGTGAGGGCGACCACGTATGGCCGCCCTCGAGATTGTGAGAGGCTACTCTCCGTACCAGTCATGATAACCGGTCCAAAAGAGTAGGTCCTCTGGAGTGAAGATGTCCTCCACTTGAATACTATAGTCATCCGATTCCACGATTTGGGGAGAGTTCTGCATCCTCTTGTGCTGGATACTCTTCCGCAGTGCGATAGCTCGCTTGTGGTGCTTGCGCCCCTCGCGCTCTGCCGTTCGCATCCTGGGAAGGAGGTCCTTCATGGACTTCCTATGGCACTGAAATGCGATTTTCGGAACCTTCCGCATCTCACCGACCTTGACTTTCACGCCCACGAGGCAACTCCCTCGGATTACCCTGTACGATACAGGGTACGAATAACGATTTAGTGAGTATATCAGATAAAAATTAGAATTACAAGCCTATAGTGGGATTATTCTAAGAAGAGAGCACATTCAGAACCTTTGCACAAATCATGGCTGTGAGGATCTTTATTAAGCTTTGCTTCAAATTTTTCGATTGCTTTCAGAGCGTCTTCAGGAGTATTTACAATTTTATATATCTTCTCTTCATCAGGACGGATAAGCATATGTTTCTTAAAGTCCTGCATAAGATGCTCCCAAAACTCTCCATATAAAATAAGGGGTTTGTGTTTATCTATATAGAGTCGAGCAACACCCCAAGCCATTGCAAACTCAGAGATTGTTCCTGTTCCTCCGTTAAATACAATATATGCATCTCCTAATTCAAGAAGCTTTTTTGTCCGCATAATATAATTTGCTTCTTCATATGTTTTATCTGCAAAGTTAGCAGCAACTTCTCCTTTAAAATTAGTAGCTAATTCAGGACGATAATATACAGCAGAGGTTTTTCCATTCACTTCTTGTGCGCCAATAGTAGCTGCAAGCATGACTCCAGGACCTCCGCCATTTACCACACGTCTCCCTGAAGTTGCAATCGCTTTTGCTGTCTCGTATGCACCATCAAAATGAGGATCCCCAACATCACCGCATGAACAGCCAAAGAAAGTAACAGAGTTAATGCATAAATCAGATTTTGCCACAATTCATTATGACCCAATTTAGCAATTGATTCAATACCCACGTTCCAATATAAACCTGATATACTAAATATTGTTATGAGTAATCTAACATTTTTTGGTGCTTCAGGAATAGTTACCGGCTCATGTTTTTTACTACAACAAGACTCAGATTCTTTCCTCATAGATTTAGGTATGTATCAAGAGAGTTCAGATATACAGTCTGAGAATACAAAGCCTCTTCCATTTGATCCAACGAGTCTTAACTGCGTTTTTATTACCCATGCTCACTTAGATCATTGTGGAAGACTCCCTTTACTTGCAAAAGCAGGGTATAGAGGACCAATCTATATGACTCCTGCAACAAAAGATATTGTTGAGATATCTTTAGATGATTCAGCTCGACTTGCAGAAAGAAAAGAGGAAGAAGATGGAATTCCTGCTCTCTATACATCTGATGATGTACTAAAAGTACTAGACCTTATTCAAACGGTAGAGTATGACACTCCTTTTACACACGGTTCCACAAATATTGTATTTAAAGATGCAGGACATATTCTTGGATCAGCAATTGTTGAGATTACCGATAAAATCGGAAAGAAAACAGTCTTTAGTGGAGATTTAGGAAATTTTCCAGAAGACATTATTAAGCCTACAGAGTTTATCTCAGATGCGTCTACTGTTGTAATTGAATCCACCTATGGAGGAGAGACCCATAAACACGAAGATGTGTATGAAATACTCCAACATGAAATAAATGAAATCAGCAATACAAATGGGGTTCTTCTTATCCCTGCATTTTCTATCCAAAGGACTCAGGAGCTCATTCATAGAATTGGACATTTACTCAAAGACAAAAAAATAAGTGCAGATATTCCTATTTATGTAGATAGTCCTATGGCAATTAAAGTGACTGAGGTATTTAAGAAATATACAAATTTATATAATTCTCACACTGCATCGGATGAGACTCCATTTGAGTTTGATACATTGATTCTTACTGAAGAAGCCCATCAAAGTAAAGAGATTCTTAAAGTAGATGGACCAAAAGTAGTCATTGCAGGAAGTGGGATGATGAGTGGAGGAAGGATACAATATCATCTAAAAAATTATATTTCTAGTTATAATACAAGAATCCTCATCGTAGGGTACCAAGCAGAAAACACACTAGGAAGACAGATTGAGACAGGAGTTAAAAGAATAACTCTTTTTGAAGAAGACATACCTATACATGCAACTATCACAAAAATTGAGTCAATGAGTTCTCATGCAGATCATCCAAAACTTATGAAATGGTTACACACCATAAAAGGATTAGAGAACGTGTGTATTGTTCATGGTGAAGATGATAGAAGACAAGCACTTGCCGATGCGATAAAAAATGACTTTCCAAATGTACAGATCCATTTACCAACTCCAACGCAAACAATTAAGTATTAAAGATATATATTCCTATTCGTAATTTACCCAATTTCTGAATAGTCTATTGAAATAAATTATTTTGAGTTTTTCTTAAGAAACACTTCCAATGCTTTATCCAGAGGAGCAACACCACAATCTTCTCGTTGTTCATCTGTAATTGTATTATCTACAGGAAGTTGCTTCCACTTTCCTTTTACTTTTTTAAATTGAGTACCATACTTTTGAGGTTTATCCTGAGCAACAAGATATCTATCCCATGCTGCCGCGTAAAGCCATTTGGTAACATTACTTCCCATATCTACTGCTTTTTTTGCATAATGATATGCTTTTTTATAATCTTCAACTGTCTCTCCATGAAGAAAAAGATATGCTAAATAATGACAATTCCAAATCTCAGTTGTATCTATACTAGACTCAATTTCTTTTACTCTCTGTAAACGTTTTTTATCTCTTTTATCTATTTCCACAGCTACTTGGGCATCATCATAGTCCAGAGTTTCCCTATCATTTTTATCTTCATAATACATTTTTTCTAGTTCTACACTAATCGCCATATTTCTATAATACCAAAATGTATTGTGTTTACATTATATGAATTGATAAGATAGGTTATTAGTTATGAATAAATTAAAGCTAGGGAAATACAAACATTACAAAGGGAATTTATATACTGTAATAGGAATAGCAAAACATAGTGAAACGTTAGAAGAAGTTGTGGTATATGAATGTTTATATGACAATCCAGATGGAAAGCTCTGGGTTAGACCATTGAAAATGTTTGTAGAGAACGTAGAAGTAAATGGAAAAAGCACCCCTCGATTTGAGTATGTTGGAGAATAAGTGAAAACACAATAATTATTTACTATATTGAACAAATTTATTAAGTACTATAATTTATGACATATGGACACTGAATGGGAAGCAAAGTTTCTAGATATAGATAAAGGAGAATTACGAAATAGACTAAAATTCTCAGGAGCCAAGTTGGTAAAACCAGAGACTCTTTATAAGAGGGCTGTTTTTTCTTACCTCAAGGACACAAGAAGGAGGGTGGTTGGCTTCGTGTTAGAGATGAAGGAGATAAAATTACAATGAGTTTGAAAGTTACTATAAATGGCCAAATAGAAACACAAAAAGAAATACAGCTAATAGTAGATAATTATGACAAAGCACGACAACTACTTCTTGAAATCGGTTGTATAGAAAAAGCATATCAGGAAACAAAAAGGGAAGTTTGGGAATTGGGTAATGTAGAAGCAACAATTGATGAATGGCCGTATCTTGAACCTTATGCTGAGTTAGAAGGTGATTCAGAAGAAGAAGTTAAAAATGCAGCTCAGTTGTTGGGTTTTGATTACAATCAAGCAGTATTTGGTGCAGTTGACCAA
>JBDHUV010000012.1:0-12610 GCA_039809365.1 Candidatus Levyibacteriota bacterium
CCAACATCTGGTGGTGGTGCTGTCGTTGGTACTGTGGTTGGTATTGTTGTTGGTATAGAAGTAGGAGGTGTAGCAGTTGGTGAATTAACTGGTGTAATACACCAGTAACCACCATCTGAATTAGGACCTCCATCACAGACTGCCCCTACTACGCAAGTAACATGTTCATATCCAGGTACATCATTCACTCTGCGTCTATGAGAAGAATCAACATATCCACCAGCACCACATGTATCTCCCATATTTACTTCTGTAGGACACGATTCTTGATATGCACAAAGATAAGGCAAGACACTGTACATTGTGTCAGCTTTTCCATCTCCATCAGTATCAAAAACACAAGGGGTATTTTCATCGCCACAAGTAGATTTTTCAGGTATTCCACAATCTGAGATTGGAGGCTTTTCAGCTCCTAAACATGCATCAGCTGGTCCTAGAAGACTTCGTGGCACACCTTCAGCTGATACTTTTAATACAAATATAAAACTTGTAATTAGCGGTAAAATGATGAAAAAAGACAGAAAGAAATATAACCGAGAATACTTCATATTACATAGAGTGGATGTATATATTGGATACATCATAAGTATTGGTCTTTAGGTCATAACCCATATTCAGCTCTATTATCATATCCTTTTTAACATCTATGAGAGCAGCTGGGGAGCTAGTGTTATCTCCATTTAATCGTAGTACTTGAAGAACTTCTCTATTATATCGTATGGGTTTTTTTGTGATAATATCTTGTCCTACAGGGTTAATAAGGGTCAATGTAATAGTTTCATTACTAGATGTTATTTCTTGCACTCTACCTAAGAGCGTGTAGTAAGAAAATGCTTTCTGTACTCCTTCTAAATTTGGTTTAATTAAATTAGTATCATCTTTAGTTGGAAGTGGCACGTTAGTATTACCATTTTTCTCAGAAGAATTATAAGAAGTAAATAGGAAGGTAATAATTATTCCAATAAATATGAAAATAAGTGCTAGTAATGTCCACACTATCATTTTTTGCACAAAAGAACCATTGGTAGAAATTCTTTCAGCTGTTTGAGTTTTACCTTGAGGATCCATACAATAACTAGCTATGATTAGTATATAGAGAAGTGACAGAATATGTCAATAATTAGTTCTCTGAAGGGGAATAAACAATACTAAATACTTGCTCTGTTGATCCTGGAGCTGCAAATCTTTTAACAATATCTACAGATCCAGGTTGGACAGGATTACTAACATCTCCTTTATAATCAGCATAAAAAGCAATTTTTTGTGCAGGTAAAGCACTAATTTCATTCTTTTCTTCTTCAGTGATTGTTGTGTAATTTATATCTGTAGGTAAGCTAATAGTTACTATATTTGTTTGAGTACTCTGGTTGAATTCATAATACATTTTTCCATCTGGTACGCCAGGGAAAAGTCTATTATAAGAAATTGTTTGATTATATCTGATAATGTTTGGATCAGCTGTTGGAACATCTTCAGGAGAGTCTTTAATTATAAGTTTGAACTTCTCTCCTGGATGCAATGCTGATAAGGCTTCTTCGAATTGAGCAAATGTTATATTTGGGTCATCTCCTTCTATAATTCCGACACACCCATCATTAATAACAGTCAATAGCTCCTTCTCAGTCTTTATCTCTTTTGGCATTATGTCCCTTATTTCCACAGGACAATCTTTAGGTTCTTGTTCAGATCCGTTACCTGGATTAGGAAAGTTTTCTCCTGTTAACCATTTATAATAATGTTGTCCAACATTTCCTGCTTCTACTTGCCACCCATCTGGGTTATCAGGGGTATATGTGAGGACTCTTCTCTCAAAAGCTTGTACAAGTACTTCTTTAGTTACTCCCCCTACTTTTACTTTTGTCCAATACGCTTCAGTGATTGGTAATCCAGTTGCATAGCTAAAAGTTTCAAAGATTGCATCATTTATAATCTTCCCATTTTCATATACAGGTCCCGTCGAGTTCATAAAATCCCAAAAAGGACCTGCTATATTATGTCTGGTTTCAGGCCTCCAATCTGCATATTTTATATTTTATTGTTCAAGACTTGTATCTTCTGATACAGATCCATCTGGATGGAGTACTTGTGTGACTATATTATTATCCGTGTTTTGTTCAACTCCATTTAATATATCTGGATTATTGAAGGTTGCGTAAGTCACACCATCGCTCCCCGGATCCCCTGCTACGTTAATCTCTGCTGGTTTTGCGTCTTCAAATGTGTTGTCTCCGACTTGTCTTCTGCCTGTTATAAGTTCTTGTGCGAGTAAGCCGTTTGTAATATACCAAGGACTTTCTTTATCTCCGTCTGGGTGAGTAATCTCCATGCGTGATTTATCAAAGTATACTACCTGTCTTTTGCCATTAGGTGATTCTCTATATGCTTCTTCAATAATTGGAGTTCTTGGTGTATCTCCCCACATCCACGTACGGGATTCTACTCCATCTAAAACTGGCTTATCAGTTCTTTCCCATGTTCTTTTGATTTCAGGAGATGTATTAAATACTTCTTCTTTAAATCTTCCTGTTTCTGCTTGGTTATTTGCATTTTCTGTAGCAGATGAGTCAAAGGTTAGACCAGTATGTCGTTCAACTGAAGGAAAAGGATTTTCTTGAATAAATCCTGATTGTGATTGAGTATCATCTGCATATGCAATAGATTCAGTTGCTTGCATACCCATTCCCGTAATTACAGCTCCTGTGGCTGCTATTCTTCCTATTTTCCCCACATTTTTTGACCAATTAGTTTTTTCAGTGTGAGAGTTATTATTTTTTATAGTAAGATCTTCTTGAGAAAAGGGATTATTTCTTTCCATATTAGAGGAATGATTACTATCTTGTGGAAGTGGATTAAATGATTCGGGTCGTCCCATAGGTATACCTATTGTATCAGATTTCTTACTAATTGCAATTATAGGCTGTGAATCTGGAGTCCCCCCTATTTTTGTACCTGTCCTGTCTCTTCCCATATATTCAGTTGGAGATTGAACCTTTCCTATTTGAGGCTGACTTTCAATACTGTTTATAGACGGTGATGGTTCTCGCACTTCAACCTGAGGTTGGATTCTGTCATTACGTGTGAGACTACGAATCATTTTACTTAAGAAATTACCTGTAGATTCTCCACTGTTTTGTTCAGGAATAGTAGATGAGGAAATACTCTCTATTTCATGTTTATGTGATTCTCCAGAATTTTCTATAGACATACTCTATTTTTGACACAGATTTCTTGGTAAGTCAAGCATTTTCATCATTTTTAAAATAAATAGGATAGTAGTAATACAGTCCTATAATATTGATTTCTTTTTTATAATATGGTATATTCATTTTTAGGTGGTTTTAGCCATTGGTACATTTACAAGGAGGCACAGATGAAGGCTTTTGTAGTGCTTGTGGTAGTGGTTCTTGCAACTGCGTTTCATGGAACAGCTGTTGCACAGGACATGTCACATGACGAATTAAGAGTTAGGCCATTGTATGGCCAGACCCTCAACTTCGAATGTGGTGCTTCTGTTCTCCCCTACGGTGGGGAAACGTGGTACCCTTGGAGAGCTCCGAAGGTCGAACTTATTGAGTCCGTCGATGACCGCCAGATCCTACGGATTTGGTATGGAAGATGTCTAGCTGAGTATGCACTTGGCTACAGCTATGTCACTACCTCTATTCCTTTTATGGATGGGGGAAGTGTGGGAGTAGATGGGGCACCATGGACGTTCGTTATTTATGACGGGCGTCTAGCTTCAAGTGAAGAAGGCTCTATCCAAACTTCAGTGTGTACTATCCAGACTGCTCAGGGATGGATATATGCAGTGAAGGTGAAGGATACTCTCACCCATACGCACGGTGAGAATGGAGTTGCTTCCTTCATCTATACGGATATATTCAGGATTCCAGATGGAGTTCCTGAATGTCGGTTAACCGACTGAGGCCGGTTAAGATAGGAGAAAACAGACATCTGTTTTGCTTGCACACGTTTGAGTGTGTGTAATTTTGCAGAGCAATACCCTGTTTTCTCCTAAATAGAAAATCTAGTGTCTCCTTTTTTTAATAGGGATACTTGTTTATCAACTATATATAGTGAGTCTAGGAGAGTGTCTTTAATGCTTCTCTTGCAGACTGTTTTTCTGCGTCTTGTTTAGATTTTCCAGTACCTTTTCCAAGGACTCTATCTCCAATACGTACCTGTACTGTGTAGGTTCTTGCATGATCAGGACCATTTTCCTCTATAATTTCATAGATTGGAGACTCTTTATATTTCTCCTGTAAAATTTCTTGTAAATTACTTTTTGGATCTTTGAGTCCTTGGTCTTGGATAATTGCATCAATTTTAGAAATGATTGTGTCGTGGATAAACTTCCGTGAAGCTTCAATACCTTGGTCAAGATAAAGACCCCCTACTACTGATTCATAGGTATTTGCCAGTAAACTTTTATTTGTTCTTCCTCCACTTGCTTCTTCCCCTTTTGAAAGCTTGAGATAATTTCCAAGTTCCAACTCAGTTGCTACATGATATAGAGTTTCAGTATTAGTAAGAATAGATCTGAGATTTGTGAGTTCTCCTTCTTTCAAGTCAGGATATTTCTCATAAATATATGAAGACACAACAAAAGACAGAATACTATCCCCTAAAAATTCCATACGTTCATTTGATTCCCGCGCTTCGTGTGATTCATTCAGATATGAACGATGCGTAAAAACCTGGAACTCTAAATCTTTATCGTTAAAATTAAGTGCTATCATTTTAGTTACTTTCTCCTTTTTCCTCTTGCATCTCTTTTAATAGTTTACCTAATGCTCCATTAATAAATCCAGGAGAAGAAGGACCACCAAACTCTTTTGCAAGTTCGATTGCTTCGTCTATGATTACTTTTGGTGGTTGTGTTTTTTCTATCATAAGTTCGTAAGATCCGAGTCTTAAAATTGCAAGGTCAATTTTGTTAAGTTTTGAAATAGGAAATTCTGGAGCTATATGCTCAATTGTTTTATCAAGAAGTGTTACGTTTTCTAAAATTGCTTTTGTTTTAGGATCCTGTATGTCCTGAGGGGCAAATGTAGTTGCAAAAAGAGTCTGAATTATGCGCTGTCTATGCACATGGCGAGGATCTCGAGATGTTTTCATGAATATATTTTCCTACAGAAATAATTTCTATTATTTCTGTACTACTTGCTGGCCTTTGTAGAATCCACAGGTATTACATACAACGTGTGGAAGTACAACAGCTCCGCAATTTTTGCATCTTCCTGCCACAGGAAGTGATAAGCGAATTGCTTCTCTTCTTTTCCCTTTTCGTGCAACTGAATGTCGTCTTTTTGGTTCGTGTGCCATACTATTTCCTTTTCAAAAAAACATTTCCTGTGTGTAGGCTTTTCCTTTCATAAGAAAAGTGTACAATGAGGAAAATGCTTAATCTGGATTAACTCTGCTATGTATTATAGTAGATTTAAGCTTTTCATGCAATATGGGATACTCATTGAGCTTTGGATAGATTTTTCGAGCATCTTGTTGGGTAAGATGAATAAGAGGAGTATCTCCAAACTGAGCAACTTTTAGCATTCTACTCCCGTGTTGCTGAGTTCCATACATATCCCCTGCACCTCTTTGTTTTAGATCTATTTCAGCAAGTGCACTTCCTGAATGAGTTGTCTCAAGAGATTTTAATCTTCTGGTTGTTTTTTCGTTCTCACTTTCGGTAAAAAGGAGACAGTATGACTGTCTGTTATTTCTTCCAACACGTCCTCGTAATTGGTGCAGACTTGCAAGTCCAAATCTTTCAGCAGCTTCAATAACGATAATAGTTGCATTTGGAATATCTATTCCTACTTCAACGACTGGAGTTGCAACCAAAATATCTATTTTCCCTTTTTGGAAATCTTCCAGTACTGCTTGTTTTTCAGTCGCTTTCATTTTTCCGTGTAGGAGGCCTAGTGAAAGATTTGGAAATACTTCTTTTCTGAGTTTTTCATACTCTTTTGTGGCTGCTTTTACTGTTTGCATATTCTCAGACTCTTCAATAAATGGACAGACGATAAATACTTGGTTTTTATTTCCATTCTCGTCTTTTTGATTTACCATTTTCTCAATCCATGCATATCCAGCTTTTCTTTTGTGATTAGGCACAAGCCATGTTTTTATTTTTTGTCTTCCTTTTGGAAGTTCATCAAGTACAGATAACTCAAGATCTCCATACATAGTTAAAAACACTGTTCTTGGGATAGGTGTTGCAGTCATACTCAAGAAATGAGGAATAGTCCCTTTATCTCTTAATATTGATCGTTGTTCAACTCCGAAACGGTGTTGTTCGTCAACGACGACAAATCCAAGTTTTCCAAACTCTACTTGCTTTTGAATAAGTGCGTGTGTCCCTATAAGGATATCTGGAAGAAAAGATTTGTCTTTCTTTTTCTTTGAACTACTTGTTACCAACTCCACACTTACTTTTAAAGGTGCTAAAAGTTTTGAAATTGTTTCATAGTGTTGTGTCGCAAGTATCTCTGTAGGTGCCATGAGTGCAGATTGAAATCCATTTAGTTTTGCAAGATACATAGTAATTGCAGCAACGATTGTTTTTCCTGATCCAACGTCTCCTTGTAATAATCTGTTCATCGGGACAGGTTGTGATACATCTGAAAAAATCTCTTCCACAGCTTTTTTTTGTGCATTTGTTAAAGAAAATGGCAATGATTTGTATAGTTTCTCTATCTCTTTTTTCCAAGGAGTTGTTGAGAAAGGTGTTGTAGCCTTTTTCTCTTTCCATTCATTTTTTCTATGAATTGCTCCAAGCTGAATAAAAAATAACTCATCGTATGCAAGTCTTGTACGAGCTATGTCTGCTTCTGTAACATCTTGAGGGAAATGAATTCCTTTTATTGCTTGGGGTAACGCAACAAGATTATTCTTCTGAAGAAGTTGGTTTGGTAAATATTCAGGAAATAGTTGGTCAATGTCAGATAATAGTGGCTTAATCCTATTTCTAAACCATCGAGAAGTTACTCCTCTTGTCTCGGGGTATATAGGGACGAGTCTTCTTGTATGCGTTGTGTCAGATTCAAGATGTTCAAGTACTTCATATTCTTTTACATTGATTGTTTTTTGAGAACCAAAATGCTCTACTCTCCCAGAAATACTCACAATATCTGATATATGCAGATTCCTTAAAATATATGATTGATTAAACCAAATACAAGAAATCTCTCCTGTTTCATCTGCAACAGTGACTTTTTGGATCTGAAATTTGCTTCGTGTATACACATTCTGAGTTGAAACTATACTTCCCACAATGCTTACTATTTCCCCTACTCCAACAGTAGCAATTGGTGAAACTGTTGAATAATCTTCATATCTGCTTGGGAAATGGTGTAATAAATCTCCTACTGTTTTAATTGCTAATTTTTCTAACTTTTTACTGTACACAGAGAATGCACGTCCAGCGGTTTGTAGTGGTGTATCAAGTGTCATAAATCCTTAGGCAGAGTTCAACGGGTTACCTAATATAAAAACATGTATGGCAAGACTACACTTGCGATGAGTACGAGTGATGTAAGGACTATGATAACTTTCATAATCCATTTCTTTTCTCTTATTATATTCATAGATTGTCTCTAGTATATACTAGAGTGAGATTTTTTTCTAACGAGTAACCTCAATATTTACAAATACTCGTTTTCCAATTTGTAACTGCCCACTTCGAATAATTTCATGAATTCCTGCAACAGTTGCTCCATCGAATGATACTCCTCCCTGTTCTATGAGCCTTTTCCCGTCAGATTTTGAATTTACTAAGTTATTCTCTACAAGAAAGTCTAAAATACTTCTTTGCTCTCCTGAAGAGATAGTAATTGTTTGTATATCTGTTGGTGCTTGTCCTTTTTGCACTACTCTATGGAAATACTGTTCTGCTTCTTTTGCATCGTCTTGCGAATGAAGTTCTGTCACAATGATACTTGCTAATTCTTTTTTAATTTCAAGAGGATTTTCTCCTTTTTCAAGTCTTTCCCCTATTTTCTCAATTTCAGAAAATGGGATATTTGTTCCGAGGCGAAAGTACTCAATAATAAGGTCATCATTGATTGACATTACTTTTCCAAACATATCTTTTGGATCATCTTCAAGCCAGATAGCATTTCCCCATGTTTTACTCATCTTTCTTCCATCAGTACCTATGAGAAATTCGTTTGTAATAATAAAAGATTCTTTATTTCGAATCGCTTTTTGTAAAGTACGTCCTGCTTGCATATTAAATGTCTGGTCAGTCCCTCCTAATTGAATATCAGTATCCATAAAGTAACTGTCATACCCTTGCATAACTGGGTATAGTGCCTCATGAAGTCCAACTTTTTTCCCTTGGGTTAATCTTTTCTTAATTAACTCTCTACTTGCAAAATCTCCAAATGAGAAATATTGTGTAAGTTTTACAATCTCTGCAAATGTGAGTTTTGAAAGCCACTCACTATTATGTTTAACAGTGACTTTTGAGAAATCTAAAATTTTCTCTGCTTGTTTTTTGTATGTTTCAAAATTTTGTTGTATCTCTTCTGAAGTAAGGACAGGTCTTTCTGTTTCTTTATCTGAAGTATCTCCAATAAGCGCTGTAAAATCTCCAATAAGAAATGTAACATTGTGTCCCATTTGTGCAAATTGCTGAAGTTTTCGGAGCGGTACTGCATGGCCTAAATGAATACGGGTAGAAGTAGGGTCAATTCCAAGATAAACATTTAACTTTTCTCCACTCTCCAGTTTTGCCTTCAGTGCTTCTTTATTGGAAAGGATGTTTGCAACTCCTCGTGTTAATAGCTCGTCAAGTGAATTCATATCAGTATTATAGCATGTGAGGTATTAAAGAAAATATAGAGAGAGATCTTGAAATGATTTACACACTATCTTTGTTTATATATGCTTTTATTATTTTGATATAATGAATTTTATGCCTTACTACTCTGCTCCTGTGCGAAGAAGATCACGTCGTTTGAGAAGAAGATCAAATGTAACTCGTCTTATACTACTTTCAAAATTCACAAAGTTTGCATTCATTGGTTTAGCTGCTTGTATTGTTTTGTTTTTTGGATATTTTCTTTGGATTTCAAGAAGTCTTCCAACTCCAGGAGAGCTTGCAAATCCAGATATAAAAGACTCAACAAAAATTGTCGATAAAAATGGAGTAAATCTCTACTCTGTATACAAAGAATATAACCGAACGTATGTAAAACTCTCAGATATTCCAAAAGATCTCCAGAATGCGACAATCGCAACCGAAGACCAGGATTTTTATGAGAACTCTGGTTTTTCATGGCGAGGGTATGCGCGTGTAGTAAAAGACTTAATTATCCACCAGCGTATGACTGGAGGATCTACGATTACACAACAACTTGTTAAAACGCTTCTTCTTACTCCTGAAAGAAAAGTAACACGAAAAATGAAAGAGTTGATTCTTGCTATTCAGGTAGATAAACGCTTTTCAAAAAATGAGATTCTTGAGATGTATCTAAATAATATTCCGTATGGAGGCACTGCAGTAGGAATAGAAGCTGCGGCAAATCAATATTTTGGTAAGAAAGCAAAAGAACTGACTCTTGCAGAGTCTGTATTTCTTGCAGGATTACCCCAGTCTCCCACTTACTATTCTCCGTATAGTGGAAATAAAGCGTATATTGAAAGATCTTCTCAAGTATTAAAAAGAATGGAAGATGAAGGCCATATTTCAGGAAAGGAAGCAGAGAAAACACTTGAACAGATAAAGAAATTTAAGTTTAGTCAAGAAGGTGGAGATTTTAAAGCTCCTCATTTTGTTATGTATGTTCGGCAAAAATTGAATGAGCTTGTAGGAGAAAATGCAGTTGTAAACGGAAATCTCACTATAAAAACAACACTTGATTATGATGTACAGAAATTTGCAGAAAAAACATTAAAAGAAGAAATTGGAAAACTAAAAGAATACAGAGTAAGTAATGGATCAGTAGTCATACTAGATCCTAAAACTGGTGCAATTTTATCGATGGTAGGATCAACAGATTATTTTGACGAAGACAATGATGGGAATTTTAATACTGCAATTGCATTAAGACAACCTGGATCTAGCTTAAAACCATTGATATACGGAGTTGCGCTTGAGAATGGCTATACACCTGCAACATTACTTATGGATGTTCCTACTGAGTTTCCAGGAAGCTCAGTAGATGAACCATACAAACCAGTAAATTATGACGGGAAATACCGTGGGCCTATGCAGATGAGGTTTGCCCTTGGTAATTCTGAGAATGTGCCAGCAGTGAAGATGCTTGCTATGGTTGGCCTGCGTCCAGTTATGCAAAAAGCATATGATGCTGGGATTGAAAACTGGAAACCAACACAAGAAGCAATGAATAATGTAGGACTTTCTTTAGTATTAGGAGGTCGTGAAGCAACTCTTTTACAAATTACTTCACTCTATACTGCATTCGCAGATAAAGGGGTAAAGCATGAGCCTTTTGGTATTTTAGAAGTACGTGATGCAAAAGGGAAAGTAATATATAAACATGATACTGATAAAGGAAATCAGTTATTTACAGAAGAAACGTCCTTTTTAATGTCACATATGCTTCTTGATAACAACGCAAGAAGCATAACATTTGGTTCTCGGTCTCTTTTAGATATTCCTGGCAAAACAGTTGCAGTCAAAACAGGTACAACTGATGAAAAAAGAGATAACTGGACTATTGGGTATACTCCATCTTATGCAGTCGGTGTATGGGTAGGAAATAATGATAATAGTCCTATGAATCCTGCAATTGCATCGGGTATAACCGGTGCATCTCCTATTTGGAATAAAATAATGACCTATATTCTCAAAGATAAAAAAGATGAACAATTTGAGGTCCCTAAGAATGTCCATGCGATTGAGATAGATGCGCTAGGCGGCGGTTTGCCAGTTGAGGGACAGGCAAAAAGAACTGAGTACTTTATAAAAGGGGTAGAACCGTCTACAAAAAGTCCAATTTATAAAGAGGTTAAAGTTTCGAAATCTGATAACAACCGGCTGGCAAACTCTGAAGAAATAAGCAGAGGCGACTATGATGTAAAAGAATATATTGTATTTGAAGAAAAAGATCCTGTTTCTTCTGATGGGAAAAATAGATGGCAAGAAGGAATTGATGCGTGGATAGCAAATAATTATAAAGACGATCCAAGATACCATCCTCCAACAGAAAACTCTAATAAAAAATTTGATAATGAATCAGCAAAAAAAGAAGATGACGATGAAGATGTTGCAGGAGCAGCCATAACTCCTACCCCGTAGACGTAAGAAGATTATCTATGTAATGTTCAAATTGGTCATTCAGATCTGGATCAGTTGTTCTAAATGCAGATTCCTGTGTCCCTGCCCACACTCCTAATTGAGATAAATTGTGTGAACCAAATTGTGCTACTCTTTGTCCATTATTATGAGTAACTTGTAATAATTTTGCATGGACGTCACTATCTAAATTGGTAATATGGACAGAAGGGGAATACCCAATATTCTTTCTAAATTCCCTATACATATATCCATGGAGTCCATCTGCAAGGTAGTGAGAACCCTCTTTTGGTAAAATCAACTCGATTTCAGTCCCTGTTTGAGCTTTTTTTAATAGGGCATCAAGGAATCTTCCAGATGGAGGAATCTGTGTTATGTAAGTTATGTTGCTAAGATCTTCTTCAAGCAGTTCTACTGCACGGTCATAAATGAGAGACTTGCCATGGTCTCCTCTATCAACCATAAATGTATAATATGGATAAATATCTACTTCGTAATCAGTGTCTGGTTTATTATCATTCACTTCATCAAATGTCTGAGAAAATACTGATACTAATCGAGGGTCTTGTAATTTGACCATAAAGTCAATTTTTTTAAATTCACCGTCATTAATATTGACTCCTCCAGACCAAGCCACATCATCAACTATAAATCTTTTATCATGATTCCTTCCTATTTCTTTCATAAGATTTTTTATTCCACGTGGTTTATTTGTAATTATGTGTTCTACTCCTGCAGTTTGCATATATTCAAACATGGCAGCATTATTAGCTTGTTTCTGTTTACGAATTTGTCTTGCTGATGTGCCAAAAATAGGTTTAATGTTCGGTTCCCCATTAGTAACAAGAGTTCTATATCCATCACTCTGAAGCTGTACATTTACACCACGCTTTGCTGCGTTAGTAAGAGCCTGTTCAAATCTTTCTGCATTAGTTCCATATTCAATATAAAAATTTTGAACTAAGATACGATTGTTTGCATGATTACAGTGATCAATAAAGTCTTCTAAAAAATCAAGATTTGTCTGGAGCTGGGACGGAATCCATACACCTGCTTCCTTTGTCTCTGATGTGGGAGAAATAAATGATCTTTCCATAATCCACAATTATAGGCTTATTATGTTGCTAAAGCAAGGAATTGGGTGAAAAATATTGAGGAGATTATACAATATTTGCATTTAAATCTTTTTTAAGAGATAGAGTTATTTTTTTACGGATCTCTGCTACATCAGTGTTTGTCAAATTACGTGTTGCATGCTGGTACATAATACGGAAAGTTTTTTTATCTCTGTATGTATCGATAAGTTCCACAGATTTTATAAGCTCACTATTTTTTTGAATTGTT
>JBDHUV010000013.1:0-12551 GCA_039809365.1 Candidatus Levyibacteriota bacterium
GCTTCTATTACTTCTATGGAAGCAGTATATGTTCCTTCTGATGACGTGACAGATTATGGAGTACAGTCAGTCTTCCCTTATCTTGATTCAAGTGTGGTTCTTTCTCGTGCAGTTTACCAAGAGGGGAGATTCCCTGCTATAGATTTTCTTTCATCAACTTCGTCTGCTTTGAGTCGGGAAATAGTCGGGGATGAACATTATAGTGCATATATTGATGCACAAAGCTTGTTGAAAAGGGCTCTCACGTTAGAGAGAATTGTATCTTTAATTGGAGAGTCTGAGCTCCCTGCTTCTGACCAAGTAGTATATAAACGTGCACGGCTTTTAAAAAGTTATATGACTCAAAGTTTCTTTGTTACGGAAAGTCAGACTGGAAGAAAAGCAGAGTATGTGAAAAGAGATGATACAATCTCAGACGTTAAAGATATTTTGGACGGCAGATATGATACTGCAGAGCCTGAACGGCTTTTGTATGTAGGGAGTTTGAAAAAACAAGCAGAAACATCTCCATCTCCAATACTATCTCCACAGCAAGCTGTGAAAACTAGTTCAACTTCTGATGAATCTGAGATTAATAAAGAGAAACCTGTACAATCATAATAAATACTTCTATGCAAACATCTGATTTACGTGAAAAGTCACTCCATCTTATTGTACGAACTCCAGAAAAAACTGTGTATGAAGGAGAAGCAAAAGCAGTGTCCTCAGTAAATGAAAAAGGACCATTTGACGTATTATCTGCACATCAAAACTTTATTACACTCATAAAAGAGAATCTTTCTATTATCGATGCTTCTGGAGAAAAGCAAGATTTTCCTGTTCAGGGCGGCGTAATGAGAGTGCATGAAAACGAAGTAACTATCTTTTTAGGAGTAGGAGAGTTCGATGAGAATGAAGTGAAGCAACAAACTATTGAATAACACGTGTGAAAATATTTAATTAATAATTATCCAGTTAAAGTAAATATCTTTTGGTAGAATATCGCTCAGTCCTACAGTAAAGCTTCCCTCTTCAGACTGTCTTAGTAAATATAATGCTTGATTTCCTGTATTTGTACTAGGAGTAATGTAAATAAGTGATTTACTTTTTACATAAGGACTCTTTATTGTCACCTCACGTTTATATGCTTTGAGAACTGCGGTTCCTGCTGAGGATGAGGCAACCATCTCATTTTCAGATACTGCTTGGGCATCCTGACTCAATATATTAAGCTTCGAAAGGAAAGCGCTCCCAGAAGCCACTAAATCGCCCACAAAGTGTGCAGACCCTGATGAGTATACGTCTCCTTTATTGTTAATTGTTAAAACAGGCGTTTTTGAGTCATTGACAACGCGTAACTGTGCAGACTCTGTCCCATTTTTGTTTCCTAAGAAAATGTCTAGATCAGTACCAGGAAGAGGCGAGATAATATTAGCAAATAATCCTCCTTGGATTTTGACATTCTTCGCAAAATTAGCATCTCCGCTCACTGTTAAGTTTCCGTCTCGATCAAGCGCCATAAGTCCTCCGAGGAAAGAGACTCCACCTTGTCTGAGAGGTTGGATTTGGAGATCCGCATCAAGCACATCTATCGATTCAGGTCCAATGATAAATGAAGATCCAATTGAAAGAGAATCTATTATCGATGCTTCACGTAACGTTGTTGTCCCAAGACTCAGGAGGTTTTCACGGAAAAGTGCAAACTCTGCTGAAAAAGTAGAGATATCTATTGTTTCAAAATCTGGTGTAAGTTCCTCTTCACGGTTAAACTTAGAGGCAATACTATGCACAGTATCTTCCAGTCCTTCAATAGTTTTTGCTCTCAAAGAGTCAACAGTCAAAGTACCTGCGATAGATGCATCTCCTTGAGATGTAATATTTCCAGCTGTGAGAGATCCACTGAAAGTTGCATTCCCTTGATTATCTAGTGAAGTGACTGCAGATCCTGAGGCATTCTGAATTGTTACATGGGTATCATCAAGATGCATACTGATTTTTCCATCTTCGCTTAATGGAGAAATAATATTGGTTTTCACTTGTGAATTTTTAAACTGGCCTGTTGAAACAACTGAAGTGATATATTCAGAAAGAGATTGACCATTCACAAAGAGATTATCAGTAGTAACATGCAACTGCTCAGCCACAATATTTCTTGTGGCTAAAGTACCTGAAACAATGAGGTTTTGAGTTTCTATCAAACCTGCCCTTATTTTGCCAATAGTTGCCTGTGAATACGAGACTATAGTATCTATCACTTGATTGTTTTGATTGACAGAATATGTAGATTGTGCGATAGCTGAAGCTACCTGGTCATAGACTTTTTTATCCAGTTGGACTTCAGGAAGTGATGTTGTTCTAATTTCTCCTTGCACGAGAGACATTGTTGGTTCATGCCAAGATGGTTGAATAAGTACGAGAACTTTACCTGGAGTAGAGCTTGTATAACTTTCTAATGCTCTTCCGACAATCATTCCTGCTTGTGTTGCTTTCTTTCCTACGCCTGTTATAGAAGAGACAGTAATTGGGTCTCCTGCTTGAATCTGACCATTTTCTGTAGATACAAATGTCTCAATCTGCCCAACAAGGCCTACTTCGATTGTATGATTTCCTTTGCTCCTTCCCCCTACAAAACCAGGACTCTCTGACGTAACACCGACAATACGAGTATTTGTAGATGTACAGGAACTTACTGTTCCTGTATCAGTTAAACAAACAAGGCTTCCATACCTAATTGATTCATTTGGATCCTTTTTGATATACTCGGCAAAATCAGCGTTCGTTGTGTTATATGAAATTCCTGATCCACTGACAGTTCCACTTATTGATCCTACAGTCCCCAACCCTTGAGTTTGGAATGTAATAAACTGATTATCTTTATGGACAGAAGAGGTATTATTACCAAGTTTAATGATAAGTCCATCTGCATCAGTAGAGTTGCTTGCATTAAAAATCTGCATTGCAGATCTACTCGCTTGAGAGTCGAGTATATCTAATTTGAACTCAGGAGAGTTATTTGCGACCCCTACAAACCCATTCCCATTTAGCGGTTGGAGTATTAGATTGCCAGTAGTGTTTCCTCCAATGATTAGATTGTTGTTATTAGCTGTTTGTATATTTCTTGCCCCTCCAGTAAATGTTAAAGAGCCTGAAATACTCGCTGATCCATTTATATCAAGAAGTGCAGTTGGGGCAGTTGTGCCTATCCCTACATTCCCTGTAGGGCTAATATGCATGCGTACGAGTTTATCTGTAGTAAATCCAAGAGCAGTCTGAGTTGAAGTCCCTATACTGGCAAGTGTCTCAAAAGAAGATATATCTAATTTTGTTCCAGATAATAGATTCTCTATCCGAAGTGTAGGAGAGTTGGTATTAGCAAGATGTACGAGTTGAGAAGGAGACGTTGTGCCTATTCCTACATTTCCGGAGTTATCTACTGTCATTCTTGTGACATTTCGTGACATTAATGAAAGTATAGAACCTATCTCTCCTGTGTTTTGTACGGTGAGTACAGAGCCAGCTGACTCTGTAGCAATAGATACTTCATCAGCAAAATCAACGCTTCCGGACGCAGAGGCTTCTTGCGAATCATTTACAATAGGTTTTCTAATATCTACTACTCCTGAGCCATCAGGTTCTATTACTACATTCCCTCCAGAGTCTGAGTTTGTGGTGAGTATAGTGGTAGACCCAGTAATTGTAATATCCCCTCCAGATGCTTGAAATACAGGGTTTGCACTTCCCCCAATAACGAGATTGCCTGATGAATCTAACGCAAGGATAGAATTTTGAGGTTTGGAAGGATCTTTTGTAATAGGAGACATTCCATCAAGGAGCATACTATCTGAAGCATACGCAACATTTGCAAGTCTTTGCCTTGGAACTAATTCAGACTCATTCCCTACTTTCATACCTAAATAGAGGGACTGATTGTCAGTGAAAAATGAGTCTGAAAGTGCTCTCTGTCTTCCGAGCTGAACTGTGAAGCTACCATCACTGTTTGGATTGATTTCATGGGTCTCTTTCCATAATACCGAATCATTAGCAGAAGGGTGTGGGTATATGCTAAAAGTGATCTCAGTGGGGTTTGTAATAGGGGTATTGTTACTTGTTGAAAGTTTTCCAGAGTAGACAAGCACTCTTTTATTTTGTTGGGTAATTCCTAATACATCTGCTGACGGTGGAGTATCGAAATAATGAGCATATCCATATACTAACAATCCAGCACAAAACAGAGACAAAATACTTATATGTATCTGATTCACATAGGGCAACGCATGATATTTCTTGTACCATTGAGGACGAGTGTGGCGCAGATGAATAAATATATCTAGTGGTGAGGCTTTTTGAGCTTGAGCAGAAGTATGTGGTTTAAAAAGCTTTGAAGTTTGAAAAGCTAGTAACTCTTCAAAATGTGCATATGCTCGACTTATTCTTTGAATGAGGCGCACTGGAGGGATTTTTGAATAACTTGAGTCTTTTATTCTAAATTCTTCTAGCGATTGGAGAGTGCTCGTCCCTAAAAGCGCTGCCATAGCAGGAGTATGTGGGATAGGCCGAGGAATCTGTAGAGGAGCGGAGGATGAGGGCGCCTCAGGTACTTTTACAAATTCTCCGTATTTTCGTATGCTTGACAGTTTGCGATTAACAGAACTGGGGGAAAGATTTAAAATATGAATTAATGTATTTTTATATTGGTTAATGATATCCTCTGATATATTTAGATGCTTCTGGATACCGTATTCTGCATCTACCCATTTAGTAAAATGCGCCAAGTCGCTCATGTAATTTTTAATTGTCAGCGGAGATGCTTTCTGTTTGAAGAGCGAGTGTTTGAACTCTCTTAGCTTCCACATATCTTTTTCTACCGGAGTTTCTTGTCTAAATACATTTTGTTTGATGATTCCTTCTTGGCTGAAAAGGGAGTACATCTTTTTTAAAGAAGCAAGAACTCTCCCTTTAGAGCGAGGAGAAAGATTAGATTGAATAAGAAATTCATCAATTACTTCTTGAGAAATATCTGAAATAGTTATGGGATGAGATTTTTCTTTTTCAAACCATTTAGAAAAACTCCGAATGTCAGAAGTATAATTTTTCACGGTACTGACACTTGGTTTATTTGGTTGTTGTTTTAGTAAAGATGTAAACAGTTGTAAGACTTCCATATTTCACAAAAAAGAAAGTGTGTATTTATTTTATTACCGCATCCCTTTTTAGCTTCAAATTATACAAATTATACCGATTATTTAAGGTATATTGATAGCTTAGAAAAGTATGGACACACCTGTCAAGGGGTAAAGGAGTGGGGTTGATATACTTTGATATGTTAAATTTGACCAAAACAGCAAATGTGAAACAGATTTATTAATTTGTGAAAATAATATTAGCCTCAAATAATTTCGTGAAAAGGCTTTACTTCATGTTTTCTAGAGTATGAAATGACTCAAAGTTGTATATCAAACAAGATCATTTCCTTTGTGAAAAAGTTGAAATTAAACAATACTATAACATATTTATATGTATGTTTAACTGTAAGCTATAAGTCTAAAAGATAGAAAATATATGCGTTTTGTCACTGAGGTTATGCCTCTGATAACGATGAGAAGTGTCGAGATAGGCTGTATTATCAGTCTAAAGAAAATAATGGAGTTTTATTGAAAATATGAGATTGGTGAAGTTGTGCGTAATCGTATATCTTGAAAACTTAGACAGCATTATGCACGATATTTTTTAACTCTAAGATAAACTCCAGAGCCAATTAATCCAGCCACTATCAGAATACCTGCATATTTCACAGGAAATCCTATGGTGTAAATTCTTTTAGAAAGCGTACTATTCCCATATTTCATTTCTAGATTTATACTATAAATTCCAATTAATAGCTTTGGGCTCCAATGGATAGTATCAACGACCCGAGATGTTTTAGGAAGAACATACTGTGATGGTATTGGATATGTGTTTACCTCCTGTCCAAGTATATTCTTAATTACCACCGAGCCAGACATAAATGTTATATTACCCCCTGGATTATACGTCTCAATTGTAATTGGCACATCGCCTGTAAAGGCTATACTAGGAGACTTGAAACTTCGAAGCATAAGATGCTCATCTTGTGGATTTGCACGTTGTAAAATTGGTACTACAATGCCTCCAGAGACTGCACTGACTGTTTTATCTTCTGGTATATCTAGTGGTTGAGTGGTGAAAAGTAATCCAGGAATAGCAGAAGGAGAAGGTTTTGTTTGTATAGAAAATTCAACAGATGTTTTTGAGCCTGCAGGAATATTTATCACTCCATTTTGCATATTGCTAATAGGCGTAATTCCAGATACAGGAGTGAGTGGAGCTCGAGGGGTAAGTGTCCCATCTCTTGATACAATCAAAAGTATACTTGAGACATTTATAGTAAGTGATTCAGATCCTAAATTGTTTACAATGACAGATGCAGAGTCGGATGCAGTAGAGTGCATCTCAATGATTGCGGGCTCTACAGAAAAAGATGTCTGTGCATCCACAGACTCCCTTGTTATGAAGAATAACGTGAGAGTAAGAATACAACCAAGGCTAACACGAGAGAGTTTATTCATGTATTTAGTGTAGTTGAGTGTATATAAAAAATAAAGGGCTATGTTACATATTATTCTAACTCCATTAATTATCTATTCTGTACATTTCACATCCTGCTAGCCTCAATACAATTGAAATATTCTCGAAAGTCGGGTATCGTGCGGTAATAAACACCTACATTGGGGAATATATCAAAATATATCAGTTGAGTGAAGGGCCAAAATAACATGAAATTAGCAGTTGAACAAATCGTCTGACACAAGATATGTATGGGTGTTTAGACTGCAGAATCAATCTAATTTAAAATTATAGATTTGGGATTAATAAATAGGTTGCGGTATTTGCGTAAGGAAGTGGGATTTGGCTTGCGGGAATATTGATTTTGTAAAGTAATGTGCCTGAATATGAAGTTTTGTTACTTTTCATAATAAGAGAAGGAGTTTTATTCGTTAACGGTCTATACATGTGATCCTGAGAAAAGTCAGATAAACAACTCTCAGAGTTTTCACAACGGATACCAAACCCATATGTTAATGGACTCTGCCATACACCTGCTTGTGAAGGACTACAGCTTCCTGTATCACAGGTTGTATTGGTAATGCTTGCAGTTCCTGCACTCAGAGGCTTGTCTTGTAAAATCCAGACACTTGTACCTCGTTTCTGTGATGTTTGTATCTGTAAAGTATTTTCTCTTGATACTGATTCTCCTGGGACTACAAATCCGAATGATAGAAAGGGTTGTGAAAAAGCAAGAGCTGTATATGACAAAGGATTTTTTATCTGTTGGGTAAGAGGAGAGGGAGCAGTTTGTTTTGTTTGATACATTGTTGGAGTAACTTCATGGAGTTCTAGCATAATATTCCCATTTACAGATGATTGTGCCAAACAGCTCATATGTATACTTAAATAAGTCAATAAACATATAAAGAGTGCAGTGTATCGAGTATATTTCATACTTCCATTATAACGAAATAATGGATTGCTGTGCTATACTATCGGTATAAATGAAATCTCAAAAAATCCAAAGACAGTCATTTAAACCAAGTAATTTTGAGGGAAAGTGGCAAGAGCAGTGGAAGAATAATAAAACTTTTTCTCCAGACCTTGATTCTCCTCAAGATTCAGAAAACGGACACAAAGGAGCTTATTATACATTAATGATGTTTCCTTATCCCTCTGCTGAAGGTATGCATGTAGGGAATATGTACGCGCATACAGGCGCAGATATTCATGGGAGATTTAAGCGTATGCAAGGGTATGATACTTTTGAGCCTATTGGGCTTGATGGATTTGGAATTCATTCAGAGAACTACGCAATGAAAGTTGGTCGCCATCCAAAAGATCAAGCAAAGATTAGTGAGAAAAACTTCTATAGACAGATGCATGCAACAGGTTCTGGGTTTGACTGGCAACGGAATCTAGAAACATATGATCCTGCATATTATAAATGGACTCAATGGCTTTTCACTCAGATGTTCAAAGCAGGGCTTGCGTATAAAGAGAAAGCAGTGGTAAATTTTTGTCCTTCGTGTAAAACAGTTTTATCAGACGAACAAGTAATAGCTGGGGAGTGTGAAAGATGTGGTTCTATTGTAGAAAAAAAAGAGCTTGAACAATGGTTTTTCAGAATCACAAATTATGCAGGGAGATTATTAGATAATCTATCTGCTCTTGACTGGAGTGAGAAAGTAAAAATAGCACAGAAGAACTGGATTGGCAGATCAAAAGGAGCTCTGATAACGTTCCCAATTGCCGACTTTAGGCTGTCAAATGGAGAAAAACCTCAGTTTGTCTTTATCCATGGTTTTCATGGTAAACCTGAGAATGATTTCTGGCCTTGGTTGAAATATAAAGTAGAAGAAAGTGGCTGTCCGGTATATGCTCCCCAATTACCAAACTCGGGTAGTCCAAATATACAAGAACAAGTAGAGTTTCTATTAAAAGAGTATACGTTTAACGAAAACACTGTTATTGTCACACATAGTCTTGGTGGAGTTGTGGCATTAAAATTACTTCCTCAGCTTAAAACAAAAATTGCCAAACTTGTATTTGTAGCCCCACCTCTTCGAAATGAGTTTATTGATGGCAAGAAACGTCCTCAACTTGAAGTAGCTACTGATTGGAAATTTGATTTTGCGTCTATAAAAGAAAATGCAAAAGAGTTCACTGTAATCGCAGATAAAAATGACCCGAAAGTGCCTCAATCACACGGGAAAGAGTTGGCGGAGCAGTTAGATGCTCAATTGGTTACTACACCCGCAGAATTCCCCCATTTTAATGGCAAAATTGCAAAGGAAGTATTAAAACAAGTTATTCCATCTGTTGATGTATTCACAACTCGTCCTGACACAGTTTTCGGGGCTACTTTTGTAGTTATTGCGCCTGAGCATCCAATAGTAAACAAAGTAATAGGCCTAGAATATTATAATGATCCTATACATGCTGGAAATGTTAAAACATATGTAGATAACGCAATAAAAAAATCTGAGAATGAAAGAATTGCAGAGGGGACAGAGAAAACAGGGGTCTTTACAGGTTTGTATATGATAAACCCTGCAAATGGTAAAAAAATTCCTGTGTGGGTTGCTGACTATGTTATTGGTGGATATGGAACAAGTGCGGTTATGGCTGTACCTGGTCACGATCAAAGAGACTATGACTTTGCAAAGAAATATAATTTACCTATTGTGCATGTGATTATGCCAAGCTATGTAGACACAAAAAATCCTCCTCAAGAAGGGAAAGAGAATACAAAGCGTACCGTAATAATAGGTATTGTGTATGATCCAAAGGCTGGTAAATATTTAATTCTTGATTGGAAGAAACAAGGGTGGAAGACTTTTATCACCGGAGGGGTTGAAGAAGGAGAAGATTTGGTAGACGCAACAAGACGAGAAATTGCTGAAGAGACAGGATATACCGATATCTCTTTAGTCCAGGAGCTTGGTGGTCCAACAGAAGCATTTTTCTATGCCTCTCATAAAGGAGTGAACAGGCAGACAAAAGCATATGCGTTTTTATTTGAGTTACAAAGTAATAAAAAAGTAGAGGTGGCAAAACAGGAACACGAACAACACGAGGTGGTGTGGATGACTAAAGAGGAAGTTGAGTCTGCGGGATTAAGACATGGAGAATTTAATGTTTTATGGGAAAGAGTTCACACAAGTAATACTGCATATGTTGGACATGGTTTGTTGCTAAATTCAGGAGATCTAGATGGTTATCACTCAAGTAAAGACAGTGACAAAATCTTGGCCTTTATCTCTGAAGAAGGTATTGGAGAGGTAAAAGACCAGTATCATTTAAGAGATTGGCTTATTTCTCGTCAGCGTTATTGGGGGCCTCCAATCCCTATGATTTTTTGTAAGTCTTGTGCTACACAGGCAAAATCATGGTTTAGCACTGAAGAAGCAAAAAACATGCAAAGTCTTGAGTTGTCTACTGATGAAAAAGGAGAGAAGAAAACATCATATGATCTATCTGGGAAGATGGCTGGTTGGTATCCTGTTCCAGATGAAGAACTTCCTCTTATTCTCCCTGATATTCAAGATTTTAGGCCTGAAGGGACTGGTGTATCACCTCTTGCAAATCATCCTGAGTTTTATGAAACAGTCTGTCCAGGTTGTAAAGGAAAAGCTACACGAGAAACAGATGTGTCTGATACATTTTTAGATAGTTCATGGTATTTCTTGAGATATTTAGCAACTGATTGGGACATGCTGCCTTTTCCTTCTGTCAGTCTTTCAGAAAGTTTGGGTAATGATTCGTATGTGAAAAGTTCACAACAAAGATCTCAGTTCTTACCAGTAAATATTTATATAGGTGGAGCTGAACATGCTGTGTTGCATCTATTGTATGCAAGATTTGTAACGATGATGTTACATGATCTTGGATATATTGATTTTGAAGAGCCATTTTCACGTTTTTATGCGCATGGACTGCTTATTAAAGAAGGAGCAAAAATGTCTAAAAGCAAAGGCAATGTTATCGTGCCTGATGAGTATATTGCAAAATACGGAGCTGATACACTTCGATCATATTTGATGTTTCTTGGTCCATTTAACCAAGGAGGGGATTTTTATGATTCAGGTATTGAAGGAATGTTCAGATTTTTAAGAAGAGTCTGGGTTCTTATAACTGAGAGAGTAAGTATTGGGAAAGAGTCTGATGATATTACTCGCATGAGACATAAAACAATTTTTGGAGTAACAAAAGATTTAGAGTCATTTGGATATAATACTGCATTATCAAAGCTGATGGAGCTATATAATGCTATTACTCGAGGAAAAGGTGAGTTTGATGAGATAATACTAACTGAAGAGACTGTTGAGTCTTTCTTGAAAATGCTTGCTCCTTTTGCCCCTCATATGACAGAAGAACTATACCAACAAAGAAATGGTGCTAAAAAAGAGAATAAGTTCGAGTCGATTCATTGTTCTTCATGGCCTGTTTACGATCAGAGATATTTAGTAAATGATTCTGTTGTTCTTGTTATACAAGTAAATGGTAAAAGAAGAGGGGAATTGCATATATCTACAGATGAACCTCAAAATCAAAAAGATATAGAGGCACAAGCACGTACGCAAGTGGAAAAACATCTTACCTCTGAGATAAAAAAAATAATTTATATTCCTGGCAAAATCATTAACTTTGTTATTTAATCTTCTCCTTGCGCGTTTGGGTATTTCTTGATACGCTAATTTCAAGATATGGAAGAGCGTATCCGTTCTTTCTTCTCAGAGTACGGGCTTATTCTTGTGCTTGCTGGGTCAGGCATAGTCTTCTTAGTGTTTGGAATACTCAAATTAACAGCACAGTCTGATCCTGTTATAATTTCTTCTGATTCTTCTTCTCCATCTATTGCTCCTGAAAAAGTCTTTGTAGATATTGCTGGTGCAGTTAAACAACCAGGAATGTACTCTATGCCTTCCACAGCCAGAGTGGCAGATGTAATTAAAAAAGCAGGAGGCATAACAGCAGAGGCAGACTCAAACTATGTATCAAAGACTCTTAATAGAGCTCAGAATATCAAAGATGGTCAAAAGATTTTTATTCCATTTGCCAATCAGTCTGATTCGCAAGTTTCGACGACTCAAGATGTAGCGGGTACTCAAACAGAGCTGGTTAATATAAATACCGCAAGTACCGAACAATTAGATACATTACCAGGAGTAGGAGAAGTAACCGCTCAAAAAATTATCTCTAATCGTCCTTATACATCTATAGAAGAATTAAAAAATAAAAAATCTGTAACCAACTCTACATTTGAGAAAATTAAAGATCTCGTTACTGTCTACTAATATGAAAGGAGTACTTTCAGTCATTTTGTTTCTTTTGTGTTCTCTTGCTTTTCGGTATTTATTTTTTTATCCAGAGTCTCAAAAGGTTGGCCAGTCTGTAACTATTCAGGGGATACTGTTAGATGAACCAAGGCGTTCTCCTTACTCTCAACGATTTACATTTAAGAACATCTCCATTTCAGTACCTGAGT
Source organism: Candidatus Levyibacteriota bacterium (assembly GCA_039809365.1). Taxonomy (GTDB): domain Bacteria; phylum Patescibacteriota; class Microgenomatia; order Levybacterales; family GWA1-39-11; genus JBDHUV01. Next base: position 12,035 of record JBDHUV010000013.1, read on the forward strand.
ATCCAGAATATACTTTTGGAGATTCTCTCTCAATTAAAGGAGTTGTTCAGGAGAGTACTTTCACTACAAAAAAAGGACAAGAGGTAACAGATCTTGTTATCCGAGATCCTTTTATTCAAAAAGAAGAACAACCATTCCTTCTAAAAATTATTATGGGGATGCTCAAAAAAGTTACTGCAACGTTTACACAGGCACTCCCCTCAGATGAAGCTGCTTTATTACTCGGAATTACTGTAGGGGTGAGGAATGAATTTAGCCAAGACTTGTTAGATGTATTTAGAAATACTGGAGTTATGCACGTAGTAGCTGCTTCTGGAAGTAATGTGGCGACTCTTACTGCAGTAGTTCTTTATTTTTGTGTTCTTTTTATGCGAAGACAACTAGCCATATTTGCAACCAGTCTTGTCATTATATGGTATGCAGTTCTTGCAGGATTTGACCCTCCAATTGTGAGGGCAAGTCTTATGGCCATGATTACTCTTACCGCACAACTTGTGGGCAAACAAAACTATTCACT
>JBDHUV010000014.1:0-12543 GCA_039809365.1 Candidatus Levyibacteriota bacterium
TTAAGATGATACTTGTCAAGTTGGTCTATTATAGGTAGAATACAAGAGTCAGATATGAAACGAACACTTATACAGGAAACATTACAAAAAGTAGGAGAAAAAGTATCTCTTTCAGGCTCAGTACACACGGTGAGAAGTCACGGGAAAATTGCATTTTTTGATCTGTATGATAGAACAGGCTTTTTACAGGTTGGTGGGTTTGGAAAAGAACTTGCAGGACAAATAGCCTCACTCAATCCTCAAGATGTCGTTACGATTGAAGGATTAGTAAAAAAAAGAGATGAAAAGTATATTAATCCTGAGATGGAAACAGGTACAATTGAAGTTGAACTTGAGTCTGTATCAGTAATTGCAAAAGCTGACACTATGCCATTTGATATGGGTGGGAGAGAACTTCCCGTAGAACTTCCTACATTACTTGATTATCGGTCACTTACTCTTAAACATCCAAAAGTTAAACAAATTTTTAATGTACAAGCTTCACTTGCTGAAGAGTTCAGAAATGCAGCAAAAGAGCTTGGTTGTACTGAGATTTTTGTTCCTACAATTGCTGCAGGAGCAACAGAAGGTGGATCTGAAGTATTTCCCATCGAATACTATGACCATAAAGCATTCTTAACCCAAAGCCCACAGTTATATAAACAGATTATGGTTGGTGTACTTGAAAGAGTTTTTACCATCGCAAAAGCGTATCGTGCAGAGCCGTCTGTTACTACAAGACATTTAGCTGAAGCAACACAGATGGATATTGAAATAGGCTTTATAACTGAGTTTGAAGAGTTACTTGATGCACTTGAGTTTGTTGGAACTTCAATGATAAAAAATGTTTCTGAAAAGCATGCTGATGTTTTAGAAAATTATGGTGTTGAAAAACCTTTAGTACCAAACAAAGTCCCACGACTTACCTTGAGAGAGGCACAGAGAATAGTCCAAGAAAGGACTGGTCGTGATTTGAGTAAAGAGATGGATTTAAATCCTGAAGATGAAAAAGAAATTTGCCTATGGGCAAAAGAAGAGAAAAAATCAGATTTTGTAACGATTACTCATTTTCCTACAAAGAAAAGAGCATTTTATACAATGCCCGATCCTAAAGATCCTGAGTATAGCCTTTCATATGACTTGTTATTTAGAGGTCTTGAAATATTAAGTGGAAGTCAGCGTATAAATGAGTATGATGAGTTAGTAGAAGCGATGGAGAAAAAGGATGTAGATCCAAAGAACTTTGGTATGTATCTCATGGCTTTTCAGTATGGAATGCCACCAGAGGGAGGCTTTTCATTTGGGCTTGAAAGGCTTACAATGAAACTACTTAATCTGGGAAATGTGCGTGAAGCATCACTTTTCCCTCGTGATATGGAGCGCGTAGATGAAAGACTCTCAAAAAAAGAAAACACTTCAAAAAAAGAAGAAAAATAATTCTCGGCATCACTTACTCTTATTAGTTTCAGATTATTTTGACCAAGCAAAAAAGAAATTTGTTTTTATTATTGTCTCAATCACTATTCTCAATCTAATATTAGGAATAGTTATTGTCTATCTTATTGGACAGATTGGGCAGAATATGACACAGAGAACATATCCGCAGATTTCTATTCCAGAACTTCCTATTTTTTCTCCTGATACAACCATCGAAGTGAGTGCTGATGCACTCATGGTATTTGAAAAAGACTCAAGGACTGTGGTATTTCAAAAAAATGGATCTTTGAGATTTAGTCCTGCCTCCACAACAAAAATTATGACTGCACTCGTAGCTTTAGACTACTATGATATTAATCAGTATTTAGTCGCAAATGGAGTGTGGCAAGTAAAAGGTTCAAATATGGGGCTCGTAGAAGGTGAAGAAATGAAAGTACACGATTTATTATATGGACTTATGCTTCCCTCAGGGAATGATGCCGCATATGTTCTTGCTTCCAACTATCCAGGTGGTACAAACGCATTTATTAAAAAAATGAATGAAAAAGCACAACAATTAAAGTTATATAACACAATGTTTTTTGATCCAGCAGGTTTGGATGATAGAAACTACACCACAGCATTTGATCTTGCTCGGCTCGCGCTTGTTGGGTTACAAAATGAGTTGTTAAGAACCATTGTGCGTACACAGTATATTACGGTCTATGATAAGTCATATATGAATGTACATACCTTAGAAAATCTTAATAGACTGTTACGAACTCCTGGTGTGTTTGGTGTTAAAACAGGATATACAGAAGAAGCTGGACAAGTACTTGTTACTTCAATAGATTCAAAAGGGAAAACATATATTATTGTTGTATTAAAAAGTGCAGATCGGTTTGCAGATACAGAAACAGTGTTAAAAGATGTTATTGAAAAAATTCAGTTAGAGAGATTTTGATCAGGTACATAGGTGCCTATGCCATATACGTAGGCAGTGAAGTCTTTCCCTTTAAATATGTAGATAGGCATGACATATTCTGGTGTGGTTTCTGGCATAAAATAACCGAGTACTACTTCAGTAATACTTATTGTATTGGTGGTACCTGGATTTACAAAATATGCATCTCCATTTTTCAAATCTTCAAATGCTTGTTCAGGCGTTTTGAGAGGATATGTACTAAAATCCGCAGTATCTATTTGATAGTTTTTGAATGTACCGCTTACGATTTGAATATTCCTCCCTCCTGCTTTCACTATAAATGTCTGATTTGTCCCATCAGGCTGTGTGTAATACAGTGGAAGAGATTCTACTGTTCTTGATTCATCTGTTTTGAATATAAACGGATCAACTGGGAGATCATTTTGTTTAAAAGCTACTTTGGCAAGATATGCAGTGGTACGATCTACTACTGGAAGTAAATTTGTTCCATCTGATTGATAATATTCTAATAGTGGGGCTTGCTGGTCTAATCCAATGAGTGATGAGCCAAAATCCTGAATATATGTTAAAAGCTGTGAGGTTATATTATCTTCACTTGGAAGAACAAAATCTTGTTTTTCAAGCCCAATGCCTGTAACTAACTGGAAGTTTTTTGACTGTATATCATATATGATAGAGCCACCTGTACTGTTTTTCCATCTATACTCTCCTGGAGAAACTAATGTTTCTTCGAGTGTATATCCATGAGTTCGTACGACTTCACGAGCTTTTTGAAGTGCAAGTAAATCTGATTCTGGTTGTTTTACTTTATATACTCTGAGGCGGTCAGGTACTACCGGTAATAACCCTGTGATCGTATTTATATTATACGTATGGGTAGGTTTTGTAGTTTGAACAGGAAGATTATTTACCATTGGTCCAAACTTCATTCCTGGAGGTTCAGGGACTGGTGGGTTAATTACATTAATAAGGAATCTAATGAGAAGAAATAAGAGAAAGAGAAGAGTAAGAACTCCTGCTGCAACTACCCCATATTTAAGGGCAACACGGGCGTATCTGGTAATTTCTGCAAGGCTGATCATAATTGATAGGCGTGGATAAGGAACTAATATCCCAACTATATTGAGTATATGAGAATATTGAGGTAAAATTCAAGAGACGATACAGAGAAAGAAAAATATATTTCCTGTTCGTTTTTATGTATGGATAATCAAGAAAAAGTAGTAAGAACAAGAATTGCTCCGAGTCCAACTGGATATCCTCATATTGGGACAATTTACCAAGCACTATTTAATTATGCGTTTGCACATAGACATAATGGTCAGTTCCTCGTAAGAATTGAAGATACTGATCAGTCTCGCCTTATAGAAGGTGCAGAGGATGTGATTTTTAAAGCATTGGATTGGTTTGGTTTAACAGAAGATGAATCTCCAAGAAAAAATGGCCCGTATGCTCCGTATCGTCAGTCTGAAAGACTTGAAACATATCAAAAGTTTGCAAAAGAACTTATTGAAAAAGGTGGTGCATATTATTGTTTCTGTACAAAAGAGCGATTAGAAGAGATGCGAAAACAGCTCCAACAGGAGAAAAAACCGTTACGATACGACAGACACTGTCGGATGTTATCTAAAGAAGATGTAGAACAAAAACTTTCTACAGGCGAACAATACGTCGTTAGATTAAAAATACCAGATAACACTACGATTACAGTAAAAGATGAAATACGAGGAGATATTGAGTTCCGTTCAGAAGAAGTAGATGAGCAAGTCCTTTTAAAATCTGATGGATTCCCTACATATCATTTAGCAGTTGTTGTAGATGATCATTTGATGAAAATCTCTCATGTAGTAAGAGGAGAAGAGTGGATTACTTCTGCTCCAAAACACGTACTGCTATATGAATATTTTGATTGGGAAATGCCACGATTTTATCATACCCCAGTGCTGAGAAATCCAGATAAATCTAAGTTATCCAAAAGACATGGTCATACAAATGTTGGTTGGTATACAGATTCAGGCTATTTACCAGAAGCAATTCTAAATTATTTAGCATTAATGGGATGGAGTCATCCTGAAGAAAAAGAAATATTTTCATTAGATGAGTTTATCTCATTGTTTGATTTAGCAGATATGAAACCTGTTGGTCCAATTTTTGATTTGGCAAAACTTACTTGGATGAATGGAATGTATATTCGTGAGATGGATGATGCCACGCTGATCCAAAGATTAAAAGAGTTTGATTCTCAGGTTACAACCCTAGATGAAAAAACTTTAGAACTCTTTGTTCCAATCGCCAAAACGCGCATGAAAACGCTTGCTGAGTTTTTGCCGTTGGTTACTCCATTCCTTGATAAACCCTCTCTATCATTGTCTGATGAAGAAAAACAGCAGAGAAAGGCATTATCTGCTCATTTAGCTACTGTGCAGGAGTGGAAGACTGAGTTAGTTCTAGACTCACTCAAGCAGTTTGTATCAAATAATACTGGCATTAATTTTAAATATTTGTATAAAATAATATTAGGAACAAATCAAGGGCTTCCTCTTGTTGATGCATTTGTAATTATTGGCAAGGAAAAGACACTTGAGTTACTCAGTTAATATCGTATGGATATAAAGAAAATACTCCGTTCGTTCAGATATGCATGGCACGGATTTGCACACATCTGGCAACATCATCAAAATATTCGATTTCATATGTTGATGGGAGTTATTGCAGTTGGGTTATCATATTTCTTAAAAATTTCATATGTAGAGTATCTTTTCATTTTAATAACAATCTTTTTTGTTATTATCTCTGAGATGATGAATACTGCAATAGAAGAGATGACAAATCTTATTACAAAAGAACATAGGAAAGAAGCAAAAATTGCAAAAGATGTTGCAGCAGCTGCAGTATTTTTATCCGCTGCTTTCTCAGTTGTTGTGGGTGTGATTATTTTTGCCCCCCGGATACTTGAGCTTCTGAAATAGCAATTTGGTGTTAGATTTTTTAATTTTCTTTTCCAGTAGTACCGCGTGCCGAAGTGAGTGCAAGAGTTCTTGAAAGTTCAGTTGCAAGTTTTTCTGCATGGCTACGACTCATTCCAATTCTTGCTACTACATGAAACTGTTCAGTAGGGCCTACTTTTTGACAAATATCCAGAGTAGTTCCATCTTCATTAATATTGATATATATCATGTCAGTATAAAGAATTTTTGTATTCTCTGGATTTAAATTTATCGATGGATTATTATGTGTGTGTTTTTCTGCCATATTGTTATGATTGGAGCTTTTTTGTGACTGTTATTGCTCTTTCAAGAAGCTTTCTTATCTGAGATATTCCCTTATCATCAGCAAAGTTTCCTTGCTCGTCAAGTTTGTTTTGTGCTTGACGTATGAAAACCTCTGGATAAGGAATGGTAAATGAGTTTAGTGTTGCAAGTGCAACACGGAGATGTTCTTGTGAACGGATTGTCCCACCCATTCCATCAGTTGCCCCCATAATTGCTACTACTTTGTTAGCAAAAGAATTCTTATCTCCTCTTGATGCCCAGTCTATTGCATTTTTTAATCCTCCCGGAATTGAATGGTTATATTCTGGAGTAGAGATTATAACGAGATCAGAGTTTTGAATGGCTGATTTAAATTGAAGAACATTCTCAGGCATTCTGGCATCTTGAATATCTTGATCATAAACTGGGAGTGCAATGGTTTTTAAGTCTAATTCTGTATATTCAACAGAGGGGTCAATTTCTTTTAATATTTTTTCTGATGCACGGAGAAGTTTTTTGTTTAATGATTCAATTCTTAAACTTCCTGCAATACCTACAACACGCATATTCATATAGAGTATACCAGGTGAATGTAAGAAAATATGGTTTATTGTGATATAAATACGGTCAAATCTGAAAAGCAGATGAAAAATTCTTTTCAGATAGTACATTAATAGTCTAGGATGTGAGAAAGAAGTACTCAAAACTGTTTGAGTGCTATGACTCATTGTCTATGAAGAATTTGGAAGGGAAGTCAATGGAAATCCATGATTTGATACCCTTGTTACGAGCTTATCCGGAGATCCAGAAGAGGTTAATTGATCTTATGACTGATGAGCAGTTAGAAAAGTGGGCAGATATCTTGGAAGCTAAAGAAGCTGCAGAGCTTGAGGATAAATCAAGCCAAGACCCTGAAGATTCTCCTACCTAACACAGGAGGCTTTCGGACCCCCTTCATTTTTATTAATCGGATTTATTTTGAAAAATATTGAGAGTATACTTTTTACTTAAACTTACTTAAGAACTCATTAACATCACAGTAAGCTACTCCAACAACGGTATCAGCTCCGCCGTAGTACACAAGTAAATTATTATCTTTAATAACTGCACCACAAGAGAATACTACGTTTGGTACCCACCCTTCTCTTTCATACTGCTCAATAGGTTCTAGAATTGGATCATCAATTCTACTAATAATTTTTGTGGGATCTTGCAGATCAAGAAGAAGAGCTCCTAATCTATATGAGTTGTTATGGCTTGAGATTCCATGATAAAGGAATATCCATCCTTGTTCTGTTTCAAGTGGGGCACCTACAATTCCTATTTTTACATCATCCCATTTGTCTTTTCTTGGAATAAGCCAGGGGAATCCTTGTATATAGGTGTCGTGTGGGAACGCAAGACTATCAACAAAATCTACCCATATTCTTTTATCTATCCTGTGATACACAACATATTTATCATTAATTTTCTTCGGAAGAATAGCACAGTTTTTGTCATCTACTCCTGGAGGTGAGATACGGATTGGTTGAGACCAGTTCTCCCATTGTCTACCCACAAAATCTTCTACTGGGATAGAGGAGAGTGCTACTTGTGGGGGATTATGACCATCGTATGCAGTATATGTTAAATATACTCTGTCATCTATTAACGTTATCCTTCCATCTTCACATCCGTTATTTCGATTTTCTTTGCTCATCTCAAACTCTGTACGAGGAACATAGATTGGATCACTTAATCTCTCATCAATAGTAAATCCATCCTTAGATACTGCATACCCCATTGTAGATACATCTGTTTCTGACCATCCTCTGTACACAATATGGACTGTATCATCAATTAAAAGAGCAGTTGGGTTAAATGCTGCTTTTCTTTCCCATTCGTGATCGTCAATTGGTAAAAGAATTGGGTTATTTTTATATCGTTTCAGATATGCATTCGCATTTGAAATAATCCGCGGTTTTGATCCAGAGATAATCTCTTCAAGAAGTTCAGAAAGGGTGCACGATGCAGTACATACTCTTGTATCTGCTCCACCATAGTAAATATGGAGTGTATCTTCTTCGATTACAGCACCTGAAGGAAATACAATATTTGGAACAATACCGTATAGCTCGTAATCTTCTCTTGGGACAAGAAGAGGTGAGTTCGTTCTTCCAATTATTTTTTGTGGATCTTTGAGATCAAGTAACACTGCTTCAATTCCAAAAATTGGGTGTTTTGAGAAATAATTTCTAATATGTGAGTATACAAGAAGCCATCCTTTATCTGTTTTTAATGGAGGGGCACCAATCTCTACATGTTCCTCATCACTTCTTTTTAAATTAAATGCATGATCGGAAAGAGAGTCATACCAAGAGTTCCAGTATTCTTGATCATACATTTGTTCAATTGAGTCAAAATATGCAATAGAAATTTGGGAAGGAGGACGGTCAGTATTAACCGTAAGCATCATCGCAATTTTTCCATTTATTCGTTCTGGGAATAAGCTTGCTGCTTTTGCATTAAATGGAGTAACTAATTTTCTTTCCTCTATATTTACAAAATCTGTCGTTGTTGCCATAGCAACTTTAATCCCATCTGGTCCAAAAGGAAAAGTGGAAAGAGCAGTGTAAAAAATATAATATTTTCCTTCAAAAAATGTGACTCGAGGATCTTCACATCCATATCGTTCCCAGTCAAATTCAGGAGCAAGTAACTGTTTTCTTTCTTCCCAATTTTTACCATCTTTACTTATTGCATGACCAACTGTTGAGAGTTGTAGTACATCTTGATCTACCCAGGACTCTTTTGATAGAGCTCTATATACCATGTGATATACATCCTGCTTTTTTATAACACAGCCATTAAAAGTCGCAAGATTCTCCCAAGGATTCTGTATATCTGGTGAAATTATAGGGTTTTTTTCGTATCTGTCAGCTAAAATCATATATACTGTGCAGTGATAGTAATGGGTTGCAAAACTATCTCTTCTTGATGCTTGAGGTGGAATAAGAATTCTTTTAAGTCAGCAGTCGCGACACAGACATAACTGTCTGCCCCACCGTAATATACAAACAGTGTATCATCTTTAATGACTGCGCCGCAAGGGTATGCAACTCCAGCTTTGAATCCATGGTTTTCATACCATTCTGTAGGAGCAAGAATAGGTTTTTGAGTTCTATATAACACTTTTGTTGGATCTTGCAGATCAAGCAACATTGCCCCCATTTTGTACTGGGAATCATTTTTATCATCTACTGCATGGTAAATGAGGAGCCAACCTTCTTCTGTTTTCATAGGGGGTGGACCTGCCCCTACTTTTCTACTGTCCCAACCAAAATCTGTTGGAGATATTTTGTGTTCTCCTTGTAAATATTTTGTTCCATCAAAATCCAGATCATCTACAAAGTCTATAAGGATATGAGGAAATATTCTATGGAATATCACATATTTATCATTAATTTTTTCTGGAAGAAGGCACGCATTTTTATCAACAATTCCTGGTTGAGAAATAATCACAGGTTTTGCCCATGCAGACCAATTTTGAGCATGGAAATCTTCTTCAGGTATTGATGACATTGCAACTCTTGGAGGATTCATTCCATCGTATGCAACATACATCAGATAAAAAGTATTATCTATAAGAGTAAGGCGAGGATCTTCACATCCACCATATCCACCACCTGACATAAATTTCTCCATACTATCTACTGTCGTTGATCCACTCCATTCAAATCCTTCACGTGGAACATACATTGGCTCTTCTGGTCGGGTATCAAAATTTATTCCATCAGAGCTTGATGCATATCCTACGACAGAGAGACCTGAATCTCCTATTGCTCTGTATGCAAGATGTACTTTTCCTCTGTCATATACTGCCGCAGGATTCATTGTTGCTTGAGATTCCCAAGGCAAATGTACACGAGATGTCAGAATAGGGTTATTATGGTATTTTGCAAGTGTTGGATGGAGCCCTTCATTTATAATCTCTATCTGACGTTTTAAATTAAAATTAATAGTAAATATTCCATCTTTTCCAAAACTCCAGTATGAATAGAGTGAATCATTAAATTGAACAATACCTACTGGATGTACAGACGTATTTTTCCATTCACGCGTTTGTTCCCATAAAGGTTCATCAGATCTCCACAAAACTGTATCTGGTTCGTGGCGGTCGAATATTGCAGCACCTATTAAATATCTTTTATCTTTTAATACATAGTAAAGCAGTAATATACCTTCTGATGTTTGGAATACTCCACCAATCTCAATATCTGTGTTATCAAAATATTGAGGTCTTGGCGCAAGAACTGGTAAGGATTGGGTTTTCCAGACTGCTAAGTCTTGCGAAGTTGCAATAGAAATATTTGTCTCTCCATAATACATAACGTACTGTTTGTCATGCATATAGTTAGGAACTACCATCCCTGTCTGTGCAACATTTTGTATCTCTCCTATTTTATTCCATCTCACAAGATCTCTACTTGCTGCGGTACAGATTGAGTTTTTCTTTCCATGGGTATATTTATAAGTCACATAGTACCATTCATCGAGCTTTGAAACTCTAAAGTTAGAGCATTTCTTAGGATCTTCGTACTCTCCTGTCTCTTTAATAATGACAGGATTTTTCTTAAACTCTGCAAACGTTATACCGTCTGTACTGTGTGCAAGGGAAAAAACAGTTTTCTCTTTTTGTGACGAAGTAAAGAACAGATAAATATCATTGTCTTTTTCACTAACGCCAATATATCTCCGTTTAATAGAAGTGGTAATAATACTCATGGTAGAAGAAGAGCCTCTCTTATAAGTATGCAAAATTTCAGATCTAAAAATCAATGGGTATAACTATACTGAAATTGATCATTTGCTGAAAAAATAACGAAAAAAAGTTAATATAAATGGAGAGTACATTTATTTTATGAATACATTTAATACTCCAATGATGGAGCAATATAAAAAAATTAAAGAACAGTATCAGGATTGTCTTCTCTTTTATAGAATGGGAGATTTTTATGAGCTTTTCTTAGAAGATGCACATATTGGAAGTAAAGTTCTCAATATTACTTTGACAGGTAAGTCAAATGGAAAAAATAGCAGGATCCCTATGGCTGGTGTTCCATATCATGCAGTAGATACGTATCTTGCAAAACTTGTGTCAGCTGGATATAAAGTCGCTATTTGTGAGCAATTATCTCCTCCAAATAAAAAAGGCCTTGTTGAAAGAGATGTTGTGAGAGTTGTAACCCCTGGTACTATACTTGATGAAAAAGTATTAAGGAAAAAAGATCATAACCATATTATGAGTTTTGATCTCAAAAATAATGTTTTTGCTCTCTCGTATGCTGATGTCTCAACTGGATTTTTTGGTACATATGAGGTTGAGTACACAGATCTTTTACAGACTCTTCGGGATGAACTCGCGAAAATATCTCCTGTTGAGTGTATTCTTCCTGAGAAATTATATAACAACTCTGAAGTATTAAAAATCTTTGTTGCTGAAAAAGGATTAAACGTATATCCATTTACAGACTGGGAAGTATATGAACAAGACGCAGTAAAACAGATTCAAAAACATTTCTCAATAAAATCTCTTGAAGTGTTTGGGTTAAAAGCTGGACTTAGCGTAACGACGTCTTCTGCATTACTTGGATATCTTAAGCAAACTCAGAAAAGCTCTGTTGTGCAGATCCAGAAAATTACAAAAGTATCTACAGACGATCATATGGTTTTAGATCGTGCATCAATGATCAATCTAGAATTATTCTCAACGATCCGCGAGCATGATCCAAAAGGTTCGCTACTTGCAGTACTTGATCAGACAATAACTCCAATGGGTGGAAGATTACTCAAATCGTGGATTAAAAAGCCATTACTAGATAAAACACACATACATGATCGATTAGAAGGCGTTTCAGAACTTGTTGAAAATACCCAGTTACGACAAGAAATTGGTGAGTATCTGAGTAATATTTTAGATATTGAGCGTATTATTTCAAGGCTTGCAGTAACAAATGGAAATGCGCGTGATTTCGTAAATCTTAAATTAACGTTACAGCAAATACTTATGATAAAAAAAACTATACAAAATGCAAAAAGTAAAAGTATCCAAAATATTGAACAAAATATTGAGCAAGATTTAGATTCAATCATAACACTAGTAAATACTCACATCGTTGATGAACCTCCGATTGATATTAAAAGTGGAGGAATAATAAGAGATGGATTGAATGAGGAGTTAGATAAACTAAGAAAAATTGTAGGTGGGAGTAGGGAGTGGATAGATGAATTAGAGCGTGAAGAACGAGAGAGAACAGGGATTAATTCTTTAAAAGTAAAGTTTAATAAAGTCTTTGGTTTCTATATTGAAGTGTCTAAATCTAATTTACATCTTGTTCCAAAAGAGTATGAAAGGAAACAAACGTTAGTAAATGCTGAAAGATTTAGTACACCTGAATTAAAACACCATGAAGAAATTATTTTAACAGCAGAGGAGAGAATTCATACGCTAGAGTATGAATTATTTTTACAAACTCTTAACAAAATTTTAGAGTATACTCCTAGTCTTCAAAAAGCAACATATGGTATTGCAGAACTTGACTGTCTAACAAATTTTGCAACCATAGCAATAAAAAATAATTATATCTGTCCAACGATTATTTCGTCAGGAGAGATTGAAATTGAAGAAGGAAGACACCCAGTTGTAGAACAGTTACTGGATATCCAACAGTTTGTTCCAAATGATGTGGTGCTTAATACAAAGCACCAGCAACAATTATTGATTACCGGTCCAAATATGGCTGGCAAATCAGTATTTATTAGACAGGTTGCATTAATTGTGCTCATGGCACAGATTGGGAGTTTTGTCCCTGCAAAATCTGCTCGTATTAGTGTGGTAGACAGAATATTTGTGAGAAGTGGTGCTTCAGATGTAATTACTGCAGGAATGTCTACGTTTATGGTTGAGATGGT
>JBDHUV010000015.1:0-11993 GCA_039809365.1 Candidatus Levyibacteriota bacterium
AAAGAAAGAAAAAGTAACTTCTAAAAAATAAGGAGACATTATGGCTGTAAATATTGATGATATTAAAAAACTACGAGCAGAGACATCTGCTTCAATTGGAGATGTAAAGAAAGCTCTTGAAGAGTCAAAAGGTGATTTGAAAGCTGCACAAGAGTGGCTTCGAAAAAAAGGATTTGAAAGAGCAGAAAAAAAAGGAGATCGAGTTACAGAACAAGGTCTTATTGAATCATATGTCCATGCAAATGGGAAAATTGGTGTACTCATTGAGTTGCTCTGTGAGACAGACTTTGTTGCTCGTACTGATGAATTTAAAGAACTTGCACATGAAATTGCTTTACAGGTTTCAGCAATGAATCCAAAAGATGTTGATACATTACTTAAACAAGATTATATCCGTGATGGGTCTAAAAAAATAAATGATCTTATTAAAGAAACAATTTCAAAAGTAGGAGAAAATATTACTCTCAAAAGATTTTCTCGTATTGAAATAGGTCTTACAGATTAGTCTAGTTACCTTATCTCCGTAGTTAATCTCCTTTAAAAATGATAACTAGAGATTACTTCCCCTATACGTTATAATATGCTTTATGCTCGTAACTGCAATTGTTTTTCTTTTGCTTCTTTCAGTTCTTGTTCTTGTACACGAACTTGGTCATTTTCTTGTTGCTAAAAAATTTGGAATTAAAGTTGAAGAATTTGGATGGGGATTTCCTCCTAAACTGTGGGGTAAGAAGTTTGGTGAAACAGAGTACACCATTAATTTATTACCTATAGGGGGCTTTGTAAAACTATATGGAGAGGATGAGGCAGGTGGAGGAAGAATATCTGCTGGGAAGTCTCCAGTAAGAAAAGTTAAATCAGGATTGGAACGTGCATTCTTTACAAAACCAGCGTGGCAGCGAGCTCTTGTAGTACTTGCTGGGGTGATCATGAACATCTTCCTTGCGTTTGCAATTTTCTACGTATATTTCTTTATTTCAGGTTTTAAAACCACTCTTCCCTTATTAACAAATCATACATTTACAAATGCAAATCAAGTTAATTTTAACACGGAAAACCCAGACTCTGTTATAAGCTATGTTATGCCTGGATCTCCAGCAGAAAGCTTAGAAATGAGCTTGCCTGCAGAGATACTGGAGATAAATGGGCATATGGCTGGATCACGTGAAGACGTTATAAAAACAGTTAATAATAATAAAGGGAAAGAGATGGTTATTACCTGGAAAGAGATATTAACAAACCAAACAAAAACAGGTACAGTAACTCCTCGTGCGAACCCTCCTAAAAATGAAGGAGCACTTGGCGTAGCATTCTTGCCTGTTACTGTTGTTTCCTATGATACATTCGGACAGAAATTAACTTCAGGCATAACCTATTCATATGACCTTTTTGCATATACAGTCAGTGTTATGAAATCTCTTGTGTCTGTTTCTGTTGAGCAAGGAACTCCTGCACCAGTAGGAGAAGCAGTCTCAGGACCAGTAGGAATATTCAATGCAGTTGGAGATATATTACAGTTTCCAAATATCCAAGAAAGAATACTCAATCTTTTGATGCTTGCTGGAGCAATGTCAATTTCTCTTGCTTTCTTTAATGTTCTTCCAATACCGGCACTTGATGGAGGTAGACTTTTCTTTATTGTCATAGAGATGGTTACTGGGAAAAAAGTAAATGCACGGTTTGAATCTCTTGCACATGCAATTGGCTTTGCTTTTTTAATGGGTTTAATAATCCTCATTATATTTTCTGATATATTTAAAACATTAAGATAAGTATGGATAGCCTTATTTCAAATACAAAACAAAAAATGCAAAAAGCGCTTGAAGTTCTCCAGCAAGATTTCAATACTGTTCGTAGTGGGAAAGCAAACCCAACTATGGTAGAGAATATATCTGTTGAAGCATATGAAGGGACATATTTAAGAATAATGGAGCTTGCGACTGTATCTGCACAGGATGCACACACATTAATAGTTAATCCGTATGATAAATCTGTGATGGGCAAAATCCAAAGAGGCATTGAAGATGCAGAAATAGGGCTTAGTCCCGCAGCAGCTGGGGAAGTGATTAGAATAGTCTTACCCCCTCTTACCGAAGAAAGAAGAAAAGAGTTTGTAAAGCTTATTAGTCAGAAAGCTGAAGCAGGAAAGGTGATGATCAGACAAATAAGACATGAGTCTATGGAAGAAATTAAAAAGCAAGCAGATACAAGCTCTGAAGATGAAGTTACACGCCTTGAGAAAGAAGTACAAAAGCTAACAGATGAGTTTATTAATAATATTGAGGAGATAAAATCAGAAAAAGAAAAAGAGTTAATGCAGATTTAATCACGTTTTTACGTATGTCTGATACCCATTTTTTCCAAGTAAGTAAGGTCTTTATTTAAATAAATTTTTATATATTTCGTACTATGCGTATTCCCAAAGCTATACAACGAGTTATTGATAATTTTGAGCAACTTCCAGGAATTGGCCCCAAAAGCGCTCAAAGGCTTACGTTTCATTTACTCAGATTTCCACAAGAATATCTTGATGAATTTGCAACAAATCTTTCTGAATTAAAAAAATCTACCGTCATATGTACTATTTGTTTTAATATCGGGGAAACAGATGTTTGTGCAATTTGCTCTGACATACAGAGGGAAAACCAGATTATTTGTGTCGTAGAAGATGTGCTTGATGTCATTGCAATGGAGAGAAGTGGAAGATTTAAAGGAAAATATCATGTGTTACACGGGATTATTGATCCATTAAACGCAATAGGACCTGATGATATTTATATCCCGCAACTTCTAAAAAGGATAAAAGACAATAGTGAGAGAATACAAGAGATTATAATTGCTACAAATCCAACGATGGAAGGAGAAGCTACTGCAATGTACATTGTAAAACAGGTAAAAAATATAAGTGAGAAAATAAAAATCTCAAGAATAGGTTCTGGCCTTCCAATCGGGGCAGATATTGAGTATGCAGATGAGATTACTTTACAACGAGCAATGGAGAGCAGAAGAGAGTACTAAATCTCAATCACTACATACGACTTTTTTTTCATTACTTTTTGGATAACTGGTAATGCCACATTATATACAGGAGTCCCTTTTGGAGTTTGCCCTTTGTATGTACCCATATGTGCGTGTCCATGGAAAACAACTGTTGTGTCAAAGTTTTCAATAGGTTCAAGAAGGCGAGATGATCCAAGAAATGGCCAAATTTCTTCTGGTTCTCCAACTATGGTCTGGCGAATAGGAGCGTAGTGGAGGAGGACTACTTTTTTTTCTGCTTCAATTTGAGAAAGAGCTCTTTCTAATTTTAACTGTTCATTTACTCCTTCCTGGACAAATTGTTTAATTGGAGGTTCTCCAAAAGAGTTAAGCATATATTTATCAAATCCTCCTGCAAATCCTATTGTTCCTGCAAACCCTATATCGTGCAAAACAGTAAACTCCCCATCTAAAATAGTTACATTTTCGTTTATGAGTGCTTCTCGGATTTCAGATTGTTTCCCTTGGTCATAATCATGATTTCCGAGTACTGCAACAACGGGAATACGACAACTCGTTAGTTCATTCGATAAAATTTTTGCTTCTTCAACATCTCCACTGTAGGTTAAGTCTCCACAGATTACTAATATATCAGCATTTTCAGAGATTTCTATGAAAATATCTTTATATGTATTTTGTGAGTTTAACCCAACATGTATATCTGCAAGTGCTGCAATACGTATTTTGTCTTTCGTGTCGTTCATAGTGTTAATAACATCAAATTATTATTTAAGTTCTGTTATAGGGGTAAATCCCCAATTTGCCACCCCCACTTGGTAATCACTGGAGAGAAGTAGGCCTCTGGTAATCCTATTTTTTGTAGGAGGAGTTTTAATGCGTTCATTTAATTTATCTACAAGATGACTTATTACCCATTTTGGAATTACTTTTCTTTCAGAAGGATAGATGAAAAGAAAAAGTACGAGAGTAGATAACAATAACTCCCAATGTGGTTGCATACGCCTCATTAATAACCTCCAATTTACATTCGTTCCTTGTTTGAGAATAAGGTGTACTACATCTCCACTATCATCTCTATGTCTATTTCTCACATAACATTTAGATCGGATAAGCTCCTCTACAGGTTCTATCTTTACTTTATGTCCAAGTATAGTCCCCTCAGTTGCACGATCTAACCATTTTCTTCGTACTTTATATAATCCATTGCGTTCTGCAAAAATTAAATCTGTGTAAAAACCATCTGTATCTGTTACTTTTGCAAGCCAGTTTAACTCAATTTCTGCAAGTTCTGTTTTATATCCTGCTTCAGATAGTGCTTGGAGGATAGAAGGATGGTCTTCATAGGGTATTTTTATATCAATATCCCCTGTATCACGCTGGATACCTGTGTACTCCATAAAAGCAAAGCTCCCACCAACCATAAATGGTAGCTTTTTCTTTATTAAGGTATTCAGTAGTTTGTCATAGAAAGTTTCAGCTTGTTCTTTTTTCTTTCCTGTAAGCGGTGTTGACATAATATGAAAGTCTACTCATACCTAGTAAGAGAGGAGGGGTAGATTGCGTAAGAATAGGGTAAGTTACAAGATATACGTTAAGAATTTAAGATTGTAAAAATATAAAAAAAGGGCGGGCCTGACGCCGTTGTCAAAGCCCGCCAACGTTAGGAGTTAGGATATGGCTGGTGGATATGTTCCCTGCATTTCCGGTCCCAGATACCCTGGGCTAACTCTCTGGCCCTTTCCAAAGAGAAAGGACCGCCGACTTCTTCGCATCCATCCACCAGGAAGGAAACTAATGCCTTATAGGCTGCATTCCTCTCCTCTAATGAGACCTGTCCTCCAGTCTCGTCCTGGAAGAGATGCTCTATATTAGAGATATCTCCCGTCAGGAAGTATTCCCAATAGTGTCTCTCTTGTTCCGACGGAGGAGGGCCTTTTGTTTCTTGACCTGATGAATTGGAGGCAGCCCATACCGCCTCCTGCATTGCCTCAAGCGCATGAGAATCAACCACAGATTTACCCTCCGATCAAATATCGACAGATACACACCGTATCTTTTGAGATTGTATCAATGAAAAATCCCATAGTCAAGATGACTTTAATTAGTTTGAGATAAAAAATTATATATATGAAATTAAAAAACAGGAGAATTAAAAATGTTGCATAGGATACGAATGCTACAGTAAGACATACTTGTCCAAAAACAAAGAAGAGCGCTATTGCTCAGATTGGTTTTTTCTTATGTATGTCATATCTGATGTGAATTTAAAAAGTGTGAGATTATTTATCTCCCTAACCTTGAGAGACACTCTCTCAAAAACCACTCCCAGACTCGGAGCTTGTGTGGGGTTACAAGCTCCGAGCTGTAAAGGGAGGGGGTGTGAGGGTGGAAAATGGTGTATGTGAAGGGCCTCGAACCCTTTCCTTCTCAGCCACGTTGCTGAGTCGCTCTGCCTGTTGAGCTACACATACATATCCCATCTTATGCCGAAATACAGAGGAACTATATAATAATTACCCTGCATATCGGCATAAGTTCTTTTTAGATTCATTCACGATGAAAAATATCATCGCTAATTCGTATCCTATGTCAAAGAACTATTAAACTACCCAGATAGACGTACGCAACTGTACGTTTACGGGAATAGCATATTATAATCTGTGCCTGTAACATAGTCAAGAGTAGAACAAATTACATAAATAGTATTAAAAATTGGAGAGTAATACTGTATACTTACATGTATGCCTACAAAAAAGAAAAGAACAAAAGAAACATTTCGAGTATCAGGACAAGACTTAGTAGATAAAGTTAAACAACTTCTTCACGAAGGAAATATACGTAAAATTACTATTTTAGATAAAAATGGCAGAGAGATTGTTAAATTCCCGCTTACATTTGGTGTAGTAGGAGTTGCTGCTGCTCCTGTAGTAGCTGCTGTTGGTGCTATTGCAGCACTTATTACTGAGTGTACAATTGCAGTTGAAAGAGAAGAATAGCCTCTAAGTATCTCTTTATTAAATCCTAGAACACTTTTCCTATATTTAAAAATAACCTTATAAATGAAAAACCCCTCCAGTGTGAAACTGGAGGGGTCGCGATGATGCCTGCTCGGTGTTGTGCCTAGCTGGCACTGAACTTCCTGGTGACCATTGGCCACCTCCTTCTGTAGAGCTGACGACGACGATTTGTAATTATTATATAATTACGCGACTAAGTCACCACTGACTCCTTTCGTTGAGGAGGGCATGCCCTCCAACGGCTCTCCTGCAATAGGAGAGTGGGAATCCCGGATTTCCCGGTTCCCCGACAATACGATGCATTATATATCCCATAATACTATTTGTCAATAGAGTAAAATATATTAGCCTTTTTTCTTGTGAAATATATTTTTGAGTATATAATAGATATATGAAGTGGATTATTATAGGGATTGTTCTTTGTATTGTCTTGGGAAGTATTGGAGTATATTTTTATGTCAGGAGTAATAATATCGAAAGTCCTATAGGTAAAACAATTGATAAGATTGTAGAGAAACCTCTTGAAAAATATTCTTTTAAAAATCTCAAAGAAACTTCTTTTACTCCAAGCAAAATATATATTGGAAAAGAACTAAAGAAAGGAGATACATTTGTATCTTATGAATTTTCCTACTGCATGGATAAAATGTTTGCATCAGATACTGTATCTGGTACTAAACAAAATTCTCCTCATTGTACACCAGGTACGTATGTAACAGGACTTATCAATATTCCGAAAGAAAAGGGAGAGTATCCAGTGCTTGTTATGTATAGAGGATTTGTTCCAAGAGAGCAGTATACTCCAGGTGAAGGAACAAGACGTACTGCTGAAGAGTTTGCAAGAAATGGATTTATTACACTTGCTCCGGATTTCTTAGGTTATGGAGGTTCAGATATTGGATCAACAGATTCTTTAGAAGATAGATTTCAAACATATCCTACTGCACTTACATTACTTGCCTCAATCCCTTCTTTAAATAGTGCTCTTGAAGATTTCTCTCAAGCGCAGTTGAGTATTACTCCAACAGGCACTAGAAAGGAAGTTCAAGACTTTGAACCAATAACAGGAGTAAAAGCAGATACAGAAAAAGTAGGGATCTGGGGGCATAGCAATGGAGGGCATATTGCCCTTTCTACTCTTGCAATTAGTGGTAAAAATATTCCTACTGTATTATGGAACCCAGTAACAAAACCATTCCCCTACAGTATTTTATATTTTACCGATGAATTTGATGATGAAGGGAAAGCTCTCCGTAAAGTTGTTGCAGATTTTGAACAAAATTATGATGTATTTGAGTATTCTCCTTCAAAATATTATAGCTGGATCAATGCTCCTATACAGCTTCACCAAGCTATAGATGATGAAGCGGTACCTGTACGGTGGAGTGATCAATTTGTAGACTCAATGGAAAAAGAGGATAAAGATGTTGAGTATTTTAAATACCCAGGTGAAAATCATAATTTCAATCTTGGATCATGGGATAAAGCTATGGAAAGAAGTATTGATTTTTATACAGATCAGTTCTCAGACGAGTCTCAGCAATGAGATATTTGACAACCAATCCTATAATGTGCTATCATTTTGAGCGTACTTAAGTAGAAGCTCATTTAAATAAAAAAGTACTATAGCACTTATTACTTAAGATAGTAATTCAGTATCTTGGGTGGGAGGCTTGGTGGTCTATCTATAAATTTATTCTCCCGACTAGTCCTCGGGACCTTGCTCTTTTCATGTTTAGATAGGCTACCAACTGTCTTACTCAAGAGAATGTAACTCACGCAGTAGCAAAGGGTATATTATTAATCTCCTCGTTAAATTGAAATTCGCAGTTTTATATATATAATGTTTTCTTTGTTCCTGTGTGATAAGTCCAAGGTGGACATGAAGCGCACTGGTATAGTGAGAAAGGTGACTACCGTGAAGAAGTCCAGTCGCTTTCTTGGAGTGGTAGGATAGGCTCTGTCGTGGGCAGTTCGTGTTTACGAGCTTGCCCTTTTTCATTCAGAAATTAGCCGAGTTTTGTACCTACGAAATCTATTTTTGGAAGAGTTTTGCGGATTTCTCCCCAGAATTTATCTGCAAGCTGATTAGCATATTTGCCGTATTGTCCTCCTTCAGAAGCTCTACAGAGTTTAGTCTCCCAATCTCTGGCTATTTCTACAATTTGTGATCCTACTGAGTTAAATTCAGTTTCCCACTTTTCAGGTTGTTCTACATATTGATCATGAATTTCTTGGAACTTTTCAAAAAGTTCAATATTGTTCTGGATCATAAAATTATAATATTCTTTGTATTTTGCTTTTGCCATACGAGCTCTTATTCTAGCAAATACACTCTAAAATTACCTATATTGAAAAAATAGCTATAGTTAAGTATCATTCGGAGTATGAAAGAAGTACCACAACACAGCGGAGAGCCTGAAGACAGAGATGTAAGTATGGAGGATATTAAGGATGCTCTTCTCAGGCAGGGAATAATACCACGATGGGATTTAGGTGAGGATTTGCCTATGATATTTCCTCAAATCCCAGTAAACAAATATCTTGAAAAGACAGATAAAGGGGAGATTCTCTCTCAAAAAGGGAGAGAATTAGGTATTGATACACTAAAAACATTTGCAATCCACAGTACAGAGATAAAAGATTATCTCAATGTCCGTGGTAAACAAGATGAATATAAAAATTCTCCGGAGGATCTTGAATTGCAGTATATGCGAGAGAAGATGTTAGATATATTTGTATTACATGCAGATAAAATAACCCAATTTGTAGATTATCAGATAATTTTAGAAGTATTAAATAATCTTCCATTAACACGAGGACCTGTGGATAGTGTAAAACAGAATATTCCATTCTTATCTGAAAAGTATAATCGTAGACAAGTGAAAGAGATGATTGAAGCAGGAGGTGAACCACAAAATGAGGATTCTTTGCCTACAGGAGGGCAGATTGCTGAGTATATTCTTTTTGAGTCGCACCAAGATGATATGATAGATACTTCACAAGGAGTTGATATAAGACTAAGACAGGGGAAAATAAATAAAATATGAAAAAAGTTATCGTATTATTACTTGTTATTCTTGGGATTAGTAGTATTTTTGTATTTAAATCTTCCTTTTATAAGAACAATATTTCAAAAAAAACTCTTGAAAACATACAAGACAAAGGGGGAGAGATTGTTGCTCAAGTTCATCCACTTTC
The DNA here is from genome assembly GCA_039809365.1 of Candidatus Levyibacteriota bacterium. Taxonomy (GTDB): domain Bacteria; phylum Patescibacteriota; class Microgenomatia; order Levybacterales; family GWA1-39-11; genus JBDHUV01. Next base: position 9,219 of record JBDHUV010000015.1, read on the forward strand.
AATAGAAGCTCTTCGAAAAGGTGAGTACCCAGGTAGTGATATAACTATTGAACAAGAACTTGATCCTGGTTCTGATTACGTGCGATATATTGCTTCATATAAATCTGAGGGTCTTAAAATTTATGGATTACTCACAATCCCTACTACTCAAAAACCTTCTACTGGGTGGCCAATTATCATATTCAATCATGGATATATTGCCCCATCTGAGTACAGGACAACTGAACGATATGTAGCATATCAAGATGCATTTGCAAGAAATGGGTATATAACATTTAAATCAGATTATCGAGGGCATGGAAACTCTGAAGGTGTTGCCCGAGGAGGATATGGAAATAATGACTATACAATTGATGTATTGAATGCACTTGCTAGTGTCAAACGCCTTCATGATCCCCGTAACCCAAGTTTACTTATTGCTGATCCAAATAGAGTAGGATTTTGGGGTCATTCTATGGGTGGTTTTATAACATTACGGAGTATGGTAGTGAGAAAAGATATAAAAGCTGGAGTAATATGGGCAGGTGTTGTTGCTGATTATCCAGAGTTGATTAATAATTGGCGTAGGCGTATTTCCCCAAGCCAGCCAATTCCTTCTCCTGCGAAAAGGTGGAGGGATATTTTGACACAGGAGTATGGAGAACCAAATAATAACGATCCGTTATGGAAAAGTATCTCTGCAAATAATTATCTTTCAGATATCTCAGGTTCTGTACAACTTCATCACGGTACAGCTGATACTTCAGTTCCAGTTGAGTTTTCTCAACAACTTGAGAATCAGTTAAAATTTGCTGGAAAGACTGTTGAGTATTATGAATATCCAGGAGATGACCATAATCTTACTGCAAATTTTAATACTGCAATTCAGAGATCTTTAGATTTTTTTGATACCTACGTAAAAAACAATTAGACAAATCATTAGTTAAATTAATCCTTGTTATTATCCTATAATTTGATTGTTTTATGCCTACATGGTAAAATTGAGCGATGAAAAAATACATTATTGCATCTATTGCTTTCATTCTCTTGCTTGTCATATCTCTTACTCTTTTTTTTGTAATGAAACCAGAAAAGAAGGTTGAGTTTACGCAAAAGCATACACAAAACATATCTTCTCCCTCTGGAGCTCAGGAAGAAAAGGTAATGGTAAAAACACCACTTCAATCCTATGTAATTCCTTCAGCATCCTATGTTTCTCAGACATTTAATAATTGTGGACCAGCTACTTTATCTATGGCCTTATCATACTTTGGACAACACATCACTCAAGATGAACTGCGTGAACAGATGAGGCCTTTTAATAATCCTGGAGGAGGAAATGATGATAAATCAGTATTTGCTTCAGAGTTTGTTGAGTATGGTCATAAATATGGAATGTTGGGCATTGCACGTCCAAATGGAACTTCTGAGTTATTAAAGACATTTATTGCAAATGATATCCCTGTTATTGTCCGAACATGGTTACATCCTCATGAAGATATTGGTCATTTTAGAATCGTACGAGGATATGACGATACAAAAGGAGTGTTTATTCAAGACGATTCATATGAGGGGCGTAATCTGGAGTATACCTATTCAACATTTGACGAAATATGGAAACCATTTAATTATGGATATATAGTTATTTATCCATCAGAAAAGCAAGAAGTTGTTGAGAAAATTGTTGGACAAGATATAGATGAAAATGTTGCATATAAGAATGCTTTAGAGCGTGCAAATACTAATTTAGCAGCGAGTCCAAATAGTGTGTATGATCTTTTTAATGCTTCAACAGCATATTATCATTTAGGAAACCCACAAAAAAGTGTAGAGTATTATGAGAAAGCACAGTCACAATCACTCCCTCCACGAATGTTGTGGTATCAATATGAGCCTCTCAAAGCATATCTTGATATAAAAGACTATGAGCGGGTGTTTGCATTAACTGATTGGATTATTACAAATAACAATATCGCATTTTCAGAAATGTATATATTACGGGGCAAAGCATACTTAGCACAAGGAAATAAAGATGCTGCCAGGGCTGAATTTGAGAAAGCAGTGTATTATAATAAGAATCTGACTATAGCAAAAGAAGCGTTAAATAGTTTATAGCTTATTTATTTGTATGTACCAAATCCTTTTATATTATAAATACGTTCCGATTGAAAACCCAGAAAAGCTCATGAAGCAACAAAAAAAACTTTGTGAAGCACTAGGATTAAAAGGGAGGATTATTATTGCTCAAGAAGGAATTAATGGCACAGTAGAAGGGACTATAGAAAACACTGAGAAATATATCGGTGAGATGATAAAAGATCCTCGATTCAAAGATATCCACTGGAAAAAAAGTGATGGAATTGGAGATGCTTTTCCTAAATTAAAAGTAAAAGTACGAAGAGAAATTGTGAGTACACATTTAGCTGAGCGGGATGTTGACCCTCGGTTTACTACAGGGAAATATTTAACTCCTGAGGAATTGCATAGTTGGATTCATGGGCCAAATAAAAAGGAGTTTTATATCATTGATATGAGAAATGATTTTGAGTATGCAGTAGGTCATTTCGAGAACTCTCTATTTCCAAATCTCCAATATTTTCGTAATTTACCTGCTCAAATAGGGAAGCTTTCTCATTTAAAAAATAAGAAGATTTTAACTGTCTGTACAGGAGGGGTCAGATGTGAAAAAGCATCAGGATTTCTCCTAACACAAGGGTTTACAGATGTGTACCAGTTGAAAGGTGGGATTGTTTCATATATGGAAAAATATCCTAATTTAGATTTTAAAGGTAAACT
>JBDHUV010000016.1:0-11976 GCA_039809365.1 Candidatus Levyibacteriota bacterium
AACATCATTAATTACCTTATTTGGAATATTCCAAACTTCGTTAGTTGGAATATTTGCTAAATTTTCAGCAAAGTATAAAGCCAATAAAGATGAATGGGGTTTTAATCAATTATACTCATCTGGACTGAAATTTGTGATCTCTATTTCTGCAATACTTGGTGTGATTTTGATTCTTGCTACTCCTTTTTTATCAGAATTTCTAAAGGTATCAGAATCATTTCTCCTGATTCTAGTCACTTTTTCGATAATATTCTCAATAATTAGTGCATTTCCTTTAGGAATTCTACAAGGAGAAATGAAGTTTTGGATAACGTCTATTCTTTACATTATCGCTCCTATTGTAAAAATTGTAGTTGGTATTATTTTAGTATTATTAGGATATAACATCATAGGAGTATTGATTGCTATCCTGTTGGCATCACTATTTCCTTCTTTAATAGGACTAACGATTATACGGCGTAATCGTCGAGTTATTTCGAGTAAAAAAACTGATTCGTCAATGTTTTTTGCTGAATTCAAAAAATATAGTTTGTATTATTTTTTAGCTTCTCTTGGGATTACGATTATTACAAATGCAGATATCTTATTAGTAAGGGCTTTTTTTGAGCCGCATGTGTCGGGTCAATATGCAGCTTTGTCACTTATGGGTAAAGCAATTTTTTATTTTACTTCTCCAATATACTTTGTATTCTTTCCTTTAATTGTTCAGAAAAACGAAAGGGAAGAAACGTACTCAAAGATATTGCTCTATACAATAGGTATAGTTGTTGCTATTACGGGATCAATTTCACTATTTTATTTTATTTTCCCTCAAATTGTACTAGCGGTTTTTGCGCCAAGTGAAGAATATAGATCACTCATCACATATATTGGTCCATTCTCGCTATACATGCTTATATTTTCAGTAGCAAATATCTTTAACTATCTATTTCTATCTCTAGGAAAAACAAAAGTATTTATAATCAATCTATTTGCAGCAGCTGTGTTTGTAATCTCAATCATGATATTTCACAACTCTCTAGAGCAAGTTATTACAATCTTATTTGCTTCATCACTTTTGCTTTTGATCTTGTATCTGGTGTATTATTATCGGGTAAAGCATGAAAAAAATTGATCTTCTCTCACTAGTTGTCCCTACTTACAAGCAAGAAAAAACAATTGTTAAAAATATTAATGCGCTACAGAAGAAGCTAGAGTCACTACAAATTCCTTATGAAATCATTGTCGTTGTTGATGGTAGATTGGATAAAACATACGAAAATTTGCAAAAAATAAAGAGTAGGCTTATAAAAGTGATTGCATATAAAGAAAATCTAGGAAAAGGGCATGCAGTTCGTACTGGTATGCTAGAGGCAAAAGGTGATGTAATAGGATTTATTGATGCAGGAATGGAAATTGATCCTACTGGAATTTCCATGTTGTTAAACCACATGATTTGGTATGATGCTGATATTGTCGTTGGTAGTAAGTTGCATCCTGTTTCTCAAATTGAGTATCCTCCGTTCAGGAAAATATTATCATGGGGATATCGTTCATTAAACAGAATTCTTTTTGGATTAAAAGTAAAAGATACACAGGTGGGTATTAAGTTGTATAAACGGAACGTAGTTAAAAAAGTATTCCCTAAATTATTAGTTAAGCAATTTGCTTTTGATGTTGAAACACTTGCAGTTGCACATGCTTTAGGTTTCAAAAGAATCTATGATGCGCCAATCAAGTTAAAATTTGGAAAAGAATCAAGTATAAAAAACACAAAATATTGGAGTGTTGTTTGGAGTATGTTAATAGATACGGCTGCTGTATTTTATAGAGTAAGAATAAAAAAATACTACCAAAACCTCAAATGAATATATTAATTCTTAATTGGCGGGATCCAAAAAATCCCAAATCAGGTGGTGCAGAAAAGCTAAATATGCATATATTAAAGCCTTTGATTGACAGAGGAGATTCAGTAATCTGGTATGCGATGTTTGTAAAAGGTTTTCCAAGAAAAGAAAAATTTAAAGGGATAACTATTATTCGTTTCGGGAATCCTTTAACACACTTGATTTTTTGGCCAATACTCTACTGGTCTGGTAGATTAGGGAAACCTGATTTTATAATAGATTCTATTCATGGCACAGGATATCTCAGCTCACTCATTGCTCCGAGCAAAAAAAAAGTTATTCTAATATGTGAGATTGCACAAAATATTTGGGATGAGATGTATGTATTCCCAATAAATATATTTGGAAAATTTTGGGAGAAAATTATGTTCTTATTTTATAGGAATAACAATTTTTGGACTATTTCTGACTCAACAAAAAAGGATCTTGTTACATTTGGGGTAGAGGAAAAGAATATAGAAGTACTCCCAATGGGATTTGATGGAATAAGGCTTAGTCCATTACCAGCAAAATATAAAGAGCCTACTGCGTTATTTGTAGGAAGGCTTGCTGAAATGAAAGGAGTAAAAGATGCAATCCAGGCGATAGCACAAGTAAATAAAAAAGCAGATAAAAAATGGAGATTACATATAATAGGGAGAGGAGATGCAAATTATGAGAAAGAACTCAACCAACTAGTATCTGATCTATCTATTAGTGACTACATTAAATTCTTTGGCTATGTGGATGAAAAGAAAAAATTTGAAGAGATGGCTAAAGCATGGGTACTCCTTGTTCCATCAAGCAGGGAGGGTTGGGGAATGATTGTACCTGAAGCAAATAGTGTGAGGACACCTGTAATAGGATATGATGTACCAGGTCTGAGAGATGTTATTACTAAATATAGTAGCGAAAACATTTTGGTAAATTCAGGATCTAAAAATATAGAAAAGGCAATTAATGATTTTGATAAACCCCTTGATCAAAAAGTGAAAATAGAACACGGTTGGAATGAGTTGTACGGATTTGTGATCAAAAATGATCTTCTTAAATCTGTTTGATGAGATTAACCACTTTCATAATATCATCAGAAGAAAGTGCTGGATGGACGGGGAGAGATAAGACTTCTTTGGATGCATTCTCCGCTACAGGATATGATTCAGTATAGTTGAGTTTTTGATAAAACTTTTGCTTATGGATTGGAATAGGGTAATATACTTCAGATCCTATTCCATTTTTCTTTAATTTCTCAACTAATTGATCTCGTGTAAGAGGGTATTTTGAATTGATCTTAATAGTAAATTGATGAAACACATGATGAAAGTTAGGAGGAGTTACAGGGACCTCTATACCCGAGATATTAGAAAGATATTTCAAATACAATTTAGCATTTGCTTCTCTTTTTTTATTAAATGTTTCGAGTTTTTTTAACTGTTCTATTCCTATTGCTGCAGCTATATTAGTCATACGAAAATTGTATCCAAGATATGAGTGATGATATCTTTTCTTCATACCATGAGAACGGAGCAATTGAAGTTTATTAGCTAGCTTTTTACTGTTTGTAGTGATAATTCCTCCTTCTCCAGTAGTCATGTTTTTAGTAGGATAAAATGAGAAACACCCTAAGTTACCAAATGTCCCTACAAATTTGTCATTAATTTTTGCTCCATGAGCTTGACATGCGTCTTCAATTACTTTCATGTTGTATTTTTTAGCAACTTTCATAATCTTTGTCATCTCTGCTGGAAGACCATATAAATGGACAGGGATTATAACTTTGGTTTTTTGTGTTATCTTACTTTCAATTAGTTGGGGATCAATATTAAATGTCTTTGAATCAATATCAGCAAATATTGGTGTGGCATTAGAATAAAGTGCGGCATTGGCAGAGGCAATAAAACTAAATGGTGAAGTAATAACCTCATCTCCACTAGTAATATCTAAGGATAATAATGCTAAATGTAGTGCAGTAGTACCATTTGAAGTAGCAATTGCATACTTCGCACCTATGTAGGAAGCGAATCTTTTCTCAAATTCTACGACCTTTTCGCCTTGTGCTAAGTTCCCTGATCGCAGAACATTTAGTACCGCTTGTTCTTCTTCTTTACCTAATAATGGCTGAGCAATAGTTATTGGTTTATTCATACTTCATAATAAAGTTCTATTTGACTATACTATATTTAATATTCAAATTTCCTAATTAACTTTGCAAGATTTCCTCCGTAGACTTCTCCTGAGGAAATAACGTGTTTTAATGTAGAGTTAGCTGCGAGTATTGATACTTCTTTCATTATTGCTCCTGGTAGTAATATTGATCCTGCGCCAATCCATGAACTGTCCTCAACTACAATTTTAGCTATTTCCGTAGGGTAAATAGAGGTTAAAATGCCGACATTTGGTCCACTATCACTAAATATCATTACCCCTGCAGAAATCGTAACATTTTCCCCAATATGTAAACCAAATGCACCATTAAAGTAGCAATTTGGAGAGATATATGTATTCTTTCCAATCTCTACAATGTGATCCTGAGATCCAAATATAGTTGTGTTTTTTCCGATTGTTACATTGTCTGCAATATGTACATAATGAAGTTCTACTCCTGACTTTATTGTTACGTTCTTTCCAAGTTTTACCGTATTATCAAATTTGCTTTTCATAGTTTTAGAAAGTAAGTTGTCCTTAAAAACCCTCTAGTGCCAATTCCTTCTTTAAATGATATCAGACTCCGACTTGGTTCCATAACATTTTTTGATTTTGTGTCCATTGACACACCCAAATCAAACCATCGATAGTTATTTTTAATCGCCCATATAATACTCTCATACAATAACCTATTCACCGCTCGTAAATGTTGGTATTCGTAGTCGTGACAAATATAGAATGCGAGAACAGTCTGATTATTTGTACAGAAAAGAAGAATGCTTGCAATTATTTCCCCCTCTTTCGATTTAGCAGATAATAACTTAATTTTATCTGGAAAGTGCTTGTATAAAAATTTTATTTCTTTAAGTGAATGAGTTGGAGTAGCGTTAAATTTCCTTTTATTCTTTAATAAAAGTTTATAAAAGCTAATCAAATCATCAGTAAATTCTGTAGTTACCCCTTCGTTAATTGATTTTTTTACTGCACGTTTATGCATTGAAGTCAGTGAATTTAGAGGGACATCTGAGTCTATAGAGTGAAGATCTACAGCATTTGTGATGAGATGGTAGAGAACTGTGAAATTCTTATATTCAAGTATGAACTGTTCCAACTGATTTTGATGTTTCAAATATATGATTGGTGGAGGTGTAAGTGTGATGCTTTTATAGAGTTTAACTTTTGCATACTTAATAAGCGAATCAACGATTTCTTCGTATTCTGAAAAAGTACAGTTATTAGTAACAAGTGACCCATAGCTTGCTCCGATTGGCGATTTAAAATTGTTGTCTGCATCTATCGCAGCGGGAAGACAGGCTATCATCTTTTGGTTTTTGTAAAATGCAAGGTGATGGAAGTTGAATTTTTCTGATGGATGATAGGCTAAAAAATTGAGTGAATGAAAAATGGTTCCATTATTCGAATTGCGTATAAACTCTTCCCAGGATGGAATATCGGATTTCTTAACTTTTTTTATTTCGATCATAGTTGGTATCTGAAGTCGCTATTTTCAACGCGTCTACAGCAAATAAAGGATCCATTTCTATGTTATTTTTAACACAGTTAATGTAATGCAATAATTCTTCTTTTAACGGTTCTTTTTTAGCTACTGAAATATTAATTTTATCTGGATCTGAAAAAATCATTATATAGTCTGAAAAATTTTTCGACGCTTCTTTAAATTTCCTATAATTACTTTTATAGAACTCTATTTTTTGAGTGATATAATCTAATTCTAAATATCCTTCAGTACCTGTGATTGTTAGTTTCCTAATTTTTACTGGGGTTATCCAGTTTGCCTGAATATACGCTGAGGTGTTTTTGTATTTTAAAAATAGTTCTACAGAATCTTCCCTATTTTTTATGTGATTCTTTTGCTTATTGTAATAAACTGATTTTGGCGTCTGTCCAAGCAGATAATTTATTACATCTATGTCATGTATTGCAAGATCTATTGTAACATCAGCATCTTTGATTTGAGGAGGAAAACCTCCAACTCGGCGAGCTATAATTGCAGTTATTTTCCCTAGATCTTTTTTTTCAATCATTTCTTTAACTTTCTTTACTGCAGGATTAAATCTTTCTACATGTCCTACAAACAGTTTTATTTTATGCTTTTTAGATAATTTTATAAGTTCTTTAGCATCAGTTATATTTTCAGTAATTGGTTTTTCAACAAGAACATGGATATTTTTTTCTATACAAAATTTTGCGATCTTATAATGAAGGGAAGTGGGGACACATATTGAAATAAAATCAGGATTTTCTACCTCAATCATTTCTTTAAAATTTGCGTAGAATTTTGTTCTAAATTTTTTTGCTAGAAGTAGGCCCGCAGTTTCACTTATGTCTGCAATTGCAGTTAGTTCAACTTCGGGAATTTCGGAATATATGCGAACATGGTGTTTGCCGATATTTCCTATTCCAATAACACAAACTTTCATCTTTATTGATTGCTAACAGATATCAATTATACTATACTTTGCTAAACTATGTCTAACAATATTCCTCCAATTTCTTTCTGTTTTGGAGCTTATAATGAAGAGGAAATTATTTTAGACACAGTTAAAAATTTAAATGAAGGATTAGATAAATTGGTTGGAAAAGGCAATTATGAAATTTTAATTGTTGAGAACGGAAGTACAGATAACACAAAAAAAATTTTAAAAAGTATACAAAACAAATCACTGAAAGTTATTTACTTATCAAAAAAAGGACATGGTCTAGCAATAAAAACTGCAATACAAAAGGCTAAATATGATCATATTGTTATCACAGGAGCAGATCTGCCATTCGGACTTGATGACCTTCGAAAGGTGTTAAAAATTTGGAATAATTATGACCTTATATTTGGATCTAAATTACATCCAGATTCCACATATTACACATCAGCAAAGAGGGCAATTGTTTCACGTATTTATAATCTCTTACTTAAATTATTCTTTAACCTCAAAGTCCAAGATCCTCAAGGATCAATATTTATCCAACGTAAAAAAGTGCTTCCACTTCTTAAATACTGTGATTCTCCAAATGCATTTTTCACCACCCAGCTTGCCATTTACAGTCAAATGTACAATCTTTCTCTTAAAGAGATCCCCGTTAAAAGTAGTAAGATGAGTAAAGTACGTCCTTCGAAATATAAAATATTTTCAGATGGATATAAAATGTTTCGAGCAGTAGTAGATGAATATCAAAAGGTGAGAAGGATGCAAAGTGCTTTGTAACTAAAGTATGAAAAAAAATAAATTACTATTTATAAGAAGGTTTTATAAAAAAAGTTTTTTTTATACCTCTGTTACAGTTGGAGAAATATTAATAGTTGGTAGTATCATCTGTTTACTTTTAATTTGGTTCTTAGGGAAATCTTTTTTACAAAATTATTTAGCTGGTGACTGGATAGCTTTCTGGATTCCCAACTACTATTTTGTCTTATCCTATTTGAAAGAAGGGATACTGCCATTATGGCAACCTTTTTCTTATATGGGAGTCCCGGGAGCATTCCATCCAGGATATATGATTTTTTACCCCCCATTATGGGTAGCCTTTCTCACGAATCTACTTATCAATACAACGCTTAGCTTTAATATCTTTGGAAAAATAATGGAGCTGTATTTATATTTTCATTACTTACTGGGTGGTATTAGTTTTTATCTTTTACTTAAAGATAAGATAAAAGTATCTTCAGTGGCATCATTTGCAGGTAGTTTTATTTATGTTTTCTCAATTTACAGTGTCTCAACTCAAGATCCAACATTAATAGGTAAAATGTATTTACCATTAATTATATTTCTGCTCTTAAACTTTATTGAACGTCGTACGTTTCTAAGTTTTATATTATGGATTGGAGTGAATATTCTTCTTCTCACTTTTGGGTACATTTATTACCAAATATATTTTTTCTATGCTCAAATATTTTTGGGTACATTGTATGGATGGAGATCTACAATTTCTACTTTCTTTGGACTCGGGATTTCTGGACTTTTAAGCGCCTATGTATTACTTCCTCAGGCGTACTATTATTTACAAGCTGGACGTATTGATGATTCAGCTCAAGCATCATTTCACACAATACATTCTCCCTTTCCTACATTCATTGTAGACACATTGATCACCAATGGTATTCATGCAGTGAGCAAGATGTCCTGGGGGACGATCCCTATCATTTTTCTTATTATCGGTTTTACAGTTCTTCAAAAAAATAAAATTTCTTGGTGGGTAGTTATCACTTTTGTTATATCGTTAATATTTGCTTTTGGTGGATATATAGGATTACAAGATTTATTAGGGATGCCTCCTTTCTTTTTAGATAAGTTGAGATCACATGGGCAGATATTAATTTTGACATTCTTTACAGGTTGTATCTTAATTGCTTCAGGAGTAGATAATGCCTTACAAGGTAATAAAAATAACAAAATTGAGATTGTACTATGGAGTACTTGTATTATAGGAATTCTTCTGTTATTTATAGTCCCATTTTTCGGAGAAGATTTTTTTATAAATAATAAGGAGTCACTAATCGCAATTGGTCGATCGCTCACTTTGCTGATATGTGGGCTAATTCTGTATTACTTTACAGTAAAATTCAAAGGTATTTTATTTATAGCGACTATATTAGTTTTAACATTTTTTGAATTTCACTATTATTACGCAAATGATGAACATAACAATTTAGGTGCTTCCTATAATGAATATTTTGCTCGTAATTCACTTTTACCAGAATTACCAAATAAAGATAATTTATTTAGATATGAAATCTGGCAGAGTCAATTTATGTATAATATCTCTCATCTCAGAGCATTTTCGTATTCAGGATATGATGGCATACCATATTCTTCTGTTTATACAATAAATCGTTTTCCTCAACCTGACAGATATCAATTTGCAAATGTAAAATACGTTGTCACTACTCTAAAGCTAGATGTTCCAGAATATACGCTAGTAAAAAAAGTTAATCCATTGCAACACACTTCAGAGGTTATTTTCTCTTCTGCTGAAGGGTATAACTCATTAAGTAGAACCTCAACTAATATTCATTATATATATAAGGTGAATAATTTTCTTCCTAGATTTTATGTTCCTGGCCAAGCAAGAACATGTCCAGACTCAAGTTGTTATAACGAAGAGAACCCACCTCACATTGTATATACAAAAGAAGAAAACGTATCAATTGTTAACCCACAAAGGGAGCAGGTTTCTATAAAAGTAGATGAGTATACACCAAACAGAATAGTATTAAATGTTAAAACTCCTGAGGAAACTTTTATCGCATCTTCGGAAGTATGGGATAGAGGTTGGAAAGTCAAAGTTAATGAAGAAAAATCAACAATGTATAATGTGAGTAACGGCTTCAGAGGTATAGTGGTTCCATCAGGGAATAGTAAAGTTGTAATGACTTATATTACTCCATTTTTGGCTGAAGGAATTATAATTTCATTATTCGGAATTGGAATTCTTATACTCGTTAAAATAAATAAGAAACTAAGAAATTTATTATTAGATTTTAAATTATGAAAGTATTGGTATCTTTAATCATTCCAACGTATAATAGTGAACGACATATTATAAAATGTATTACCTCAATTCAAAATCAAACATACAAGAATATTGAAATAATAGTGGTAGATCAGTCGAGCACTGACAAAACTCTCGAAAAGACAAAAAAATTCAAGATAAAACACATTAAATTATCACCTCCTAAGTTTTATACGCCACCAACGGTGTCAAGAAATGCAGGTGCGAAAATTGCAAAGGGGTCAATATTAATTCATATTGATAGTGATATGAGACTTAGTAATGGTTTGGTAGAAGAAGTTGTAGATAGACTTGAGGACAATAAAAAGTTAGGAGCGTTAGTTATCCACGAAAAAGATCTTACAAAAGGATTTTGGAGTCAATGTAAAGCATTTGAGAGAAGATGCTATTGGGGAAATATGAATATTGAATCCGCGCGTGCTGTGAGAAGGTCATTATTTACTGAAGTTGGTGGGTACGATGAGTCATTGAGTTCAGGAGAAGATTTTGATATCCATTCACGCTATATGCAAAAGTCTCAAGTAGAATTTTGTAGAAATGTTTTGTATCACGATTTAGGTGAATTAAAGTTCATAACTATGATACGGAAAAAGTACAACTATGGGAAAACCGCTTCAAAATATTTTTCTAAACATGGGATTTCTGGACTGGATCTTCTACGAGAACAATGTATATGTTTTATACGTAACTACAAAATGTTTATAAAAAACCCTATAATTGGTTGTAGTGCAGTATTCTTAAAAATATCTGAATTTAGTGCAGGGGGATTAGGCGCGTTAATTAATAAAGTAAAATGAAGAATATACTTAATGAAAAACCTACTGGTATGTTACATGGAAGGTTGCTTGAAGCAATCCGCTTTGTTGCAACTGAAGATATTAAGAGTAAGAAAGTCCTTGATATCGGTTGTGGATACGGATGGTGTGAAATAGATTTCTTAAAACGCGGAGTAAAGAAAATTGTTGGAACAGAAATAACGACAAGTGATTTAAAAACTGCAAAAAAATATATAAAAAATCCGAAGGCTGAATTTGTAGTAGCTGGTGCGACAAAACTTCCATTCCCTGATAACAGTTTTGACACTGTAGTCAGTTGGGAAGTTATTGAACACATCCCTAAAAATTCAGAAAATCAGATGTTCTCAGAGGTTAATCGTGTATTAAAAAAAGGCGGAACATTTTATCTGTCTACACCGTTTCGTCATATTATTTCAAACTCATTAGATCCAGCATGGTGGCTCATAGGTCATAGACACTATTCAAAAAAGCAACTTACTGATTATGCAAAAAGAAATGGATTTAAGGTAGAAAAAAGTTATGTGAAAGGTAGATTTTTCCAAGCATATGCATGGGTAGATATGTACATATGGAAATGGATTTTTAAGAGAAGAGCATTCTATACTAAAAAATTAGATGAAAAAATTGATAGAGAGTATGATTTAGAAGGCGGATATGCAAATATTTTTGTCAAATTTCGGAAAAAATGAGTAATTTGGTTAGTATAGTTATAGTTAATTGGAATGGGGAAAAGTGGTTAAAGAAATGTATAAGCTCTCTAGATAAACAGACATACAAAAGCTTTGAAATTCTGCTTGTAGATAATAATTCATCTGATTCGAGTCTTAAACTTGTGACCTCCCTTTTTCCAAGCGTAAAAATTATCAAAAATGATCAAAATGTTGGATTTGCGCGCGGGAATACTATTGGTATTAATGCTGCAAAAGGAGAATTCATTTTATTACTCAACATTGACACATGGGTGGAAAAAGATTTTATTTCAAACCTAATGACATTCTACAAAACACATGATTATGATGTTATCTCACCATTAGAGCAAAATTATGACGGAAGTAGAAAGAAATTTACCTCGATCACAATTGATCCATTTGGACATCCCGTGTGGGTACCTTATAGAGATGATTTTAAGAATTTTTACTTAACTGGAGTATGTCTTCTATTTAAAAAAAGTCTGTATATTAATACCAGAGGGTTAGATGAAAATTTTTTTATGTATTGTGAAGAGGTAGATTGGTTTTGGAGATTAAAGTTATTCAAAAAGTCGTACTCATTTGCATCAAATGCAATCGTTTTTCATGCAGGTGCAAATGTTCAAAGCGCCTTGAGGTACGAAATATTTTTATGGAGAAACAAAAACACACTACAGATGCTGTTAAAAAACTATTCATGGTATACTTTATTTTGGGTTTTACCTCTTTTACTGATTCAGAATCTAGGAGAAATTTTAGTCTTTCTTTTAATCTTAAAGCCTAAATTTTCATATTCCTATATACAAGGATGGGTTTTTGTAATACAGTCTTTAAAGAGAGTTATTAAAGAAAGAACATGGATACAAAAGAATAGAAAAATATCTGATAAAGAGATTCTTTCTTCAATGTACAAAGGATTGGGAAAGTTTCAACATATATTCTATTTTATCC
>JBDHUV010000017.1:0-11914 GCA_039809365.1 Candidatus Levyibacteriota bacterium
TGAGAAATCTCCTTCTCTTTTAGGAACCATTGGTGAATTGCTGTGAGTTAATCTTTCTTTCATTTTAAACAAAAAAAAGAGAACCAAAAAGGTTCTCTAGAATCTCTGAGCACCTAACTTTTACTTATTAATTCCTTTGTCTTAGAAAGGCAGGAATATCAAAAACGTCTTCTTCTTCCTCTTTTGGTTGTGGGTTAGATTGTTGCTGTGGCTGAGGTTCTTGATAACTATTCCCAAAATAGTATGATCTGTCTCTCGTATCTTCTTGTGATTGTTCTTGTCCAATATTCTGCTCTTCTTGTAAATCTCTTGATACCATATTCTGTAATCTTCTTCTACTCTCGTCAAATCCAGTTGCAATAACGGTAATTTTTATCTGATCATGTAATGTTTCATCAATAGTTGCTCCAAAAATAATATTTGCATCTGGATCTGCCGCTTTAGATATAATCCTTGATGCTTCATCAACTTCTGCCATCGAAAGATCACTACTACCAGTAATATTAAAGAGTACTCCACGTGCACCATCCATAGATACTTCAAGTAATGGCGAAGCAGTTGCTTGTTTTGCTGCAATTTGGGCTCTATTTTCCCCTACACCTACACCAATACCCATTAATGCAGTACCTGAGTCACTCATAATACTTTTTACGTCAGCAAAATCTACATTAATAAGTCCAGATACAGTAATTAGATCTGAGATCCCTTGGACGCCGTGTGTAAGTACTGAATCTGCTACTCGAAATGCTTCAAGCAGTGACAATTTTTTATCTACTACTTCTAAAATCCTCTGATTTGGGATAACAATAAGTGTATCTACTTTATCTTTGAGTTGCTCAATACCTTCCTCTGCTGCTACCATGCGTCTTGTCCCTTCAAACATAAAAGGCTTTGTTACGACAGCAACTGTTAATGCTCCTACTTCTTTTGCAACCTCAGCAATAATGGGGGTAGCACCGGTACCAGTACCTCCACCCATTCCACAAGTTAGAAACACCATATCTGAGCCTTCTAGAAGATCTTTAATTTTGTCACGGCTCTCCTCAGCAGATTCACGACCCATTTCAGGATTTCCTCCTGATCCAAGCCCTCTTGTTAAATTTTCTCCGATCTGGATTTTTGTATTTGCTTTCGAGTTGAGAAGTGCTTGGGCGTCTGTATTTATTCCTATAAAATCTACCCCTTGAATAGATGCCCCATCTACCATTGAGTTTACTGCGTTATTCCCACCGCCACCAACTCCTATTACACGGATTTTTGCGAATGAAGCTGTTTGAGGTTTAATTAACATAACGTTTGAAAAGTAGCTTGATACTAGCACAATTAAAAGTGATTTGCAATAAAATTTTTCGTAAATTATTTACCAAAATACACAATGTAAAAATTTCTAGAGGATTGTAATCTGTGAAAAAGTTATGGGAGGAATTTTTTCAATAGTTTTTGGAGTTTTGAAGTAAGGTCATTAACAGGCTTCAACGAGATACCACTTAACGATCCACTAAGGAATGAAGACGATTCCCCTCCTCTGAAGTCTTGTCCATACAGGAGTAATCCTACAGGTGTCGCATACGACGGATTCTCTACATCATCAATAAGCCCAGTAATATGCTGAGGAACTCCAACTCTCACAGGCATTGAAAGCATTCTTTTTGCTGCTTCATCAGCTCCTACTGTACGTGCTCCACCTCCAGTAATTACAATTCCTGCAGGTGTCTGTGTGCCTAATCCAGATTTTTTAATCTCAATCCCTATAAGAGTAAATAACTCATTGAGCCGAGGGCGAATAATTCCGTCTACTAATGTTTTTTTTGAGACTTTCTTTAAGTCTTCTGTAATACCTAGACTTGAAATATCTATTTCATCAGATGATTTACCTGAACCAGAAGAATCTTTTCCTTCTCCATCTTCTGCATGCTTTTGCCGCGCCTGTTTTTCAAAATGCTGGGAAAGATATAATTTTATTTTTTCAGCACTTTCCAATGAGATTCTCAGCCCTATAGCAAGATCGTTTGTAATATGTCGTGCACCAATTGGAATAACACTTGAGTGAGCAATATTTCCGTCAACAAAAATACAGATATTGGTAATTCCTGCACCTATATCTGCCAGAACTACTCCAAGTTCTTTTTCTGTCTCTGTCAAAACAGCGAGAGAAGAAGCAAAGCCTGAGAATACAAGAGCGTTTACTTGTACTCCCCCTTCAGTTTCTAAAACTCTTTGAATATTTTTTACAGACGTTGAGTTTGCTGTAATAATATGCGTATCAACTTCAAGTCTTACTCCATTCATTCCTACTGGATCCTTAATCCCAGACTCACCATCAACAGTATATGTTTTTGGAAGTACATGAATAATAGATCGTGTGGTCGGAATAGAGATTGCTCCTGCAGCTTCAAGAACTCTATCGATATCTGTATGGGAAATCTCTCCTTCAGGTTGTGAAATAGCAACAATTCCTTTAGAATTTTGACTATCTACATGGATACCACTAATTGAGACAAACACTCGGTCAATAGATGTGCCAGCCATTCGCTCAGCAATATCCAAAGATTGATTGAGAGCACTTGCAGTATCTTCAATATCTACAATCTGCCCTTTCCTGATTCCTTTTGAGGGAATTTCAGATGCACCGAGGATATTAACACTTTCTTCTTGTGCCTGACCAATTACCGTAGCAATTTTTGAAGAACCTATATCTACACCAACAACAATTTGAGAGTCACGCATAGTTTTCACTGTATATTTAAGTATACACTAGAATTTCACAATTGGCTTGCCAAAACGGAAATCAATCTGTTTCGGCTGCTTATTTTCTATTGTAAGCGTATAGATAATTGAATGTAAAGAGGATATTTGCCAATCAATATCTTGTGATGTAGTAAAAATGACTTTTGGACCTTTTTCTAGGTTAACAATCAAGGTAGATTTGTCTTGAGAAAGATCTTGAGACTCTATAGTAAACCCTTTCTCATCAAGTTTTTTATCCATATCATAGAACTGATTTTGTCTTAAATATGGATTTGCCAGTACAACTTGGGGAGAAGAAAAATGAGATAATCCTATTTTTATACCGTATAAAATCCCTGTTAAAACAAAAATAATCCCAGCAACGGAAAATAGAATTTTAAATAGTCTGGTATTTACGGTATTATTTCGCTTGATATTCCTTTTTCTCATATAGGGCAGTAAGTTCTTGTACTATTCTTTGTGCTGCATCAGTAAATATATACTGATCTATTATATCTTTCTCTATACTATACTCTGCCAAAGAATCTACCATATCTGTTATTGTAGAGGATAATACATCTGTTGTTAAGTCCTCTTGTTGGAGAACAATACCAAGACCAAGTGAAGAAATTAACAATGCGTTTTTCATTTGTTCGCCTTTTTGTCCATGTGACAATGGTATTAAGAGGCTTGGCTTATTTTTTGCAATGAGCTCAAGTACTGTGTTGGCTCCAGACCTCCCGATCACAAGGTCACACATTTTGTATATGTAACCAATCTGCGATGGATAAATATATTTCCTTACAACATACCGATCTTGAACATCTGCAGGAAGATTTTTTTGTTTCTCACTCGCTTTTTCAAAATCATTAAATTTATTCTCCCCAGTCTGGTGGATCACTACGTACTTCTCAACGAGCTCCTCAACACACTCAAGAATAGTTTTATTAATAATATGTGAACCTGTGCTTCCTCCGGTTATATATATTACGGGGAGATTTTTCGGAAAATCTATTTTTTCGTCTACTTCAAAAATTTCTTTTCGTATTGGATTACCTGTTAACACTACATTTGAATGATTCAACATTTTTTTTGTTGAAGGAAATGAAACACAGACAGTATTTGAGATCTTTGCAATGAGTTTGTTCGATAATCCTAATCCTTGAGTCTGCTCATGGGTTACTACCGGTATTTTATGAAAATATGCGGCTATAGCAACGGGTAAGGCAAGATACCCACCAAATGTGAGTACAATATCAGGACTAATATCTTTGATCAATTTTTTTGACTGTATCAATCCTTTACCCAATCTAATAAGAGAAGGCAGAGAATACAGCGAAATCCTCCGTTGCAATCTTCCTGTAGATAGTTCGACAAATGGAATATTTAACTCTTTACTTACTCTATACTCATACGAAAATGCTTTCTTATCTCCTTCAAATGGATGAACTCTTCCTATGATCACTACTTCATCTCCTTTTTTTAATAACTCCTGTATAACAGAGTATGCGGGCGAAAAATGTCCTCCAGTAATAAGTACTTTCATCGTGATTTTTTAACTCCTTTCCCGGAAAACCTTGCAATTGATAGCAGTACTCCTATCGCAGCAAAGTTAATCATCATAGCAGATCCACCATATGAAATAAAAGGAAGCGGGACTCCAGTCAAAGGGACTACCACAACTTGAGAACCAATATTAAGAAAAGTCTGGACACACAAGAAAGTCACGATCCCAATACCAAACAACATCCCAAATGCATCAGATGATCGAAGAGAAATTAAAAATCCAAGATAGAGCTGAATTGCAATTACTCCTAAAAGAAATAGCGATCCTATAAATCCTGTTTCTTCTGCATATATAGCAAAGATAGAGTCAGTCGTATTTTCCGGCACATATGCATATTTCTGTACAGAATTCCCGAGTCCTACCCCTGTCAGTCCTCCTGAGCCAACTGCAATCAAGACTTGCCTCATATGATAAGATGTAGTAGACAGATCATGTACATCAAAATTCCGGAATGCCATAAATCTCTCTACTCTATATGGCTCAAATTTTATCAATGCAATAATCCCTGCAATAAGTACAGCTGCAATTATAACCATTTCTTTCATTTTTGTACCTGAAAGAAAATATACAATGACAGATGTTGTTGCAACTACTAACGCTGATCCTAAATCAGGTTCCATTGCAACTAATCCGACAAATACAAAAAATAATATTAAAAATGCACCAAGTCTATTACTCTCTTTTCGAGAAAGCCAAGCTGCTAAATACATAGTAAGTGATATTTTTAACAACTCAGATGGTTGGACTACAATAAACTTCAAATCTATCCATCTATTTGATCCTTTCAGTTCAAGCCCAATACCAGGAATAAAAACAACGATTAACAGTATTCCCGTAATAACTAATGCTGGAAGAGCAAGGGGATATGCTTTCCTATAATCAAATCTTGAAAGAATAAAAGCGAGTATTACTCCTCCACCTACCCACATTAATTGGTTTTTTACAAAATGATATCTATCTCCAATATTAAGAATCGCAGTATACGAAGAGCTTTCATACAAAATAAATACCCCGAGCAGGGAGAGAAGAAGTGTAATAATGAAAAGCAGTATTCCTACTTTTTGCATATCAGGAAAAAAGCTGAGTTATTATACTATAACTCATTTATAAGAAGGCCAAATAAAGCCCAAGCATAGCAAACAATATGCCCAGAAGCCATGCACGCATGACAATTTTTGGTTCTTCCCATCCTTTTTTCTGAAAATACAAATGGAGCGGTGCAATAGGAAGAATTTTCCTTCCCAGATATTTTTTTCCAAGTATCTGAATTAGTGACGAAGCAACCTCTATAACAAACACTCCACCAATCACTCCAACTGCAGGAATTTTACCAGTTAAGAGTCCTATTACTGCAAGTACAGCGCCTAAAGAAAGAGACCCAACATCCCCAAGCCAGATTCTGGCGGGGTATACATTAAAATATAAAAATGCCAATACTGAACCGATAAGAATTGCAATAAAAATGGCAAGGAAACTATCAAGCATACTATGAGAAATAACCAAAAATGCCATCAAGCTAATAAGAAAAAGACCTGATGAAAGTCCATCAAGTCCATCTGAAATATTAAATGCGTTTGCAAAAGCTACGACGACAAATGCTGAAAAAAATATAAATACTAACCCTAGTGTTACTTGCCCAAGCCAGTGAATATATACGAATGAGTATCCCAGTTGGAAATAAAATATTACACCGATAATAAGAGCAAGTATCCATTGGATAACAAATTTCTGCCGAAAACGAAGTCCGAAAAATGCAGACTTGTTTGTTTTTTTCATATCATCATAAAACCCTAAGAGTCCAAATCCCACAAAGGAAAAAAGTAACACAAAGATCTCCCAAAACTTTACCTCTACACTAAAAAGGCCATATGCCCAAAGAGTCAATAATGTTACAACGAAAATAATAAGCAAACCTCCTCCGATAGGAGTACCCACTTTCCAACTACTCATTTTGTCAAATTCAGGAGTCCTTTTATTCAAAGGATCACGTGTCTGTTGACGCTGACGCTTAAAGTTACGTTTATATAAAAAATCTATAAATGGTACTAATAATATCGCAGTTATAAAAAATGATAATATTGCAAATCCAAATACTTTATCCATTGTTTTTTAATTATATGCTCATCTCTGCTCACAAACAAGCTATTGTCTATTACTCTCTATTGATTTTCTTGAAATTAAATCGAGCACCGCAAAAGAATCTTTCCCTTCAAAAACAATAACGTCTTCTTTCCCAAACTCTTTTTCAATTTTGTTCACCAGTGATGAAGGAGATCCAACAACTAGAGTACATGTATTCCCACTATCTAAAAGTCCTTGTTTTATCTCTGTATTGAAATTCATGTTTGTAACAAATAAATAATCACATATACTCCCTATCTTTTTTGCTACTGCATAGTGCTCTTGTTTGGCATGTTTTCCTAATTCGATCATTGGTTGTAATACAAGCCCTTTTTTTCCTTTCTGATGCGAAAGATACTCTGCTGCAGATATGACAGATGCTGGATTTGCATTATATGTATCGTCAATAAGAAGTGCTTCATTGTCTACTGCAATAAAGGGTTGCATGGTTTTGTACAAAGGCTTTATATCATGGAGTGATTTTTCAATATCTTTCTTTTGTACTTTAAACAACTGAGCAATAAATATTCCTGGCAAAATATTTTGGATATGATGTGCCCCCACAAGATTTACTTCAAGATTTTTATATTTTTTACTCCCAATCTGCACATCAAATAATACTGATGTTGGGTTTACTTTTACAATCTTTGCATAGATATGAGCTTTCATTGTATTTTTGTTCCCAACATAGTACAGATATTTATTTTTCTTTTTTGCAAAAGAGAACAACTCTTTTGTGTTCTCATTATTTCCATTAAATAATGCGATGCCATTTGATGGAAGAGATTCTATTAACTCAAACTTTGCTTTCTTCGTGTTTTCAATACTTCCAAATAAAGAGACATGCTGATCATTTACTGCTGTTAATATTCCAATTGACGGTTTTACAAACTCACACATTTCAGCAATTTCTCCAATTTTATACGCACCCATCTCTACAATAAATATTTGAGTCTTGTTGACTAATCCTGAAAGGATAGTTCTTGCAATACCTATTGGCGTGTTATGAGTAGACGGAGTTTTTAATGTATTAAAATACGGAGATAAAATAGTGTACACATATTCTTTTGTTGAACCCTTTCCATAACTACCTGTTATACCTATTACTTTCATTTTTTTATGCTTTCTCAGTTTTGTGATCGCTTTATTAATCTGAGTATCTTTGTAAAATATTGAAGGGAATGAAAATAATCCCATATACATTGCAATGATCCATATTAAAAATTTATCTACAAATACAAGCCAGAAGAATTTGTCGAGTAATGGGAGTAGAAACATTAAGAAAACCGTAGCAATACTCAACATTCCAATAAAAATAAGTTTTGGAGTAAATATAGGAAGCTTAACTTTCTTCTGCACTAAGTCTATTCCAAAACGAACAGTCTCATAGGCATAAATACTAAAGACTAAAATTGGAATTAAAAAATAAAGAGAAGGAACAAATATTGTATAAAAGTAAAATAAAATAATTCCGAGTTTTACTAACGGTTCAAATCCAAAAAAAATAGCTTTTCCTTGTTTTGTCTCTTTTATATGGACAACAATACGGTCCAAACGATACTCTTTTATCTGCCAGAGATATAACCAGGAAATGAGAGTCCTTATTAAATGAATAATAAAGAGATAGTATGTAAATGAGAAGAAAATATCCATATCAGATATCGTTATTATACTCGATGAATTGCTTGAATGGAAGAAAGTTTAACCTGAATTATGATCGAAGTATCAGTTTATAGACATTTGTTTCTCTTTTTTGAAATCCCAGACTTTGATAAAGTGAATTTGCAGCAGTACGTTCAGCGCGTGAAGTCAATCCAATAGTCTCTATTCCCAGTTCTTGTGCCTTATTGATTGCTTCATGCATAAGCAATTTACCAAGTCCTTTTCCTCTTTCTTTTTCATCAACAACTACATCTTCAATATACCCTCGTTTCCCACTTGGGACTTGATACGTAATTAAGGTAAGTGTCCCAACAATATTTTGATTTATGTCTCTTGCAATATATAAATAGACATTGTTATCCTGGACTATATTCAAAAGATTTTCCTCAGTAAATTCCTTTAGTGAAGGATTTAACTGTTTCATTAACAGATTTAAAGGAGCAATATATTCAGAGGATTCAGATGTAACTCTTTCAATTGTGTAAGATCTATTATCCATATTATATTTGCATCATTGCTTCTGCTTGTTGTAACTCGTCTGGGGTATTAACGCCGCGCCAGGATAGTCCTGTTGCTGTATACGTAGCAATTTTTGCTTTTTCTTTTACCGCAATCTCCACAAGAGACGTTAAATAATATTCTCCTGTTACAGGACTTTTAGGGACTGTTTCAATATATTTTTTGAAAAATGAATAAGAGAAAATATAACATGCAGGATTAATTTCTTTTATCTTTTTCTGGTCATCAGTAGCATCTTTTTCTTCTACAATACCAATTACATTTCCCTGTTCATCTCTCATAATTCTCCCCAGCCCTTTTGGATCATCAACAGTGAGTGTAATAAATGAAAGATCTGCTTGCTCTCTTCTATGAATCTCAATAAGTTTTTTATATACTTCTGGTGTATAAATATATGAATCATCTCCATACAAAATTATTACGTCTTTCGTAGTAGGAGGAAGAGAGTCTACTCCTACTTTTGCAGCATGCCCTGTACCAAGTTGTTCGTCTTGTTGTGCAAACTGAACAGAGTTATTAAAAAGGCTTGTTACAGATTCTTTAGCAAAGCCAACAACAATACACACATTTTTTATATTTGAATCATGCAGATTCTGTACAGTCCTCACAAGCATTGGCACACCACCTATCTTCATGGCAACTTTATTCGTTGTCTGAGAGTTCATACGAGTGCCTCTTCCTGCTGCAAGGATTACAGCCCAGATAGTATTAAAATCTTGAGTATCCATTATTCTTCTTCTAGTACTTCTACTTGAGCTCCAAGATCTTGGAGTCTTTCATGAAATTGTTCATACCCTCTTTCAACAATCTCTGTACCAAAAATTGTACTTTTCCCGTTTGCAATTAATGATGCAATAACAACTGTTGCCCCTGCTCTTAAATCATACATATTGAGTACTGCATTATGAAGTGGTGTTTTTCCAAAAATTCTCAGCCCCTGCTGGTACTTTTTTTCAGGATCATAATTAAAATTGTATAGTTGTTTTGGATCATCTACTTCAGGAGTAAACTGTTCAAGCTTTGCTCCCATTTTCTGAAGTTCTGTTACATACATAAATCTATTCTCATAAATTGTTTCATGAAGAATAGACTCTCCTTGCGCCTGTGTCATTAACAGAGCCCACGGTCCTTGCCAATCAGTCATAAATCCAGGATATGGTTCTGTCGTTACATTTACTGGTACTAATTGTTCAGGAATGTAAAATCTTACTGCTCCATCCTTTTCTTCATACGCTCCACCAGCCTTTTCATACACATCCAAAAATGCTTGCATGTCTGACAGACTGAAATTTTTCATCCATATTTTTCCGCCAGTTAATGCTGAGATTACTGCAAAAGTTACTGCTTCATTTCTATCTGCCATAATAGAGTGAGTTGCGCCATGTAGCTTTTCTACCCCTTCAATTTCTATAACTCGAGGTTCAGTTCTTTTAACACGTGCTCCCATTTTATTTAATAACTCTATTAAGTCGTCAATCTCAGGTTCTTGTGCAGCATTTTTTAATATAGTTTTTCCTTCTGCAAGTACTGCTGCAAGTATCAAAGTCTCAGTACCTGTGTGCGTATTTTTCTCAAATGTATACTCAGCACCCACGAGTCCTTCTGTATGTGCATGAAAATATCCGTCTTCACTTGCGTATCCAATAGACGCTCCCATTTTTTCCAATCCTTCTATATGACGGTCAATTGGACGAGCTCCAATTCTACAACCACCAGGGTTTGGAATATGAGCTTGTCGAGAACGCACCAACAGAGGTGCTAAAAACATTGATGATGTTTTTACTTTTGCACCTATCTCAAGTGGGATTTTATTTTTGGTAATTGTTTTAACTTGAACACGAACACTGTGGCCATCAAGAGTAACTTGACCTCCTATTGCTTTAATAAGATCGATCATGATTAAGAAATCACTTATAAGCGGGACATTTTCCAATACAACTTCTTCATCAGTAAGACACGATGCAATTAATGCTTTAGTTACCACATTTTTTGATCCTGAGATACCAACTTCTCCGCTCAGTTCATTCCCACCTTTAATTCTATATTTCTTCATAGCTTTATTAATTGTTCTCCAATTTTATATACATCTCCTGCTCCCATTGTCACAATAAGATAGTCATCTGAAGTATAATTTTGGATACAATATTCTATCACATCTTGAATATTTTCTTTATATTCCCCAGGAGTGTTTTTTAAGATCTGGTCATATAATCTATTTTGTTCGTTTATATCCACTTTTCCTTCCCTTGCAGAGGAAAAAATTGGAAGAAGGAGTAATCTATCTATATGGACAAATGCACGAGAAAACTCTGTAATAAGATGCTGTGTGCGAGAAAGTGTGTGTGGTTGAAAAATGCACACAATTTTTTTTGTTGGATATGCATCATGCAGCGCTGTGAGGGCTGCAGATATCTCAGTAGGATGGTGTGCATAATCATCAATAATCTGTACTCCTTGTTTTGTTACCCCTTTTATTTCAATTCTTCTTTTTGTACCAGTAAACTTCCCAAGTCCTAATGCAATCTCAGCAAACTCATAGCCTAAAGTATGAAGTAATGCGACTACTGATAACGAGTTTAATACATTGTGTGACCCAATAACTGAGAGCGTAACTGTACCCAACTCTTTATTATCACACACTACTGTAAAAGCCACTCCAGTTTGCGTATGGGTAATATTTTTTGCAACATAACGATTTGAATTATCCAATCCAAAAGTTACGGTATGAACACCATCAGAAACATTTTTTATAATATCCTTGTTTTTAGGGTCATCACCTAAAATGACAAGAACCCCTTGTTGTTGGATATTTTTTACAAATGTTTTAAATGCATCGTATACACTATTTAAATCTGGGAAGACATCAGGATGATCAAAATCTATATTCGTAATAATTGCAGCAAATGGATGTTGATATAAAAACTTTGGAGTTCTATCAAATGTAAGATCAGATACATACTCATCTGATTCAACAACAAAATATTTGCCTTTTCCTAAATGTCCAGCATCTCCAAGCGCTCCTCCTGTACTTGTTCCAATTACATAACTTGGATCTTGCTTCATAAAGCTTAACGCCGTAGCAAGCATAGCTGTAGTCGTGGTTTTCCCATGACTCCCTGCTACAGAGATTCCTTGTACATCCTGTCTATTCAGAAGCGTCCCATACTGGAACATTCCTAATGCTTGTCCAAAAGAAAGGATATCTATATTTTTTCCTTTCGCCCACAACACCTGTGGATTTTCAAATCCGCCATGTGCAGCAGTTGAGATAATAAGACTTTTTTTTATATCTACTTCCACAAATGAAGAAACAGTTTC
>JBDHUV010000018.1:0-11509 GCA_039809365.1 Candidatus Levyibacteriota bacterium
ACTATTTGGTATAGGACTTTGCATTTTTATAACTCCACTTTACAATAGTAGTATGGGGAATGTAAAAAAAGCGAAACTAAAACCTGAGACAGAAGAACCAGTTGTCGAAAAAGTAGTAAGTTTAAAAAGAGTAGCAATTGCGTCTGTATTGTGTATTATAGTAACTGGTACTTTTATCTGGCTCCTATCAGTGGGCGCTCAAAAACTGATAGACTCAACAGATACTCCTGTCCAATATCCTCATACCTCTACAGAGGTAAGGCTTCCTCAGAAAGGGGATGCTTCGCATATACTTGGTGAAGCAAAAAAAAGTATAGATAATTTCTCACTTGATTCATATACAGCTACTGGTTCTGCGGCAAGAAGTGTTATTGATACACTCCAAAATCTCCAGAAATCTGATGTTGGAATAGAAGATTATTTTTGTAAAATCTTTTGTCATTAGTACATGATGTATAATAACCAGTATGGAAGAACTCAAAAAAAGAGCGCAGATAGTACTCGAAAAAGTAGATATTGCCCAAAAAGAAAAAAGAATTAAGGAAATAGAAGCAAAAAGTATAGATCCAGATTTTTGGAAAGATAGTCAAAATGCTGCTCAAATGATGCGTGAAATGGCTACACTTCAAAAAGAAATAGACGATATAAAACTACTCCAAGAACTTATTGATGCTGATGATATATACGGACTTGAGACTTTATTAAAAGAACTTGAAGTGTATCTTTATTTGTCTGGCCCTTATGATAAAGCAAATGCGATTTTTTCAATTCATGCAGGGCAAGGTGGTGCAGACGCAATGGACTGGGCATCTATTTTATATAGAATGTATACACGGTATTTTGAAAAGAAAGGATGGCAGTTTGAGACACTTGAGTATACTGCAGGTGATGAAGCTGGTATAAAAAGTGCTACTCTTGTTGTCGAAGGTAACTATACCTATGGATATTTAAAAAATGAACAAGGAGTTCATCGCCTTGTGAGGCTTTCTCCTTTTAATGCGGATCAACTGAGACACACCTCATTTGCGTTAGTTGAAGTATTGCCTCAGATTGAAGATGATACTGATGTTGAGATAAAAGATGATGATTTAGAATGGGACTTTTACAGGGCATCCTCAAAAGGTGGACAAAATGTCCAAAAAGTATCGACTGCAGTGAGAGTAAAGCACATTCCAACTGGGATTATTGCCACATCACAATCAGAACGGTATCAAGCGCAAAATAGAGAGTATGCGTTAAAGATTTTAAAATCAAAAGTATGGGCAAAACACCAAGAAGAGCTACAAAAAGCAAAACAAGATTTGAAAGGAGTGTACAATCCACCTTCTTGGGGAAATCAGATTAGATCCTATGTTCTCCACCCGTATCAGATGGTAAAAGACTTACGATCAAAAGTAGAGACAGGAAATGTAGAGTCTGTATTAGATGGAGATATTGATTTATTTATCGAAGGTCAGTTGAAAGAGAATTCTTCCGTGTAAAGCTTGTGTGTCCTTCTTTATTTATGTAGGAATCGATAGCCCTATCCTGCTCTGATCTGTACGTATTCTCTATTAAAAATAGTTGTAAATTTTTAGTAAATGTGATTAACTAAAATGTGCAATATGGACTCACAAAAAACTATTGTCCATGAACTAGATACGCAGGAATCTACTACACGTATGAATAAAAGTATTTTGATTGCATTTGGCATGTTTGTACTCCTTGGCGTTGGGACTGGGTTTATTATCTCTAATTTTGTTGGAGGCACTTCTTCCTCATCTTCAGATAGCTCACAAAATATCAACGTAAATGGAGTTGAAGTAAAAAAAGGACAAGTAATAGGGTCTGACGCAAGTGACTTTTCAGATAATGCTGAAGGAATCTTACGTGAAGGCGGTATAGAGGGAGAGGGGGCTTTTCATTTAGAAAGGCCAGGTGGTGATTCTCAGAATGTATATTTAACCTCGTCAGTATTAGATCTTACTCCTTTTATTGGACGTACAGTAAAGGTTTGGGGCCAGACACAGACAGCACAACATGCTGGATGGCTCATGGATGTGGGTAGGCTACAAGTATTAGATTAGTCTCATGCTTGTTCTTTACATGGGAAACAATCATAACATTTTATTTTCATGATTCAATTTAAAAATGTAACTAAAAAATATGGGAAAGACATTACTGCATTACACGATGTGTCTTTTAGCATAGATAAAGGGGATTTTGTGTATTTAGTAGGTCCTACAGGGTCAGGAAAAACAACTGTTTTTCGTTTAGTGATTCGTGATCTTGTGCCTGATGAAGGGGAAGTTTTAATAGGAGATATTAGTATTGGGAAGCTTTCAGGGAGTAAAATCCCTAAACTTAGACGCACAGTTGGTACAATTTTCCAAGATCTTAAATTATTAATGGACCACACGGTAATGGAGAATGTTATTCTTCCTCTTCAGTTTACAGGGGTCTCTGAGAAAAATGCGCGTCAACAAGCTGAAGAGATTTTGTTACAGGTAGGACTGGGAGATCAAAAAGATAAATTCCCCCTTCAGTTATCTGGTGGTGAAAGACAGCGCGTTGCCATTGCTCGAGCTTTAATTTTTAATCCAGAAGTTCTTCTTGCTGATGAGCCGACAGGGAATCTTGATTCTGAGACTTCTTATCAGATTATAGATCTATTACAAAGTATTAATAAGCTTGGGACAACAATTCTTATGGCTACT
This sequence comes from Candidatus Levyibacteriota bacterium, assembly GCA_039809365.1. Lineage (GTDB taxonomy): Bacteria > Patescibacteriota > Microgenomatia > Levybacterales > GWA1-39-11 > JBDHUV01. The sequence goes on from JBDHUV010000018.1 coordinate 2,697, forward strand.
CACAATAAAGAGATTATAGATAATACAAAACAAAGAGTTCTTACTGTTGAGAAAGGAAGACTTGTGCATGATAGACCATCTGCTCATAAAAAAACTACTGAGTCAAAAAAAGAAGATGAAGGAGAAGAAAAAGAGAAAAAGGAAGAGGCGCTAGAACATACAGATAAAAAGAAAGACGAGAAAAAGGAGGAACATGAAACATCTTAAAACAGCAGGAAGATATATTAGAAGATCACCGTATCAAGCGTTATCTGCAACGCTTATTATGACTCTTACGTTCTTTGCTATCTCTATCTTTGCCGTATTAACAGTACTTTCAGTCAATCTTATAAACTATTTTGAAACAAGGCCACAACTTACTGTATTTTTTAAAGATACTGTTGAGATAGCTCAGATAGACTCTATGAAAGCTCAATTGGAGGCTACAGGAAAAACGTCTGATGTAAAATATATCTCAAAAGAGCAAGCGCTTGAAATATATAAAAATATAAATAAAGACGAGCCAGAGCTTATTGAGTTAGTTACTGCAGATATTCTTCCAGCATCTCTTGAAGTACAAGCACGTAATCCTGAAGACTTAAAAAGTCTTGCCAAAGTTGTATCTGGATCAGAACAAGTAGATAGAATTGTTTTCCAAGAAGAGATTGTTGATACACTCATTTCGTGGACACATGCATTTCAGGCTATTGGTATAGGAGTAATTGCAATTCTTATTACCGTATCAATTTTTGTGATAGTCACTATTATTGGTATAAAAATTACTGCAAGAAAACAGGATATTGAGACAATGAGACTCATCGGTGCTTCTAACTGGTTTATACGGGTACCATTCTTAATTGAGGGCTTTATTTACGGTGTTATGGGAGCTATGATCGGTTGGTTACTATCCTATGGAATTTTACTGTATACAACACCAATATTGGAGTCTTTCCTAAAAGGGGTACCAATATTTCCTGTCCCTCCATTGACTATTGTCCAAATTCTGGGCATTGAGTTAGTTGTTGCATTAGGGTTGGGAGTATTTGCAAGTTATATTGCTGTACTAAGGTACTTGAAATAATATGTACAAATATAACAATACTCTATATTCACTTCTGAAAGGAGTTTCAGCAGTAAGCCGAGGTATCGGATTTATTGTTGTAGGCGTACTTCTTTTACTTGTTGCCCAAAATAACTTTATTTTTGCTGACACTACTCCTACTCCAACAGGGTCTACAACTACAACTCCAACTCCTACACAGACAAGTAGTAATGATAAAAAAAATGATCTTGAGAATAAGATTAAAGAATATACGGAGAAAATTAATGAGCTCCAAGGGCAGGCAAAAACACTCGATTCTCAGATAAAGCTTGTGGATAGTCAGATTGCAGTATCTGAGTTACGAGTTGAGGAAACTCAAAACAAAATTACGCAACTTGAAGATGATATTGCAATAGCAAAAAAGAAAGTACTCGGGCTTGAAACAAGCATTCAAGACACATCAAAAGCACTGGTAGAAAGAGTATCTGCTACTTACGCATTTGGAAAAATTGATCCATTACAGATGCTTCTGTCCTCAGATACGATCTCTAATTTTTTGACTCGACTAAAATATCTGCAGGTTGTTCAGTTGTATGACAAACGCCAGATTTATGCAGCTGAACAAGCAAAGAATAACTATGAACAAGAGCAAACGTTGTTTGAAGAAAAACAAAAAGAAGCAGAAAGACTGCATACCCAACTTGCAAAATATAATGATCAGTTAGAAGGCGAGAAGCAAAAAAAGAAAGATTTACTTATTGTGACAAATAATGATGAGAAGAAATATCAAAGTTTACTTGCTGCTGCACGTGCTGAGTTTGAGTCAATTCAAGGTATTATAGCAGGAAGAGGAGTTGAGACTTCTGTAGGACATGTAAATGAAGGTGAGCGTATTGCTTCAATTATTCAAGGTTCATCTTGCAACTCAAGTGGAACCCATCTTCATTTTATAGTGAAATCTGGAGGAAGTACTCAAAATCCATTTAACTACCTTACCTCTATTGATTATTCAAATAATACAGGGGGAGATCCTTTTAATCCTTCAGGTTCTTGGAGTTGGCCAATCTCTGGTCCTATTCAATATAACCAAGGATATGGAGAAACATGGGCAGTGAGAAATACATGGGTAGGGCAAGTATATAGATTCCATGACGGAATAGATATTAGTGGAAGCTCTTCAACGGTCCGTGCAGTAAAAGCAGGTACTTTATATCAAGGAAGCTATTCTGGAACAGGCGGATGTAGACTCAGATATGTACGCGTAGCTCATGATGAAGGTGGCTACGAAACACTATATCTCCACATTAATTATTAATCTTTAAATCCTAGACAAATATATTTCTACAGGCGTATGATGAATATATCTCATCTTGAGATAGTATGCGAAGCATCAAAATTTTCGTTGTTTTGCTTTTCTTCGGATTTATATCCGTAACTCAGACATTTGCACAAATACGGATCAATGAAGTGTTGGCTAACCCGAGTGGTCCTTCAAATGAGCCTGATGAGTTTATAGAGTTAATCAATAGTGGAGAAGAACAATTAGATATTTCTGGTTGGGTACTTTCAGACACACAAGGGTCTATAACTGTATTTATAATTCCTAATAACACAATAATAGAAAAAGGTTCTTTCCTTACGTTCCGGAGAAGCCAGACAGGGATTTCTCTGAATAATGGCGGAGATGGGGTTGTTGTAAAAGCTTCCCAAGAGAGTGATGAGAATATAGATTCTATTTCTTTTGGATCATCGGAAGAAAATATTTCATACGGCCTCTATCCTGATGGAGATAAAGAACATGCAGGGAATATGCAACCTACAGAGAATTTACCAAACTCTCCGTTAATTATTCCTACTCCTACCCAAACTCCTGTACCTACCAAAACACCAACTCCTACAAAAACAATGACACCTACAAAAGTACCTACGAATACGAGTACTCCACCTGTTTCAAAAATAGATAAAGAGGATGATGATAAAACAGAGCCTGATGTACTCTCGGTAAAATCTGTTGATGATAAGGCTTCTCGTCAATCTTCTGTAAAGAGAATAGAAAATGAGGTGTATGATGATAAGGTTTTTGCTGGAGAAGATACAGACTCAAAAAATAAAGAATCAAAAATATTAGAATCATCAGATTCAAGATCTGGAAGTATTGCAGTGATAGGCGGAAGCATTCTATTACTTATTTCGTGTGGTATACTTTTATTCCAAAAATATAAATATATTTTTTTGAGATAATATGAATATGGATATAAAAGTAACAACACGTTCTCCAGAAGAGACGGAGAGAGAAGCACAGAATTTAGTGAAAAAACTTAAGCCTGGAGATATAATCTGTCTGTTTGGTGATCTTGGTGCAGGGAAAACCATTTTTTCTAAAGGAATTGCAAAAGGGATGGGAATTAAAGAGAGGATAATATCTCCAACATTTTCATTGATAAGGGAACATGAAATAGATGGAGGGTCTCCTATAAAAAAGTTGTATCATCTTGATCTTTATAGAGTAGAAAATAAAGCAGAAATCCGAAGTATAGGGATTGATGATATTTTTTCAGATCCAGAAAGTATCTCAATTATTGAGTGGGCTGAACGACTTGGAGAGAAAATTCCAAAAAAATGTATACGGGTACATATTGACCACAAAGAAAATGATGTACGGACAATTACGATTCAAAGGAATACATAAAATTTTAAATAACACAATCCTCTATCTGATATAATCCCAACTATGAATGAAAATCAAAAAAAAGCAATAGAGATTTTAAAAAAGGGCGGCATTATTATATTCCCTACAGATACTGCTATGGGAATGGGTTGTCGTATTGATGATGATCAGGCAGTAAAACGATTTTTTACTATCCGCAGACGGTCTGAAACAAAACCAACTCCAGTATTAGTTTCAGATATCCAGATGGCAAGAGAGTGGGTAGATATAATACCTGAAAAAACCAAAAATCTTATGGAAAAGTATTGGCCAGGAGGTCTTACCGTAGTTTTGAACAGCAAAAATACTCGAGTATCAAAATTGGTCAAAGGTGGTGGTGACACTCTTGGTGTCAGAATGCCTGACTATACAGAGCTATTAACGGTAATTTCTGATCTGAATATCCCTATTATTGGTTCTTCTGCAAACTTTGCTGGAGAACAAACACCATACTCTATGGATGAGCTAAATCCAGAACTTCTTTCACTGGTAGATTATGTATTACCAGGAGAAGCGTTAGGAAAACAAGTTTCAACAGTTTTGGATTGTACACAGGAGCCGTATACAGTTTTAAGGCAGGGAGCAGTTATAGTGGATAGTACTATATAATTAAAATTGAATTTATGAATATTCTTTCTATTGATACACGAGATAATAAAAAAAATAGAATTAAAATTTCCAAAAATGGTGAAGAGTTTGTTATGGAAACAGATGTACATACTCGAGCAGATGATATTGTTGTTATAATTCAGGATCTTTTAAAAAAAGCAGATCTAAAAATCACAGATCTTCAAAAAATATACTGTGAAAAAGGACCTGGATCATATACAGGGCTAAGAGTGGGATTTGCAGTTGCAAATACACTTTCCCTTGCACTTTTTATTCCACTCAATGATAATAAATTAGGGACTATTGATACTCCTGTGTATGAATAGTTCTTCTCTATGAGACGAGTTACCAAGCATTACTTTATTCCACAAGAACAAAATAATTTCCGTTCTAAACTTTTACACCACTCAAGTCTTATTGTCCTCATCTTGTTCTTATTTTTCACGAGTATCAGTGCAAATATTGTACACCGTCAAAAACCAGAGATACTTGGTGTTGCGTACTCTATTAATCAGCAAGAACTATTAGATTATACGAACCAAGCACGAAAAGATAATGGACTTGAACCTCTTACGCTTAATCCAGAACTTATATCTGCAGCAAATGGGAAAGCACAGCATATGTTTGCACATAATTATTGGGCACATTTTGCTCCTGATGGGACTTCTCCATGGCAGTTTATCCGTGATTCGGGATATCGCTATGTTTTTGCAGGAGAAAACTTAGCAAAAGGATTTACTGATTCAAAGTCTGTTGTTGATGCATGGATGAACTCTCCGAGTCATAGAGATAATTTATTATCCGATAAATATAAAGAGATTGGATTTTCTGTCTCAGAAGGGAAAATTGATGGAGTAGAAACAGTGCTTGTTGTCCAGATGTTTGGAGCTCAAGATGTCCCTGCTCCTACAGAACAACGGTTTGCTGCAGCACCAGTAACAACTACTCCACCTCCTGCTGTAGTCACTGTATCCCCAATTCCTACACTTACGCTTGTACCGACAGTTGCAGTAGCTTCGCCAACTATTGTTGTTGAAACAAAGAAAATAGAGAATGCCCAACCACAAATATTAGCACAAATTCCAAAAATTAGCATAACTCCTTCATTCTTACAGATGTCAGTTGAGAACAATCCCATTCTCAATATCTCTCGTACCACACGGGCAGTACCTATTATTGTCATTATGTCTTTGTTAATAGCACTCACTCTAGATTTTGTCGTTATCAGAAGAAAGAATATTCCTCGGTTAGTTGGAAACAATCTTGATCATATTATGATATTAGCAATGTTTTTGTTGCTACTTTTATTACAACAGTTTGGTTCAGTATTATAGAAAGGTATGAGAAAAAATCCATTTCACCATAGTGCATATTATCTGTATCAGTTCCTAATTTTTTTCTTAGGATTTTTCTTTATGTTTTTCTTCCAAGAGAATGTTTCGTTGCAGTTTATGATATTAGTTTTTGTACTCATGTCATATATTGTGATTGGATTTATGCACCATCAAGAAGATCGTGATTTAAGAAATAAAATTGTGATAGAATATATCTTGATTAGTTCATTAGTTCTTGCTGCATTTCTCTTTTTTAATGCAGGAAGAATTTAGTATAATACGAAATAATAGTTATGAAAGGTTTTATATTAGCTGGAGGTCTTGCAACCCGTCTCCGCCCTCTTACTTGGGTAACCAACAAGCATCTTCTTCCTGTGTACAACAAACCAATGATTTATTATCCGCTTGAATCAATGAAAAGGGCTGGAATAAAAGAAGTCCTTGTTTCTAGTAGTCCAGATCATGCTGGTTCATTTACGAATCTTTTAAGAGCTGGAGAAGAGTTTGGTTTAAAATTGTATTTTGCTGTTCAAAAAAATCCTAAAGGGGGAATTGCTGATGCAGTACTGCTTGCAGAAGAGTTTGTAAATAAAGAAAAACTGTTAGTAATTCTTGGGGATAATATTTTTGGATATGATCTTTCTAGTGCTGTTCAATCATTTGAGCAAAAAGAAAGAGGAGCTAAAGTATTTGGAGTTGAGATGCCAACAGAGTCTAAACAATACGGAGTAATAGAGAGAGACGAGAATGGGAGAGTAGTATCAATTGAGGAGAAACCAGAAAATCCAAAATCTAATATTGCACAAACTGGGATATATATGTATGACGAATACGTTTTTGACAAAATAAAGAATCTTTCTCCATCTGCGCGGGGAGAGTTGGAAGTAACAGATCTCAATAATTTTTATGTTCAAGAAGGAACTCTAGAATGCGACATTATAGATTGGTGGATTGATGCAGGTTCATCACATGACGAATTACTCAGAGCAAACAATATGGTTGCAGAAAAAGTCAAAAGTGGAGAGTTAAGTGGAGATGTTGAAGCCTATTTAAGAAAAGAATAGTTTACTGAAGCCACGGGAATAAAGAAAAATCTACTGTGTCCCCAAATTTTTCTGTAAGTGTTGGATGATTTTTGTCTGCATCACTGATAATAGGATTTTCGATTTCCCATCCTCCAAACTGTTTTGTAAGTAATGGATCATTCAAATTTACTGCTGGTGTTTTTTCACCTTTGTAGTAATCAGTAACCATATATATATACTCAGCATCGTCTTGTCCCATATTGGCATATGAATTTCCAATACCTTTTGGTAAATATACAGCCTTTCTATTGGTATCATCAAATGTCATAGAAATAGCTTTCCCAAACGTATGTGAATCAGTTCTCAGATCAACGAATGCTGCTTTTACAGTACCTTTTGGAATATAAATAATTTTTTCCCAAGGCTCGCTATGAATCCCTCTGATAACTCCAGGAATGGACTTTGAGTGATTTGCCTGGACAATATGAATTTGTTTCCCTAATACAGTTTCTAAATCTCGAAGTTCAACTATCTCTTTAAATTGGCCTCTGTTATCTAAAAATGTTTGTCTTTCATAGAGGAGAATTTGAGGAATTTCTGTCGTCTCTATCATCTCTGGCCATTCAGAATTTGACGGATCTATTGCAAGTGTATAATTTGTATCCATATCTAGTAGTATAGTAAAGGAGAGGCTATATCGCAATGGGAAGTCTCCTGTTAGATTGACAAAAATACACAACTCCTCTAAGATTGACTGATAATACTTCTATGATGAAACTGGTCATTCTTGGCAGATTTCCAAATGGACATTATTTAAAATTTGAACTGATGATGAACGAAAACTATGAGTAACATATCTACAAATTGGAAAACATTATCATCAAAAATAATCTTAAAGAATAAGTACATGCAAATACGAGAGGATCAAGTAATACGTCCTGATGGAAAAGAAACTACGTATTATTATAGAGATAGAGAACCTTTTAGTATTTTGATTCCTCTCCATGGTGACGAAGTATATCTAGTCCAACAATACAGGTATAGTGTCAGATCTTTATCTTGGGAGTTTCCGATGGGATATGTAGAAGGAAAAAACCCATATGATACTGCTGTCGTAGAGTTGAAAGAAGAAACAGGGTTTACTGCAGGTAAACTTACAGAAATAGGTAAATTCTGGGTAGGAGTTGGGGGAAGTAACCAATATGGGTATGTATATATAGCAGAAGACCTTATAGAAGGAGAAGCCACTCCAGAAGATGGAGAATTTTTAGAGTTAAAGAAATTTAAAATCTCTGAAGTTGATGATATGATAAAAAGAGGAGATATTCTTGATGGACCAACAATAGTTGCGTACCATTATTTTAAAGATTTTAATAAAAATATATGAAGCTTTTAGTTACTGGTGGAGCAGGATTTATTGGATCAAACTTTATTTTATACTGGATGAAAAATCATCCAGAAGATCAAGTAGTTAATTTTGACAAACTTACTTATGCAGGGAATTTGGAAAACCTCAAAGAAGTTGAAAATAATCAAAACTACTCATTTTTCCACGGAGATATATGTGACCCTGCACAAGTTGCTACTGCTATGCAGGGAGTAGATATTGTCGTTCATTTTGCTGCTGAGAGTCATGTGGATCGATCGATTCTAGAACCATCAGAGTTTGTAAAAACAAATGTATTGGGTACGCAAGTACTTCTTGATGCAGCGTTGAAAAATAATATAAAAAGGTTTCATCATATCTCAACAGATGAAGTATTTGGTACTCTTGAGATAGCATCTCATGATAAGTTTTCTGAGGATACTGCATATGCTCCTCGAAGTCCGTATGCTGCAAGTAAAGCAGGATCTGATCATCTTGTCAGAGCATACTACACAACATATGGACTTCCCATTAGTATAACGAACTGTTCTAATAATTTTGGACCATATCATTTCCCTGAGAAGTTTATTCCTCTTGCAATCACGAATGTACTTGAAGACAAAAAAGTCCCTATTTATGGAGATGGACAACAAATTCGTGATTGGTTATATGTGGAAGATCATTGTCGTGCAATTGATATAGTGTTGCAAAAAGGGAAAATAGGGGAGACATACTTAGTGGGGGGGATGAT
>JBDHUV010000019.1:0-11493 GCA_039809365.1 Candidatus Levyibacteriota bacterium
GCTTGAAGATGCAACTCCCCCAACCTTTGTTCTATATTCTTTAATTGTTCATCTATTATATTCATGTAGCTATTATACCTCTTACTATTCCTTTTATCCTAATAAAATCCTCACCAATTGTTAACAAAAAACTTATACTTATAAACTATCGTAGTATGAATTTCAACAATAAGTCAAGCTATCACTTTCTTTTTCCAAGCGTAAAACAATACTATAAATATAAGATTTACACTCAATGGTAAGAGTAATAATAATAGAGTTATATCTATAAAGTTTTTAAATCTTAAATAAACCTGGAATAAAAGATGCTCCATATTTGTAGGATTAAATATATACAGAGAACCTAGTGTTAAAAGTAACAAGATTATTAGAGCAAGGGATCCTTCCACATCTTTTTTACTTGAAAACATTGTATTAGTAATAACAAAGAGTACATATACTACGAAGAAAAAAAATATTACTTTTTTTGGGGTAAAACTTAGCTCTAATAAAGAGGAGACTGAATAACTGGCTAGAGAGAGGATCATTATCAAACCAACAAAAATAGGAGCGATCCCTATTAATAGTCTTTTTAGTTTGTTTGTATTGTATATTTGTACACTCCCTAACTTTAATTTACCATTTTGCATTACAGGAACAAATTCTATCCTTCCCGTACGAACAAACAGTATTTTTGCCACTATCCAATGAGAGATTTCGTGTGTTAGTATTCCTGGAAAAAGAGTAATTGATAACATATAACGTGCATATGAATGCCTTCTTGTAATATAAAAGAGCATAGAATAAAGAGCCGCTGATACTATTTTAGAAGTGAAAAAAATAATTAATAGCTGTAATATTATTATCAAGATATTCATATTAAAAGTTTAAAGGATCAAGTCTGAAAAAGCATCCTTCTTTTCACATTTTTGCATTCATTTGACCTAGTTTGAGATGCTTGAATAGAAAATTTTCACGTTATAAGCTTAATCACAAGGCTCATTAGCTTTTGTGAATTTATGGAAAATCATCCTATTCCTCAAGACGTTACTGGTTTTAAATTCAAGATTATCGGATCAATGACAGTCAAGCAGTTTGCCTATATTGTTGTTGCCGGAATCTTTTGTACTATTACCTTTGTTCTTCCAATCGGAGGAATAGCTGCAATAATAAAAATCCCTATGATGGCATTGTTTGCTGGATTAGGATTTGCCCTTGCCTTTGTTCCCGTAGGTGGAAGGCCATTAGATAAAATGCTTGTATACTTTGCTACTTCTATTCCAAAGGAAAATCAATTTGTATATCATAAGCAAGGAGTCGATCTTGCTCAATATGAGTTCTTTAAACCCGTTGCAACAGTAACACAGACTACTCCTACTAAACAATTAAAAAATAATGCAAATAGAACTGCTCTTGCGAGTGCTTTAAGAAACTCTTACTTTAGACCAGACAATGAAGAATTACAGTATCTGACAAATCTAAAAGCTTCTTTTGACAATCCAGCTGCCGCAATTGTTACCCCTACGCCTCTTGCAAATGAAACAAAGAGAGTTGCTCTTCCTCAGGCAGAACCTGTCCCTACTCTAACCAGCCCCGCTCCAACTCCAGTAATAGTCCAAAGAGAAGTTATTTCAAAAGTAACTCCTGTCCAACCTCCAATTACGGCTGATGAAGTGCGTAAGAAAGTGGATCAAGCACCAGTGGCTCCTGAAAAAAAAGAGGTAGTAGCAGAGATTGCAAAGGAAATACAAGATATAAAAAACGTTGAACAAACTGTGGGTAAAACAGAAGAATTAGAACAAAAAATAAGAGATCTTGAACAAAAACTTGCACAAGCTTTAGGCCAAACAGAACAATACCAAAAACAAGTACTGCAACAAGCAAAACAGCCAGCTCAAACAGTCGTAACAGCAACTGAAAAACAAGCTGCTCCAGCAAGAGGAGTTAAATCTGTTACTTCAAAAACACAATTACATTCAGGATTCCCCACATTACCAGATATCCCTAATATTGTGCTTGGTATTGTAAAAGACCCTCGCGGAAAAGTACTACAAAATATACTTGTTGAAGTAGTAGATACCAATGACATTCCAGTACGTGCATTTAAAACAAATAGTTTAGGGCAGTTTATCTCAGCTACTCCACTCCCTAACGGAACTTACAAAATGTATTTTGACGATCCAGGAAAAATGCATGAGTTTGAAGGAGTACAGATTGAGATGAAGGGTGAAATCTTTAATCCGATTGAAGTAACTTCAATCGACCAACGAGAGAAATTAAGAAGAGATCTTTTCGGAAATACACCAATTACACCATCACAATCTGTCCCTGTACCACAGTCACCAACTGTATAAAACAGTAGATTGTTGAAATATATTACTGTTACACTAGTAACAGTATGGGAAATGTGTAAATAAAAAAATATGGCTAAAGCAAAAATAAACTCTACAACACAAGGATTTACAGAAGTAGTGGATATTAAAGACGGCATACTTTTTATGAAAGGGAATAATGCGGCTTCTATTTTAGAAGTTTCCTCTGTTAATTTTTATCTCCTCTCAACTGAAGAACAGAATGCTCGTGTATATGGATTTATGTCTTTTCTAAACTCTCTTTCCTTTGCTATTCAAGTATTTATTGTGTCAAAAAAAGTAGATATGAGCGAGTATCTTGAAATGATACAGAAAAAGATTAATTCTGCTTCTAATGTGAAGTTTTCAGAACACCTCATCATGTATCAACAGTTTATCCAGGAGCTTGTAAAAGGGGAAGATTTGCTCGATAAGAAAATCTACATTGTGCTCCCATTCTCTTCTCTTGAACTAGGAGGAGTCCCTAATATGGGGAATAAAAAAACCACCTTACAAGAACGGATGAGAGACGGATTAATTAGTAAGCAAAACAATGTTATTGGACAAATCCAACGTATGGGTCTTTCAGCACGTTCACTTGAATCAAGTGAAGTAGCAAAATTACTGTACGAACTTTATAACCAAGAAACAGTCTCTTTGGATTTTCAATCTGGGGATGTTAAAAACATCATTTTATAACTATGTTTAATTTATTTAATAAAAAAAACAATCAGCAACAACAAATGCCACAACAGAATCTTCCACAAACTGGAGTGGCTCAACCTGCAGGAAACACACAAGGGTCTCCTGCTCAAGCTCCTCTACAACAGGCGGGACAATCTTTTCAACAGCCTATACCTCAAACGACTGGGAATGTGACTCAACAAGCTCAACAACCCACTCCTGCAACGCAAAATCAAGCTGCAGTAGCGCAAAAAGCAACAATGAATGCACTGCAACAAGGATCTGTATCTCTTGCAGATATCATTGCTCCACCTTCTGCCGAAGTGGATTTTAAACATGTACGAGTGGGAGATAGATATTTTAGAACTTTTTTTGTCGTTGATTATCCTCGAGAAGTGTCACCAAACTGGCTCTCTTTGTTAATTGACCATAAAGAGACCATGAATATCTCCATGTTTATCTACCCTGTTGAGAGTAAAGACGTATTATCTAATTTACGCAGAAAAATTGCTGAGATGGAAGCAACTATTGATTCTGATCACAAAGCAGGACTGGCTCCTGATCCAAAAATAGAGGCTTCCCTTGAAGACGCTATTGCTCTTCGGGAGGAACTAGCACGAGGACTAGAAAGGTTTTTTCAATTCGGGCTGTATGTGACTATTACAGCAGACACCCCTGAGGTGCTTGAAGAAAAATCTAAGCAACTCCAAACCCTTCTTGCTTCTAATATGTTACTCATTAAACCAGCAACGCTTCAAATGGAAGAAGGATTTAAAACGACAATGCCGTATGGTAATGACAAACTGTTTATAACCAGAAATATGGACACAACCTCTCTTGCCTCTACTTTTCCTTTTACATCGTATGAAATTTCACAGCCAGGAGGTATTTTATACGGAGTTAATACTTTGAATAACTCTTTAGTAATAGTTGATAGATTCTCGTTTGAAAATGCAAACAGCGTTGTCTTTGGAAAATCTGGTTCTGGTAAATCGTTTCTTGTAAAACTTGAGGTTCTCAGACAGATGATGTTTGATGCCGAAATACTAATTATTGATCCAGAAGATGAGTATAGAACGCTCTGCCAGTCTCTTGATGGAGAGTATATTAACTTTTCAAAAACTTCAGATGTAAAAATAAATCCTTTCGCACTACTCTCTGAAGATAAAACAGAAGCACAATTAGGAATAAAAATACTTTCTCTTCATGGACTTCTCAAAACAATGGTAGGAAATATGTCTCCAACTCAAGAAGCAATTCTTGATAGATCCCTCGTGCTTGTATATAAACAAAAAGGAATTACTCCTGACCCAGCTACATATAGTAAAGAACCACCTATACTTGAAGATTTATATAAAACTCTTTTGAATATGGAAGAAAATGAAGCAAAAGAGCTTGCTTTTAGACTTGAGAAATATGTAAAAGGAGGCTTTGCAGGCCTTTTGAATGCCCAAACAAATTATGATATTCAAAGCCAACTCACTGTCTTTTCCATTAAACAATTAGAAGATGCACTCCGCCCTATTGCAATGCACGTGATTTTAGACTTTATCTGGAGTAGAGTCCGCAATAAACTTAAGAAAAGACTTCTTATTGTTGATGAAGCATGGTATATGATGAAATACCCTGATAGTGCAAGCTTTTTACAAGGAATTGCAAAAAGAGCAAGAAAATATTATTTAGGCATGACTACTCTTACACAAGATATTGAAGACTTCTTAAATAATGATTATGGAAAAGCGATTGTTTCAAACTCTTCTATCCAAATTCTTCTGAAACAAGGAACCTCTGCTGTAGAAGCTCTTGCAAAAACATTCATGTTATCTGAAGGAGAAAAACAATATTTGCTTACCGCCCAAGTTGGTGAAGGATTACTGTTTGCAGGACAAAACCATATCTCTGCTCAGTTTATTGCGTCTCAGTTTGAGTACGACTTGATTACTTCGAAACCTCAAGATCTTTTAGATCAAGAGCCTGTCATGCCTGATATTCCTCCTACTCCAGAACCAGAGTCTCCTGCCCCAAGCACTGGAGAAGCAAACGCTGTACCACAAATGAATAGCCCGGTATCTCAAACAACTCCACCGGTAACTGAGCTACCTGCTTCTCCGCCTCAGTCCTCCAATGAACAACCAACTCCTTCTCCGATAGAGAATGCTCAGATGAACTCAGGAAATGCTCCTTTATCGTTTAATACAGCGACAACAAATCCTTCCCAAACACCACAACCTGCTTCTCCGCCTCAGCCTTCCAATGAACAACTAACCCCAAACCCGAATCAAAACGCTTCTGTCTCTCAGCCTACTCAACCACAGTCCCTGGCATCCACTCCTAATGAAAGTGGTCCGGTAACCCATGGATAACGAGAATTTTCAAAACGAGCAACCTCCTCAGGAACCAAAAAGGAGATCCTCCTCTCAAGGTAATTTTAATGTGTGGGACACAGTGAATCGTATCCGGCGAACACGGAGAAGAGCCTCAGAACTAAGAACAGTTATGAGAGCTGCGAAGGTTATCAATACAGTAACAAACTTAATCCCTCAGGTGCGTGCTGCAAAATACATAATAATTGGTGTTGTAATTTTCATACTCCTTATTATTTTCCTCATTATAGGAGACCATGAGTCAAACACCTATAATGAACTAATCAGAACGAACGAACCAACTCCTACTCCTGTACTAGCACAAAATCAAAACATATCACTCATAAAATCTGCTCCAGAGTCTGTAAATAATGGAGAGAACATAACATACACTCTTTCACTCTCCTATTCAGGGAATGGTAATGTATTGGTCTCAGATCAAATTCCTCCAGGAACAGAATTTTTTACAGCATCTGGAAACGTAACTAAAGAAACCGACTCTACAGGCAAAGTAACCAGAATTACTTGGTCATTAAACGATAATCTGACAGAGCAACTTGACCAAACAGGCCCAGACTCCCCTTCATTGCCAACACAAGGAATTATTGATCCTCTCAAATACACTCAATCCCCCTACTTTCTTGCTACTCCTCAAGCAGATAATGATATAGTCTACTCAAGTGAAGAAATTACTAAAGCAAATAAACTGGGTTCCTTAATAAACCAACACCAAAATTATCTACTTACAAAGGTTAAGAATAATAATCCTCAATATACAGACCCTTTTCTCTCTGTTATATGGACTATGGCAATCGAAGGATCAGGAGCAAATCCATACTCCTGGAACTGTAATGATGTCTCTTCAGATATTAATGCAGGGTGTGTAGGCTGGTATAACTCAGGAGACTGGCAAGTAGGTGGAATACAAGTAGCTCAAGTCACCGATCATCTTGCAGATGATTTTAGAGAAGTATATGGAAATACAAATCCAGAGACTGTACAAAGAGTTGGACAAAAAGTAATAGATAATGGAAATATCACTAATCCTTCAACCTTTCCAGCCATCTCTGTTGAAGAACTAATTGCTCAAGCAGGAAAACCTGGTAGCTCAAATGTTAATAGACCAACATCTGACCAAGAAGCAAAAGCTCAGCAGCTCATAGCAATTTTACTTATGGATCCTGCAATAAATGCAATAAATATAGCTTTAGAAGTAGCAGGTGATATTGCAAGCCAAGACAACTGGCTTGCAACTATGCAAAGCTGGGGAGTGGATTATTATAGGAAGAATACACAATTATTCTCTAACAGAATGGCAGCATTAGCAACTAAATATACTGGGAGTTATGCTTCTAGCTCTAACCAACCAACAATCAATAAAACCTTTAAACTAACCGTAAAACCAATAAACTCAGATTTTTATATAGAAAATCAAGCCTGGGCACAAGAAGTTGGGGGAACAAAACCTCCTATAGATACAGGAAGCGGAGCTGGAGCAAATGCTGAAACATGTGATGGGTACTATATATTAGACAACCCTTTTTATCCTGATGGGACCGGTGCAAACTTTGGAGATCCTGACTGCACACTCCTTATAGACCGAAACCCTTCGGACAAAGATAAATTGTACTCTCTTCTTAAAGAACTTGATCCACTCTATGCAGATGAATGGATGGCCAACATAATTCCCTGTGAGTCTAGCTTTAACCCTAATACATACTATCGAAATGGAGCAGCAGGATTAACACCAGATGCTGCAGGAGCCTGGGGACTTTATCAAATGGGAAGAGGGTTAAATGGAGAATATGATCATGGAGATGTAGACTGGAGGAAACAAACAACAAATGCAATCAACTATAATAAGTATTTAGAGGGGATTGGAAGAAAATGGGAATACTGGGCATGTGCTGATTATAAATGGGGAGGAAATAATAACTAAATGAAAAGACTAATTACAATGGCAATAATTATCACTGGAATTTTAATAGCAATTGTATGTATTACTTTAATTATTTTTCTCAATAACAAAAGTGGTGATTCTCAATCTCCATCACCTATTCCCATTCCAACAAGATACCCAGTATTTCAAAATAAAGTTCTAGAAAAAAATGTACCATATGATACAGATGAACAAGAAAAGCTAAGCAGGACTCTTAAAGAACGCCCTGCTCTCTCAAGTCAAGGGGCAACACTTAGACAAAATCTAATCACTATGTTAAATAATGAAAGTGGAATATTGCATGAAACAGATACTTATCGAATTGAGTATATACACTCACCGGATTTTTTTATGACAGAGATAAAATCTCCTAATATTACAGGAACAAAGCAGTCTGTGTCTGATTATCTCACATCAATTGGTTTTAGCCAAAATGATATATGTTACTTGCCACTTATTTTTTATGTGAATAAGAACGTTGCACAACAGATTAAAGACTCCTCTGTACAATTTAGTCCTTTACCGATAGGATGTTAGATGACTATGAAGAGAATATATCTAATTTTAATATTTACATTATTTACTTTTGGCTTTCCATTCCAAACATATGCCCAAGTAAGTAGTAACAGAACAACAACCCGTGTGGGAAACCCTACTACCCAACAACCTAGCCCAGGCAAAGTACCGCCAGCTCCAGGAGACATTAGACAGGGAATTATTAGCCAGTTTGGAATAACAATGAATGGGTTTGATCAACACTATCTCCAACTTGCATGGGAAAGCTTTTGGGAAGTCTCAGACAGTAAATTCTTTGATTTAGTAAGAGGGAGCATAATCAACAAGCTTCCAGGTAAATCAGGATCTTCCCAAGTTGGATGTCCTGGCTCAGAAAGTATCAAACTTGCACAGTATGATGGAGATCGCTTTTTCAAATTTATTATCATCCATGAGTTGGGACACGTCGTGCGAAACTGTAATAATAGGCATGTAAACCAGTATAATGGACATATAAATGCTTTTGATAGAGAAAGAGGAGTTAGTTACTATGCGAATAATGCATATGCATGTCTTGAATCAGACAATTATTCAGAGGATTATGCAGATATGATAGCATATTTCCTACGACCTGCAGATGGTGTTGCAACAGCTGGATGTGATCCTGATAGCAATAGACCTAATCCCTTTTTTAGTAAAACTCCCACGGACTTTCCGCTACACTTACAAATTGCTCAAACTGTCTTAAAAAAATAATAATATGAACATTATAGATTTTTTAAAAAAATATAAATGGATATTGCTCTTTGGATTTATTGCTTTATTAGGAGTAATAACTATTGTGCTCTACAATCTTCAACCTTCTTCACCACAAAAGAATCTCCCAGTTGAAGATTTATATCCTACTCCTTTCCTTTCCTCTTCAAAAGATCTTCCTAAAGCATCTTCTATTCAAAAAACAATAATTGGGAAAACTACCACTCAAGAAGTGGAACAGCTTCCTGAACGCATTGGAAAAACAGAAAATCCAGATGGCTCATTTTCCTATTCATTCGCATCACCTCTCAATGCACGTCCTAAACAAGTCCTCACAAAAGATGATAAGGTTATTTTTGAAAGTATTATGATTCCTGAGAATCCAACTGCAGAAGGTTATAGTAAGATTGATGATTATACCTCACACTATGGACAGCCTGAAGCTATATTAAAAGGTTCTAAATTCTATGGATGGCATATGGAAGAATATGTTTATTCTTCGCAAGGATTTACCCTTATTGCAAACCCATTTACAAAAGAAGTGTTTGAAATACATGCATATCAACCAATGGACGTAGATAGTTATGTAAAATATTATGGAGAAGATATTACTTCGCAGAATCAACCACCACAAGAATAACATTATTCCTGTACCCTAACAGGCATAATTACATGGAGAAAATTTGTGTCTTTTTCAAGAGTAAAAAGAGCAGCTTCCAATGGTCCGTTAATTGCAAGAGTTATAGTTTTCTCATCAACCACTCTTAATAAGTCTCCTAAATATTTTACATTAAAAGCAATTTCGTTTTCTTCACCCGTTTGATCAACTGCAATCTGTATATCTCCTTCTCCTACTCCCGATGAGCGAGAAAACATTCTTAATTGCTTATCTGCGATCTTTACTCTTACAATATTTGCACTTTCACGAGCAAAGACTGATGCTAGTTTTATTGCTTTTCCAAACTCTTCTACATCAAGTGTTGCCTGTGTAGCCCCTACTTCTGGAATAACACCTTCATAATTAGGAAAGTTTCCCTGAATCAAACGCCCAACAATAACAATGTTATCTGCTTCAAAAAGGACCTGATTCCCTTCTGTATATACATATAGATCCATTGATTGACTATTCAATGACAAAGCTTCTTGAATACATTTAGCAGAGACAATAATACCTGTCCCTTCTGCAAGAATTTTTTTGCCTGGCAACTTTTTAAGAGAAAGCCTATATCCATCGGTAGCAACAAAGTCTATCCTATCTTCCTTTTGAGTAATATATATTCCAGTAAGCTCTGCTCTCGCATCATCAAGAGAAGCAGAGAAAATTATTTTAGAGAAAATATCTTTGAGTTCCTGTTTTGAGAACGTATATACTTTCTCTCCTTTTTCTTCAAACAGATTAGGAAACTCTTCTTTTGGGATAGTCTGGAGAACTATTTTTCCACCAGCAGACTCAAGAGTAAGAGTCTCTTTCTCATACGTAAATGTCACTTTGCCTTTTGGGAGAGAGTTTAATATCTCTATTAATTGCTTGCCTGGAACTGTTACTGCACCTTCTGAATCTATTTTCCCTGCAACTTTTACTTTAATTCCCAACTCAAGATCTGTTGAAGAGAAATAAATTCCTCCTGAAGTTGCCTCAATAAGGATATTCAAAAGTATTGGTACAGGAGAATGATTAGGCAGTGCTTTGGCGAGTGAAGATAAAAATGGATCAATATTTTCTACAAGAATTTGTGCTTTCATACAGAAGTAATTTGTGTTGCAATAGTATCATATCTTACCAATGTTGTCACCACTAAATATAAATGGGGAAAAGTGGAAACAGGCAGGATTTTATATATTTGTTTGTGGATAAATTGTGGATAGAGATGTAAGATGTATCTTATTGCAGATAGTCGTCCCTCATTTTTTGCTTTATCACGCCTATTTCTTTCTGTGCATTTTGAGATTCTTCTAAAAGTTTCTCTATTTTTGTGACAGCGTGCATAACCGTTGTGTGATCTCTCCCCCCAATAACATTTCCTATCTCCATAAACGTCATGTTTCCTTCTTCTTTGAGTAGATACATGCATACGTGACGTGGGCGGACAAGTGAAGCATCTCGTTTTTTGCCTTTGAGTTGCGTAGGTTTTATTCCATAAAAATCACAAATTGTCTCTATTATTTGATCAGGCTTTGGAACTTGTGGGATATGTGCTTTTTTACCCAAGAGTCTCAGGATAGCTTGTTGTGTTACTTGTTTCTCAGGATCTGATACCATTAAGGTAGAAAGTTGTTTTAAGAAACCTTCTAATGATCTTGTATCTGTCAATCTTTCCGCAACAAGTTTTGCCATATCAATGGTAAAATCTATCTCGTATTTCTCAGATTTCATGAGTAATATAGCAGTGCGTAACTCAAAATCTGGTGGCTCTATATCTACAGTCAATCCTCCTTCAAATCGAGAAGCAAGCCTTGCTTCTATTTTCTGAATCTCAGATGGTGGTCTATCTGAAGTAAAAACAATCTGACCTCCTTTTTCAATCAGACTGTTAAATGTATGAAAAAGCTCTTCTTGGACTTTTTCTTTTCCACTCAAAAACTGGATATCGTCAAGAAGCAAAAGATCTACATTCCTAAATTTTTTACGCATCTGTGTGGTTGTTTTGCCTTTAATAGACTCCACTACTTCATTGGTAAACTCTTCTGTTGTTAAGTAAAGGACTTGTACCTCATTATTTTTCTCATAGATTTTATTTGCAATTGCATGCATTAAATGTGTTTTCCCTACTCCAACAGTGCCATACAAGAAAACAGGATTATATCTATCTCCAGGGTTACTTGCGACAGTCTGTGCTGCTGTATACGCGAGTTGATTTGTTTCAGAAACAGCAAAAGATTCAAATGTATAGTCTTTACGAATTCGTGAAGGACGTGGTTTGCGTAC
>JBDHUV010000020.1:0-11405 GCA_039809365.1 Candidatus Levyibacteriota bacterium
CATAATCCCAAGACAAAGCGAAAGTATTGCTATGAGAGGATTTTTCTCATAGAACTTCTTAATTTTTTCTTGCATATTTCTCATTGCCTTATTGTATCATGGATATGAGATGGAAGTAGCTACGTTTGCAGGAGGATGTTTTTGGTGCACAGAAGCAGTATTTCAAAGACTAAAAGGAGTACAAAAAGTAACCTCAGGATACTCGGGTGGACATATTTCTAATCCTTCCTATGATCAAGTAGTTAGCGGAAGAACAGGACATGCTGAGACACTCCAAATTGAATATGATCCACACACTATTTCATTTGAAGTATTAGTAGATATTTTCTTTGCTACTCATAACCCAACAACTTTGAATAGACAGGGGAATGACATAGGAACACAGTATCGCTCTGTTATTTTTTATCATGATGAGAAACAGAAAAAAATAGCTCAAGAAAAAATTACAACACTTGAACTGGATAAAACGTTTAAAGATCCTATTGTTACAGAGATTGTACCTTTTGAAGATTTTTATCCTGCAGAGAAATATCACACAAATTATTATGAGAATAATAAAGATAAGCCGTACTGTACTTTTGTCATAACTCCTAAAGTAAGCAAGTTATTATCAAAATATGCAGAGAGAGTAAAAGAGGAATATAAAGATATTTCTATTTAAATTATTTGTGACATTTTATTTCTTGTATTTTTACTGGGAAAATAATATCTGGAAATTGTAAAAGGTAATTCTTAAAGCTCTATATTCACCCCATCAAGCATCTGATTAAAATCTCCACGAGAAAAATTACGCAATGAAAGCTCTTTTGCTACATCAAAAAATGCTATTGTCCTCCAGAGTAAAATATTTGGCTTATGTATTTCGCCAGGGCCAGTTATTCCTTGCATAATGAGTGAAATTTGAGTACCAAGCTCATCCACTCTCTGGATAAAAGACTTCACCGTTTGTGGAGGAGAAAATATTCCTCTTCTAGAAAAACCCGTTGGAAAATACGGACTAGATGAATAATCCGGTAATGCGGAAAAGGCTATTCTTGTATAATCAAATGCCTGGTGTGTCAATACGTCATCTGTACGAATACGCGCAAGTTCTTGACGACGAACAAGTAATTCTTTATCCTCTGGACTAATTAAACCAAGGCGATCAATAGTATGAGGATACTGTAATATCCCAATCTGTGCACGTCTTAAAAAAGGAAGTGTAACATCACCTAATACATCCTGAATTTCACTTTTATCAAAAATATCATCAGTAAAATATAAATCGAGAGCATCGGATGTAACAATAGAAATCTTTGCAGGATCAGGAAGAAAATCTTTTTCGTTCACTATTTCAGATAACACTCTACTTGATAAAGGATACTCTGGATTTTCCATATATAAGTTTTGGTATTCTATTAAAAATACATTGATTTAGCAAGCATTTACATAACATGCTACAATACTGATATATGGAGTCAGCAAGATAACTGAATCTTGAACTGATTTCATTTTTGTATTGGGAGGAGTGTAGCGAGTATGCCGCGAAAAACTGGAGATGACCTAAATCTCAAAGGTTCTCCCCTCTCTACTGAATATCTTGATTGGCTTCAAGAGGAAGCTAATCGAGAGCATAAAGATTGGATAGAAAGGAATAGTAAAAAGAGAAATCTCCTCATCAGAGGAAAAGACAACAGACCAATCGAGGAGGAAAGGAAAAGAAAAGTAGGCATATTTGGCTAGGATCCTTAGCATGCGGTCCGTTGTTAGATGATCAAACATCGGACCGCTTTTCTCATCAACAAATATATGTATATTTTAGGAAATAAGAGTAAGAAGATTATTTTTTACCTATAAAACTTTCAAATGCACGAAGAATCTCAAGTGGAGTTACAAATACTACAGTGTTACTTTTATCTGCAGATAACTCACCCAATGTCTGGAGAGTTCTTAAATGGAGACCTCCTGTAGTTTTTGCAAGTAAATTAGCTGCATCAGAAATATTTTTTGCTGCTGCTTTTTCACCTTCTGCTCTAATAATAATTGCTCTTCTCTCTCTTTCTGCTTCAGCTTGGCGGGCGATTACTCTTTTCATTTCATCTGGGAGAAGAATATCTTTTAATTCTACAGACTCAACAGTTACACCCCATACATCAGTAGTTTTATCAATAATGGTACCAATCCTATTTGCAACTTGTTCTCTTTTTGAAAGAAGATCATCTAATGTTGTCTCTCCAACAATATTTCTCATCGTGGTTTGTGCAAGTTGGGAAACTGCATAATAAAAATCTTCTACTTCAAGAACTGCCTTTTCTACTTCAGAGATACGGTAATAGATAACAGCATTAATTCTTGCAGAAACATTATCTTTTGTTATCGCTTCTTGATCAGGAACATCAACCGCTTTTACTCTAATATCTACTTTTGTATATCCTTGGATTATTGGCCACACAATTCTCCATCCTGGTTCCATAATAGAGACATATTTACCAAACTGAAATTTTACTCCTCGTTCATATTGATAAATCTGTTTTATAGACGCAAGAAGTACAAGAAGGAAAATACCTAAAATAGGAAGAATTACATACTCCATATTTTCATTATATCATAGGAAAAATACAGAAAAAATTAAAATGATAATTTTACGACTTAAGGAAGAGGGGCATGATTAGCAGAATCGAGTTGCTCCATAAGCATCTGATCTTTCATCTCAAGGATCTGAAGATTTGAGTTAGATTCCTGATATTTCATTCCTAAGAAAAAAGCGATTACCGGAACAACTAAAAGAAGAATCCAGGTAAGAACACGAGAGGTTGTTGTTGGTCGAGTGAGTACGTGGTATCTACTTTTTGTTGATTTTGTTTTTGCTTTAGCCATATATTTATATAATCATATCTACAATTTTCTTGTCAAGATATCACACTACCTCATTTCTTTTTTTCATTTTCTATCTCAGCCAGTTCATCAACGACTACATGAGTTAACATATGTACTGGTTTTTTCAACATCTCAAGTGGGCCAGGAATTTGCGGATGGATTGGTTTATCAGCTCTATGAAGTTGATCTAAAATTGATTGTTCAATATTACCAGTATCAAGTTTCTTTAACATCTCTTCAAGTTCTTCATCTTTTTTCTTTATTCCCATGTGAGTACGCATTTCAGATAAAACCTGGAGAATTTTCGTAATCTCTTCTTCTGCAATCATATTTACTTTCATATTAACCTCATCTCTTACTGTTGCAATACTTGCTTGGCGATTCTGTGAAACTAACACAAAAATGGCAAGAAAAATTGCTTCAAGAGAAACAACCATGGTAAGAAGTCCAAAGGGGAACTCGTCATACACTGCAACACCAGGAATATTTCCAGTATTTACTAAAATCCACATGGTAAAGAAAAATACATGGAAAACAAGGAAATAGGTAGAGCCACAAAATGTAGTCAATTTGTCTGAGATGCGAGTGAGAAACGATCGTTTTCTCAAAGATTTTGCTTCAAAAGATTTAAAAAATCTTTTTTTGGTTACCAATGGATTAGGAGGCACTTCAGTCTTGGCAGGCATAGTATCATTGTACCTCTGATTTTAATAATATTGCAACCTATTTACTGTGCAGTTCCGTCTTCTAACTCAAGAAGGTCAAGGCCTTTGATCTGAGAAAGTGAAGAACCAACTGTTCCTTGAATACTTCCAACAATACGAGCTGTACTTTTAAACATTCTATCTATCTGCATCTCTCGCTGACTCCACAGTTTCTCATACGCTCTGCGTTCTCTTTCAATCTGCTCCTTCATAGAAGTATATACTTCCAAAGTTGCCTCTATTTGTTGTCTAAACTCATGACTCGTAATATATGCGTAGAGTTGCTCTGCTTTCCCACCTTTACTTTGTGCCAAGAATTTCTCTCGTGCTACTTCAGTTAACTTCTCTCTCAAAATCCGGGCAAGAGGAATAAAAAGATTGAAACTTACAACCCATACTCCATCTTTTACTCCCATCCCAGTCTCTGCTTCTTTCGGTAGTACTGTTGAGACTATTACAGGGATATGTGCTTTTTCTGCTCTCAAATCATCTTTTAATTTTCCAATCCACTCATCTGACCAAGCTTTTGTTCGTTTTGTTTCCCATAAAATAACACCGCACAAATTCCCATGACTTGTTTTAACAGTTTGGCGAATATCTGCACCTTTTACTCCTTTTTGTACAGGCTCAATATCATCAGTTGGAAATGCCAAGACAAGAGTCTGTTCTAAATCTAACTCAAGTACTTCTCCTTGTGTCTGCATACTTCCTTGTTGAGCTTTTCTTTGTGCATCATCAAGTGCTTTTTTTAGATCATTGATAACTTTATCTTTTTCCATCTCTTTTAAACGGAACTCTGTAGAGTACTGTTTCGTGATCTCTTCTTTTAGTGCATTTTGCATCTGAGATATTTTTTTCTCCATCTCGAGCTCACGCTGTTCATCTTTTTCTTTTAATTCACGGATTGCTTTTGTTGCATCTAAAAGTTCTTCTTGGAGTTTTTTACTTCTTTCCCGCGCCTCTGCTGCTTCATTTTGTTTATCTTTGAGCTTTAACTCAATCTCTTCAGATATTTTCTTTGCTGCTTTTTCCTCTGCCTCCTTTTGAGCTGCAGCAATTTTTTCTTCTAATTCTTTTTTATGAGCTACTGAAAGTTCTTCTTTTAATTGGTGGGTAAATGCTTCAGATATTTCAATGTCTTTTCCGCAATGAGTACATTTAATGAAGTTTTGCATTGTTGAGACATTATACTCTCCTAGGCATTTTGTTTAAAGACTTATAGTATAAACCGCTCTTTTCTTGTGCGTGTTATCTTGCTTCAGGAGGAAGCGGAGAAGATGATCGAAGATTAAATTTAAGCATTCCATCAACAAGCAAGATAGTAAGTATGCTAAGAATAACTACACCTATTACTGCTGTCCAACCTATTCCTGCAAAAAAGCTTGTTGGATCAAATAGCTCTGTAGGGTTATCACTGGATATCGAAGACGCAAAACTAGTAATAATAGTGTATGGAATAACAAAAACACTGCTTAACCCTCCAAGGACAATACCTAAAAGTCCACCTACTGCATATGCTGTTCCAATAATTACAGAAACAAATCTGACAAAAAATATGGCAATTATTTCAAGTACTACAAGAACTGCAATGTGTCTTATTATCGTATCTTTTATATACGGGATCATCTCATCCTTCATAAACTCTTTCCTATCTTCTTCATATTGCTTTAAATCCTTTTGGTACTGGTCATATGAAGAGTCTGGATACATCTGTTGAATAGAGGTACCTGTTTGTGCAGGAACAATAGCTCCTGACGCAGAGCCTGCAATAGGAAATGTTTGAGCAGGAGCTGATTGAGGAGCAACAGGGGGAACTACCATTGGTTCAGTTGCTCTATTAAGAAAAGATGAAGCAGAAGTGTCTTCTACAGGCATACTGTATGGATATGTATTTGGAGTCTCTGGATATTTTGGACGTTCTGGACCTTCAGGAGCAGGGAAGTATGCAATGTGAAGACTAAATACTGCGATAATAATGAGGAAAGAAAGAGTAAGACCAAAGCAGACTGAGAAAAGTTTCATTCTTATACCAGTATCTTGCAAAGATTATATCTTGTCAAGAGTGTGTGGTAAGAGAGGTTAAATCATTGATAATCTCAGTTGCATGAGTTTGAGGGTCTACATCTTTATATATTTTTTCAATAACTGTCTCAGGACTAATAAGAAAAGTTACTCGTTTTGGAAACGTACTCCCATCTGCTCCGTACGCTTCAATAATTTCTTTTTTTGTATCAATAAGCAAAGGAAATGGTAATGAGTGCTCTTCTGCAAACTTTTGGTGAGATTGTTTATCATCTGCGCTTACGCCTAAAAGAACTGCGTGTTTTTGAATCTCAGAGAAATTATCTCTGAAACTACACGCTTCTGTGGTACATCCAGATGTTCCGTCTTTTGGATAGAAATATAATACAACCCACTGTCCTTCATAATCTTCAAGGCTGTGAAGTTCATCTTCCTGGTCATATGCTTCAAATGATGGGGCTATATCCCCTGGTTTTAACATACGTATCAATACTCCCTTTCTTATCTGTAGTGTATATTGTTAGAATAGAAATATCAAGCAACCAACTCTTCTATACATCTTATAAGTCCTTTTATATCTTCTATCCTGTGTGCAGGAAAATTTGCGATACGAATATCTTGGTCTTTTCTTTCACCGTATCCACACCCTATTCTGTATCCTTTTTTTTCTAACATCTTCGTAAGTTTTGTACTTCCACCTTTTACTTGTGCAACAATCGTAGTTTTAGACTGATGAGCGGTATCTTGAATAAGTGGAGTAAAAATATCTGAGCTTTCAAAAAAATCATATAACATTTTTGCTTTTATCTCGGTTTCTTTCCTTATCACATCAATACCTTTTCCTAAAAAATCTTGTAACACATTTGCGAGTAAATATATTCCAAATACATTTGGAGTATCAGGAGTCTGAAATTTACTTGTAGATTTTTCTAAACTTAGAAAACTATGATAGCTTCCAATTGAAACTCCTTTCTCTTGTAGTCGTTTTGCTTTTTTCATTGCACGAGGACTTACAATTAAAATTCCAAGCCCAGCAGGCATACCAAATCCTTTCTGAACAGAGAAAAAGACACAATCCACTTTGTCATACATAATATCCATATATGGCATGGATGATACTGCATCTAGTGCAATCAGCGCATGAGGGTTTTTTGCTTGTATCTCATATATTTCCTTTGCAGGAATCTGCATTCCTGTACTTGTATCATTATGAGTGAGCGCAATAAGTTCTGCATCTGAAGGAATAGTAATATCTTTTGCTTTAAAAAGAGTAAGGGGATCGTATACATGAGCCTGAGCTGACTTACCCAGTTCTTGTGATGTTTTATAAAATCTATCTCCAAATGTACCAGTTACTATATGGAAAGATTTGCCCTCTACTGTATTCTGGATTACTCTTTCCATTGCTTCAGTTCCTGATGAAAGAAGAAAAATAGAGTAATCCGAAGGTATAGAAAGAAGTTCCTTTAACCGTGTATCAATAGACTGATATAACTCTTCAAACTGTTTACTTCTGTGATTTAAAGAGAAGATATCTTTTTTGAGAGCACGAAACGTATGATCCTTTATAGTAGGATAAATCTGAGATGGACCAACAGTAAAATATATATTTTTCATGTTTAAATAGACAATTAGTATAGCACTCTCAATCGAATTGTTCCTTTTACTGCTTTGAGCTCATCAATAATGTTTTCCTTATACTGTTTGTTTACATCGGTTACAACATAACCAATTGTTTCAGACGTTTTTAGATACTGACCCACAACATTGATAGAGTGTTTTGCAAATATATTATTGATCTGAGCAAGAACACCAGGAGTATTCTCGTGTACATGCAATAGTCTATGTGCATTATGCAGTACTGGTAATGAGATAGGTGGAAAATTTACTCCGAACATACTATTTCCTGTATTTATATAACTAATAATTTTTTCTGAAACAAACTCACCAATATTATACTGTGCTTCTTCTGTACTCCCCCCTATATGAGGAGTAAGAATTACATTCGGAGTATTAATTAACTCACTGGTAAATGGGTCATCTTTTCCAACTGGCTCAGTAGGGAATACATCAACTGCAGCACCACCTACCTGTCCTAATTTCAATGCGTCTTTCAAAGCAATAATATCTACCACAAACCCTCTGGATAAATTAAGAAAGATCACCCCTTTTTTCATTTTTTTAAACTCTTTTCCACTAATAAGATTTTTATTAGATTTTCTTCCATCTACATGTACAGAAATAATATCTGATTTTGCAAACAACTCTTTCATTGTTTTTACTTGTACAGCATTTCCAAGTGCGAGCTTTGTTTCAACATCATAAAAAATTACTTTCATACCCAAATTTTCTGCGACAACTGAAAGTTGTGACCCAATGTTTCCATATCCTATTATTCCCAACACTTTCCCTCTAATTTCATGACTTCCTTTCGCCGATTTATCCCAAATTCCTTTGTGAAGACTATTGTTTTTTTCTACAATGCCTCTCATGAGCATGATCATCTCACCTATCGCCATCTCAACAACACTTCGCGTATTACTATACGGAGCATTAAACACGGCAACTCCTTTTTTTGCTGCTGTTTCAAGATCAACTTGATTCGTCCCAATACAAAATGCACCAAGAGCAATCAACTTTGGAGCATGTTGTAACACAACAGATGTTACTTCTGTTTTTGATCTTATTCCAAGAACAGATACATCGTTAAGCTCTTTTATAAGCTCTTTTTCTGAAAGAGCTTTTGAAACAGTTTTGACTGAATACCCTTCTTTTTTAAATGCATTTACTGCTGTTTCATGAATATTTTCAAGCAGTAATACTTTCATTTTGCTTTTTGGATATGAAAGGGCTCTTTCTGCATGAGCTTCAAATAATATCTCATCAAATGATCCAACTTCACGATCTGCAAGATTTGCAACACTGTCACGCCGTACATTCTCAGTAAAACAATAAAAAAAGTTTGCCGCATTATATTTCCTTATCTCATAATCTGTATATCCGTCTCCAACGACAAATACCTCCCCTTTTAATTTCAATGAATTTACTACTTTTACCTTTCCTTTTTTCTGTGATAAGGGATTTTTTGGATCAAACCCCAATACATTTCCTTTTTTGTCAAAAATGAAAGTATTTGCAAGCACATTTTTTGCCGGAATACCAAATTGAGTAACAATTGGAACAATATACTCCGTAAACCCTCCTGAAATTATATAGATACGATCACCATTTTTCTTAAAAAAAGATTTATTGCGAAGAATTGAGGGAGTAATACTCTTTTTTAACACTGAGACAAGTTTTTCTATCTGAGTTTTATCTGCAGCAAATAGGGCCAGCCTTTTTTCCAAAGATTGAGTGAAAGAGATTTTGCCTTCCATGCCCAACTGAGTTATCCCTTTAATCTGTTGTGAAATCTGTTCTTTTTGCGGGTTGTCTTCAAGCACTATATCTGCAAGGGTATCAAGTGCTTCAATCGTAACAAACGTTGAATCAAAATCAATAATAAAGAATTTATTATCCATTTTAGTAATTTATGCATTGTAGCATATGAACCTGATGGATTTAAACATTGAAACCAAGCATGCCCCTACTTGCTCATTTTGATATAATTACAACACCTGTCTATGGAAGATAAAATTGTCTTACAAATAAAAACTCCACGTACCTCAGAAGAGACTCCAGAGAACATGGTCCAAATGCTTTCTTCATTTACAGGACTCATGAATAAAGTATTCCTTTTTTATAAAAAAGGAATACCTCTTAGCCTTGAGATTGCATATATCCATCAACAAATTCATTTCTATATTGTAATTCCGAAAGGATACCAACCCTTTGTTGAAAGCCAAATTCTCTCCCAATACCCACGCACATTGATCACAAAAGTTGATGACTATATTTCTCCACTTTTTACCGTAACTGCTGAAGATGCACCAGGATCTCAAATTAGATTTGGAAGGCTTATACAAAAAGGTCCATACTATCTCCCAATAAAAACTTTTAGAGATACAAATGATGTAAACCCACTATCTTCTTTACTTGGTATGCTTGCAAAATTACCAAAAGAAGATAGTGTTTTAATTCAGTATCTCCTTATCCCAACAAATAGCAAATGGCAGTCTGCTGCTCTTGCAGCAGTCCAACCAAAAACAACATCAGATGGTACTACAGTACATAGTCCACACGCAAGTATTGTTCCCACAAAAACAGCAGAACACGGATTTAGAGTAGGCATACGATTACTTGTAAAAAGTCCAAATCCGTCACTATATAGTCAACTTGCAACAAGTTTTTCTGTATATAACAACGCAAATGGAAACTCACTAGGAACACAAAGAACTTATCCTTGGCAACAAGATAAACTTTTTCAATCTATTATAAAAAGATCTGGAGAGTATGTTCCAAAATACCAGATTCTTAACTTATCTGAAGTAGCATCACTATTTCATTTTCCAAATAATACATTAGCAAATATTCCAAATATTGCGTGGACTAAAACAATTCTTTCAGATCCTCCTGAAAATCTTCCTGTAGCTCAGATACTTACTGATGATGAGAAAAAAGAAGTTAATTTTTTTGCAAAAACAGAGTTTCGGAATTCTTTAGCAGTATTTGGAATAAAGAAAAAAGATCGCAGACGCCATATGTACATTATTGGAAAAACAGGATCAGGTAAATCTACCTTAATTGCCAATATGGTAATAAATGATATGCGCAACGGTGAAGGATGTGCAGTTATTGATCCTCATGGAGATCTTACAGAGGTTATTTTAGACTATGTTCCTTCTCACCGCATCAATGATGTAGTTTACCTTAACCCTGGAGACATGGGAGGAACATTCTCAATCAATCCTTTAGAAGCAGGAAATCAACACAAAGACTTGGTCTCTTCAGGTATCGTTGCCATTTTCCATAAAATCTATGGAGACTCATGGGGACCTCGTCTTGAGTACATTTTAAGAAATGTCATTCTCTCTTTACTTGAAGTACCAGACGCAACACTCCTTATGGTTCCGCGCATTTTAACTGATCCTCGATTCAGAGCAAAAATTGTAGAAAGGATAGAAGATCCAATTGTTAAAGCTTTCTGGACAGATGAGTTTGAAAGGATGCCTGAAAGAAACAAAGCAGATGCAATTGGCCCTATTTTAAACAAAGTAGGACAGTTCTTATCTTCCAATACGATCCGTGGAATAGTTGGTCAACCAAAATCCACAGTCAACTTAAGGGAGGCTATGGATAGTAGAAAAATAATATTGTTTAACCTTTCCCAAGGAAAACTTGGAGAAGACAATGCTGCACTCCTTGGTGCGATGACTATTACAAAAATGCAACTTGCAGCTATGAGCCGAGTAGATATAGCTGAAGAAGATAGAAAAGATTTCTATCTGTATGTAGATGAGTTTCAAAACTTTGCTACAACTTCATTTATTAAAATATTATCAGAGGCAAGAAAATATAGACTCGATCTTATCTTGGCAAATCAATACACTGCCCAGATCCCAGAAGAATTAATGGCTGCAATATTTGGAAATGTTGGAACCCTCATGACTTTCATTGTAGGAGCACAAGACGCAGAGTATCTTGCAAAAGAGTATGGGGAAAGATTTACACAGGAAGATCTTCTTGCATTAGGTAATTATCAAGCACTTCTCAAACTTTATATAGATGGAGTCACCACCTCTCCATTCATGACATACACTCTTCCGCTCCCAAGAAGTGCAAACAATAATAGACAAAAAGTAATTAGAGTCTCAAGTGAACGCTATAGTTCTAAACCAACAGAAACTCCTGACCTTACTGAGGAGAATGCACCAGATATTTCTA
>JBDHUV010000021.1:0-11000 GCA_039809365.1 Candidatus Levyibacteriota bacterium
GGAATATATAACATATCTCCTTTTCCTAATAACTTTTCAGCTCCAGGCATATCCAGAATTACTTTACTATCTATTCCTGAAGAAACACTAAAAGCCATTCTTGCTGGAATATTCGCTTTTATAAGGCCTGTAATAACATCAACTGAAGGTCTTTGTGTCGCAAGTACTAAATGGATACCTGTGGCACGGGCCATCTGTGCAAGACGTGCAATACTATCCTCTACTTCAACAGCAGCAACAGCCATAAGATCAGCTAATTCATCAATAAAAATCACAATATACGGCATCGCTTGAAACCCAGCTAGCTCATTATATGAATCCAAATTTCTTACTCCTGCTTCTGCAAACTTCTGATATCTTCCATCCATCTCTTTGAGTGCCCATTTGAGTGCTGAGACTGCCTGTGCTGGCTCTACTACCACTGGAGTTAACAGATGAGGAATATCTGCATACATGGTTAACTCAACTCGTTTTGGATCTATTAAAATGAGCTTTACTTCCGAAGGAGATGCACGGAAAAGAAGTGAAGAAATAAAGGTATTTACCATAACTGATTTACCTGAGCCTGTTGTACCTGCAATCAAGACATGCGGAAGTTTTCCTATCTCCGTAACTATCGGATTACCAGAGACATCCAAACCTAATGCAACAGCAAGTTTTGATTTTGTTTCCTGCATTTTCTTTGAAGAAAGCATTGTTTTTAATGAAACAAGCTCTAATGATTTATTAGGAATCTCAATACCCACAAGATTACGACCAGGAATTGGAGCTTCAATACGAACCTGCCCTGTAGGGGCTTCTGTCGCGAGTGCAAGATCATTTGAAAGTCCTGTAATTTTAGATAATTTTGTCCCTAATGCAATCTCAATTGCATACTGAGTAACGGATGGTCCGAGATTTATTTCACTCACTCTTGCCTGAATACCAAAACTTTGGAGAGTTTTTTCAATTGTTGCTGCAATTTTTTTAACATCTCCACGCTCTGCTTTTTTATCTGCAGTATCTGCAAGAAGTGAGACTGGAGGATACTCCCATACTCCTATCTCAAGTGGCTTATTGAGCACTAGCTCATCTGAAGTACTACCACTTTTCTGCCCAGCTGAGGGTGCAGTTTCAGGCCTATTCTCTTTTACAATGGGCGTAGATGGTTGCTGACTCAATCCTTTAATAGTAATTGGCTTCATATCTTTTAATGGCTCTTTTTTTTCACTTTTGAGTAATGGAAAGATTTTTTCTTGTGTAACGGTTGCTATTTTATTTAACGCTATACCAATACCATTAAATAACGCACCGATTGAGATATTGGTAAAAGTAATGAAACCTAAGAATGCAGCAATAAAGAGTAATACGATAGTCAAAAGTCCACCGAGAAGATCACTGAGCTGACCATATATTGCTTGTCCAACAAGTCCCGTCTTAAACATACCAACCATACCCACTGTAAAGCTCGTAAGACCAATTGAAAAAAGAGGCTCAGCTACTCTTGTTTTTATTCTGGTAAATAAAAAGGCAAAAGCCATAAAACAAAAAGGAATAAGAAAGGAGAGTGCACCAAAATATCCGACTAGATAATCATTAGCAGTTAAAAGAATATCTCCACTTCGTGTGTACGACACAAGGAGAAGAACTCCCCCTAAAAATAAAGAGAGTGCTGTCAGCGTATAAATTGTATTCGCATTCAGCGTGAACTTGCCTTTATGTTTGCGATATTTTTTTCGTTTTTTAGCCATGGCAGGTACAACAAATTATACACCATTTAAGCCTTCAATTTGAATCAGGTCTTAATAAGAGGATATTTTATACTTCTATAACTACTGGAATAACTAAAGGCTCGCGATTCTGTCTAAAAAGAATAGACTCTGTTTTCTCTTGGATCATACGTCGATAAAATCTCCAATTATCTACTTTTTCTTTTTTGATAAAAAGCTGTCTTAACTGCTGGTCAAGTTTATTTATTAATGCCTCTTTATTAGAATAATTAAATCCTTTTGTAATAATATCTGGTTTATCTACAATCTCACCAGTATTTGGATCAACTTCAACCATAACAATTACAATTCCTTCTTCAGCAATTTTCTTCCTATCAAGGACTACAAAGTTATCTACTTCTTCTCCTGTGATCTGATCTACATATACAGTTGCTGTTTTTATATCTCTTCCCATTCTAAAGCCATTTTTAGTAAATATAATTTCTTTCCCGGTATCTCCTATCACTACATGATCATTTGCATACCCAAGTCCGTTTGCTATCTCACGAAACGCAATAAGCTGTTTATAGGTACCCCCTATCGGCATAACAAACTGAGGAGAAGCAAGTGAGATAAGTAACTCTATATCTCTTTGAGATCCATGTCCTGAAACATGAAAATCACGAGATATTTCTGAGTAGTAAACTTTTGCTCCAATTTTTGAAAGCATGTCAACAAGTGCATTCACATTTTGTTCATTACCTGGAATAGGATCTGCTGAAAAAATAATAGTATCATCTTGCTTTATGGTAAGATCACGATCTTCACCAGAAGCAATTCTGACAAGTCCTGACTCGATCTGACCTTGGCTTCCAGCAAGTAAAATCATAACTTGATCTGGCTTCATCCGCTTTGCTACCTGAGGTTTTACTTCCATTTTGGCAGGAATGTCCATATATCCAAGCTTTTTCCCAACATCTCTTGCTTTCATAAAAGATCTCCCAATAAAACAAATTTTACGATTATATTTAAGAGCTGCTGAGATTGCCTGGTTCATACGCGCAATATTAGAGGAGTATGTTGTTACATATACTTTCCCTTTTGCTTTTGCAATGGCATCTTCAAATTTCTGTCCAATCTCTTTTTCTGATGGAGTATATCCACGACGTTCTGCTCCTACACTATCTGAAAGAAGAGCGAGCACACCCTCTTCTCCTGCTTTTGCAATTTTACGAAGCTCTGAAGGTCTTCCATCATATGGAGTAAAATCAAATTTATAGTCACTCCCATGATAAAAATTACCTACTGGAGTTTTAATAAAAAGATTTGAAGCATCAAGAATTGAGTGTGTCATCCGCACAAATGAGATAGTAAAACTTCCAAGTTTAACAGTATCTGAAAATTTATTTGTCATCACTTGTCTTTTAATCCCAAAATCTGTGAGTTTTTCTTTTATAAACTCTGCAGTAAGAGGAGTTGCATGAATAGGAAAGTTTGGTAATACAGGAAGAACAAACGGTAATGCACCAATATGATCTTCATGCCCATGAGTCAAAACCATCCCAACTATTTTTTTGTTTGTTTTTTTCAAATACGAGATATCTGGTATTAAGAAATCAATACCAGGAGCTGTACTATCAGCAAAGCCTATTCCACAGTCTACAATGAGGATTTCATTCTTGTATTCATATAAATACATGTTCTTTGTAACATCTCCAACTCCTCCCATTGGAATAATGGAAACAGAGTCTTCTTGCAAAGCTTTATTTTGTTTTGTTTGTTTCATAGTATTTTTTGTTGAATTTTCCATAATTTTTATAGGTCAATAATAAATCAAAAACGTTGAATCGTCAATCTATTTTACCATTGTGGGACTAATTGTTTTACATTTTCTCGTGTCACTTTAAATGTCTGCCCTTGAGGTATTTTATTCTCAAGCGCCATTAAAACAATTTTTCTCACTAACCCCTGGACAGTTCTTCTCAGACTTCTAATCCCTGAGTCATATCCAAGTGGACGAACAATGTCTTCCCATGTGCTATCTTCTATCATAATGTCTTGCGCAGTAAGACCAGACTCTTTTAATACTCTTGGGAAAAGGTAATTTTTTGCAATCATTATCTTTTCTGTATCTGTATATGACGGCATCTGAATCACTTCAAGACGATCAAGTACCGCAGTCGAAATATCTTTTGTATTATTTGATGTAGCAACAAACAATACATTAGATAAATTAATAGGCTGATCAATATAATGATCAATAAATGCCCTATTTTGCTCTGGGTCAAGAAGTTCTACTAATACACCCATTACATCTGCACGAGCATTTTCACTGACTCTATCAATTTCATCAAGCAACAATACAGGGTTATTTGTTCCTGCCCTTCTTAATGCTTTTGCAATAAGTCCTGGTTCAGCTTCTGGATTAAAACGAGATTGACCTCGAAGCTGTGCTGCAGAACCCATTCCTCCGAATGGTATACGCTCAATTTTTCTTCCCAAACTTTCTGCAATTGAGTATGCAATCGTCGTTTTTCCAACACCTACTAACCCTACCAGAGAGATAATAGGAGCGCGTGCTGCAGAATCATCTACTACATTCCGTACTTGTTTAATCTTAAGTATAGATAAATACTCAAGTATTTTTTCCTTTACATCAGTCAGGCCATAGTGGTTGCTATCTAAAACCTGACGAGCATGTACTAAATCTAAGTTGTCTTCAGAAGACGTATGCCAGGGTATTGATGTTATCCAGTCAATATACCGAGCAATACTATCATATTCAATAAAAAAGCTTCCCTCATTTGAGATGATTTTCAAGCGAGCAATCATCGCTTGAGCTTTTTCTTGTAATTCTTCTGGAAGCTGCGCATTTTTTAGCTTCTCTTCCAGCCTTTCTGTCTGTTTTCCTGCAAGAGATGCACCATCATTTACCGATGTCACAGAAGTCTGCTTGATTGAAGCATTTTCAGCTGGCTTTTGAGGCACATGAGAATTATCTTGCGGGGCAGTTGAGTCCATACTAAAAGTATAACACTAAAGAGAAGAGGTAGGTAATAAATACAATGATTTATCTTCCAAAGCGACCGCCTCGACCACCGCGATCTCCTCTATTGTTGCGACGTGGTCCACGATCAGACCGATCACCTGTTCGAGGAGAAGCATATTCTTGATATTTCTTTTCTTGAGATCGTGATTCACGTGCTGCTTGTTCTTTTTTCTCAGCGTCCTCACCAAAAAGCATAGAAAGGTTAATTCGTCCTTGATCATCAACTTCTTTAACTCGCACTTTTACTTTTTGTCCAATCTGAACAACATCAGCAGGGTCTTTTACATACTCTGTTGACATCTCTGACACATGTACCATTCCTTCTTTTCCAGGAACTAATTCAACAAATGCACCAAATCCAAGAAGTCTTTTTACTGTTCCATCAAAAACTTCCCCTTTGTGAAGTTCTCGTGTTAATGTCTCAATCCAATGAATTGCACTCTCTACACTCTTTGGATCAGTTCCTGAAATAGAAACTGTACCATCATCAGCAACATCTACTTCTGCTCCAGTTGTTGCAATAATATTTTTAATTGTTTTTCCACCTGAACCAATTACTTCACCAATTTTCTCAGGATTAATTTTAATAGCTTGAATTTTTGGTGCATACTGAGAAATTTCTTTACGAGGTTCTGGAATAACTTCATGCATTTTTTCTAAAATATGAAGTCTTGCTACACGAGCATCTTTCAAAGTGTCTTCAATCATTGGAAGTGTTAACCCTACATTTTTTACGTCTAATTGAATAGCAGTAATTCCTTTTTCTGTTCCAGCAACTTTAAAGTCCATTTCTCCTGAAAAATCTTCCAAACCAATAATATCTGTAAGAAGAGTATAGGTATCATTTTCTGGTTTTTCTGGGTCTGGAGACTCTGTAACAATACCCATCGCAATTCCAGCAACAGGAGCTGCAATAGGAACACCAGCATCCATGAGAGCCATAGTTGAACCACAAACTGAAGCTTGAGAAGTAGATCCATTAGAAGACATTACTTCTGATACAAGTCTAATAACATATGGAAAATCTGCTTCTGAAGGAAGTACTGGTACCAATGCTTTTTCAGCAAGAGCACCGTGCCCAATTTCTCGTCTATTTGGAGATCCAACACGTCCTGTTTCCCCTACAGAGTATGGAGGGAAAGAATAATGGTGGAAATATCTTCTTGTTTCTTCACCTTCTGCACTCTCAATAATCTGCTCCATTGCAGAAGATCCAAGTGTTGCAACTGTCAAAACTTGGGTTTGCCCACGAGCAAAAAGCGCAGATCCGTGTACACGAGGAACAAGTCCAACACGGCCACTGATAGGGCGAACTTGCTTGAGATCTCGTCCGTCTGGACGTTTTCCTTTCAAAAGGTTTTCTCGAATAGTCTTTTTAAACACATAATCAAGAGCTGCGAGTATTTTTTTCTTATCAACTGTATCTTCACCTTGTTGAGCAATAATTTCATCTGCAATCTCACCTAATCCTCCTACATTTTCTTTCTCAACTCCACCTTCAATGACTGCAACAATTTTATCTTTATATGATTTCTCAACGAGCATGATCGTTTCTTGTAAATCACTATCTGTTTGAACTGTTATTTTTTCTTCTCCAACTTCTGCAACTAATTCTTGAATAAACTCAATGATTTTCCCATTCCATTCTTTTGCAATTTTAATTGCTTCCGCAACAGTTGATTCAGAAACTTGTTTTGCAGCAGCTTCAATCATGACTGTTTTTTTACTTGTTCCTGATACTACTAAATCAAGTTCTAGGAACTGTCCTTCAGGACTTCGAGGATTTACTACAATCTCTTTTCCTCCATTGTCTCCAACTATTCCAACTCTAATTGTACTAATTGGGCCTTTCCACGGAATTTTTGAGATAGACAAAGCAGCTGAGGTAGCAATACTGGCAAGTATTTCAGGATCATTCTCTCCATCTACAGAGAGTACATTAATAATAACTTGGATATCTTTCTTCAGTTCTTTTGGAAAAAGTGGTCTAATTGATCTGTCGATAAGGCGAGCAGTTAAAATAGCGTCATCAGTTGGTCTTCCTTCTCTTTTTACCCATTTACTCCCTTTTATACGACCACCTGCGTATAATCTTTCAACATATTCTACACTCAATGGGAAGTAATCAAGAGATGTGTCTTTCTCACTCATTACAACAGTAGAAAGTACCATTGTATCGCCTAGTCTGGCAAGTACTGCTGAAGTAGCTTGTTCTGCGAGGATTCCTGTTTCTAATGTTAATTTTCTTCCTGCGAGGTCAAAATCCTTTGAAGTATGCTTCATTTATTTCATTCCTACTTTCTCACCAATCGTGACGGCACGATTTTTATCGGTTTTCACTAAAAAGTTATATAATCTGCGTCGTTTTGAAAGCATATTAAGCAAACCACGACGACTATGAGAGTCTTTCTGATGGATCTTAAGATGATCAGTCAATTTTGTTATTTTGTGAGTCAAAAGCGCAATCTGTACCTCAGGACTACCAGTATCCCCAGACATCACTGCGTTCTGTTCAATAATTGATTTTTTTTCTTCTGTGCTTAATGGCATATTTACGTATTTTATCAAAAGTAGGTAGTGATTGCAATCTGAAATACTTATTTCCGAGCAAGGTTACATATCTTACTTGTTGCAACGAAGTTTTTAATAAAATCTAAAATAGTAGGTTATTAGCTTACTGTGTAGAATTATTCTTGTACTTTTGAACTTTTAAAAACTTTTGGTACAAACCAATCACTTGGAACTTCTTCTGTTCTCTTTTGTTCAGGCATTGCTTCTTGTACTATTTCTGTAGTGTTGTTCGTTTGAGGTGGAGATACTTCTTCCATTGGAACTGATTGTTGTTCTTGGGCTACTTTTACAGATTCTTGTCTAGGTTTCCTTTGCTCACCAGATCTGCTTTGTACAGGAATATTTTTTCTTTGTGCTCCGTGTGCAAGAAGATATGCAGCACTTGCAAAGGCTGCAGATGATGTATTTGGAGCTGAGAAATTATTGGTTGCAAAAACTACTCCATCCAAAAGATTTTGAGCAGTATCTGCATCTATTGGAAGATTGAGTTCCCGGATAAGCATAGTAACTATCTCTGAGATTGAAGAAAAATCTGGATCTGCAATTGTCACTTCTCCAAAATTTTGTTGCGGAACAACAGTGTCTAATCTGATCATTTTTACTTGAGCATCAGGAGACACCAACCCTGCCATTTCCTCTTCTTTACGAATCCCAATTGTTACGAGTACTGATGGGTTTGAACCTGAACGGATAAAGTCTACATCTTTTTCTTTAAATGAAATTCCTTTGTCTTTTGCAGCAAATAAATTGATATTTAATCTATTTCCTTCAATATTATATGATACTTTCTCTACTTCTCCTTCATAATAAGGAAGAGAAACAACAAGTTTTTTTGTTATTCCTTCAAAATTACGAGAAAGTTTGTCTATTCCAACTAAATTAGAAATTTCAACAAGTGGGTCTTTACGAGATACTATTTGGACATTTTTCCCAGCCTCTTGTAATGCAAGGTAAAGAGCAAGCCCTGCTCCTACTTTATCAAGAGATTGAAACTCAGTAACAATGATACCGACGTTATCTGCGCTTTGTAAAATGTCTTTTGCTTGTGGAATTAACTGAGCTATTTTTTGATTATCCATATAAATATTAATAGGAATTCTATCCTATCAGAATTATCTATAGGATATTAACATATCACCGGGGCGAAAGTCAACAGGCTGGGTTAAGGTCACTCCGCATTCTTGACCTTTCCCCACTTCTTTCACATCCTCTTTTACTCGTTTAAGCGTAGCTATTTTTGCTTCACCCGTTACTGCACCTTCTCTTTCAACTCGCACTGTATCATTAATGAGCAGGCGACCTTCATTTACTCGTACTCCTAATATTTCACCCTGAGTACCTTCAAATGAAGCAATAATCGAAGCTTTTCCAAGTATTTTCTCTCGTCCTTCTTCTTGTACCATTGCGACAGCATCAGCAATTTCATCTAATAATTCATAGATAATTGTGTAGACTCGATAGAATATACCTTCAGTTTCGGCAAGCTTTTTTGCTTCTTTTGCAATAGGGACATTAAACCCAAGCACAATTCCACTAAAATCCTTTGCCATCATTACATCTGAAACACCGATCTCACCTTGTCCTTCAGAAAGAATTGTAATATCTTCAGGTAGAGATTGCTTAATAGCTTCTAACTCTCCTGCTGTTTGAGTTTTAAGAATAACAGACACTGAGCTTGGTTTTTCATCGAAAAATGCCTGAATACTGCTTGCAGATGAGGATTTTTTCAGTACATCTTGAACAATCTCTTCCTGTTCTTGAGCAGTAGTAAAAATTAAAGAGCCTGAAGGTAATGTCTGCGTAAGCCCAATAATTTCAATTGCTTGTCCAGGTTGTGCATTTTTTACTGATGTAAGATAGGTATCAAAAAGTGCCCGGGCTTTCCCTACTTCTTCTGCAAATCTAAATAATTTTTCTCCTACTGTTAACTGTCCTTGTTTTACTACGACACTTGCAACTATTCCTCGTCTTTTATCTAGAAGCGACTCAATAACTACACCTAAAAATGGTTTATCTCCATCTTTTTTAGATGCTGACATATCATAAACAAGAAGAATAAGGTCAAGAAGTTCTTTAATATTCTCGCCTGTTTTAGAAGAGACCGGGATATATGGAACATCTCCCCCAAGTCCTTCAAGAAGAACCCCTTCTTTCATCACTGTTTGCTTTGCTCTTTCTACATTTGCCCTCTCAGTATCTATTTTTGTAAACACCACAATAAATGGTATTTTTGCTTCACGAATTTTTTCAATAGACTCTACTGTCTGGGGTTTTACTCCATCGTCTGCTGCAACAATAAGAAGAACAACATCTGCTGCACTCACTCCTTGAGATCTCATATTGCTAAACGCTTCATGACCTGGGGTATCAATAAAAGTAATGGTACGCTTTTTCCCTTCCTGCTCAACTTCTATTGAAGATGCACCAATTTTTTGTGTAATACCGCCTCTTTCACCAGAAGCAATGTCACTTGTGCGAATTCTATCTAATAAAGAGGTTTTTCCATGATCAACATGGCCAAGAACTGAAACTACAGGAGGATATAAAGATTGTGAAGATTCTGTTGTTTTTTCCATATATAAAAAGATATTACCTGTCTCATACTATTTTGCCTCATTGGTAGTATCTGACTCTACTGATGCTTCATCAGTTGTTTGTTTCTCTTCTTTTACTTCTTCTGGTTCTACAGTTTCCTCTTTATTTTCTACAGCATCAACTACTTCAGCTGGCTGTGTTTCACCTTCAAATCCTTCAACTTCAATGTTATACTCTGACAATTTTGAAGCAAGACGAACATTTTGACCTTCTCTGCCAATAACAAGAGGCATCTCTTCACGTGGAGCTTTTACTTTTGCAAGTTTTTCTTCTTCAAAAACTTCAACTTCTAAATCCTTTGCTGGAGAAAGAGCATTCATAATAAGTCTTGCAGGATCAGAACTCCATTGGATCATATCGATTTTCTCTAGTCCATCCAGAGCTTCAATAACTGCTTGAATTCGTACACCTTTTTGTCCAACACAGCTTCCTACAGGATCAATTCCTGATTGTTCTGAGTATACAGCAACTTTTGCTCTACTTCCTGGTTCACGAACAACTTTTTTAACAGTAACACTTCCTGCTGCAACTTCAGGAACTTCTCTTCGAAGCAATCCTTCAATAAGACCAGGATGACTTCTTGAAACAATAATCTCTCTTCCACGTTCTTCACTAATTTCTACAATATATACAGGCATTTTCTTGTTCAAGAAATATGACTCATTTGGCATTTTGTGTGCAGGAGGAATTACCGCTTCAGCTTTTCCAATATCTACAATAATAGTAGGACCTTGGAATCTTAAAATCATACCGTTTACCACTGTACCTACTCTTTTTGTATACTCACCTATAATTGCGTCTTTTTCCTTCTCTCGAATTTTTTGGAGTAATACTTGTTTTGCAGTCTGCGCAGCAATTCTTCCGAATCCAGGAGGAGTAATATCTTTTTCATCTTCCATAATACGAGTTTCACCTGTTTTCTCGTCTAACTCCACAGAAATCTTTTCAATTACTTCTCCCTCTTCATTTACTTCTTCTTCAACTGGGTGATCTTTTTTATATGCAGCAAGAATTGCGTTCTTTATGGTATCAAGTACCACTTGAGGATCAACACCTCTTTCAGAGGCGACTTGGTTTAATGCTAATGTAAATTCACT